>UQHT01000021.1 GCA_900540875.1 uncultured Collinsella sp.
CTGTCTCTTAGGATTAGTTTGAGAAGAAGTCGACAGTACATTTAGAAGCACCTACATTTCTCACAGCATCGTTAGATTAATAATGACAGACCGAATGAAGATGCGTGCGATGGGGGCGAGGCGAATGGCTGAGCGGTATCGATATGCGGGTTCAACGGTATTATATTGACCGCATAGATTTTTAACTTGCATTTCTACCCGCCCTTTTCGTAGAGTCGCCGATACGTGCTTAGCGCACCCTCGGCGCGTCCGGCAGGCTTTGCGAAATGGGATCCAGGAGACTTCGGCGCAGCATCATCTTGCGGAATGCTTCTAATGAGCCTCCCATCCTTCAAAAACAGAATCTCATCGCACAGCCTATCGACCGAATCCAAGATGTGGGATGACATGATGATGCACGTACCAGAATCGGCCAGCTTCCTGAGAATCTCGGAATGCAAGTCCACCCTGCTGGGGTCGAGCGCGTTCATGGGCTCATCTAATAGAAGGTACCGCGCGCCCGTCGCATACGCAATCGCCAGGGTAAGCTGCTGCTTCATGCCCTGGCTCAGAGTGCGGATCCTCATCTTCGCGAACTCGCCTATCTGCGTTTGTTCCACTATCTCTTCGATATCGCGAGCATGCGGCCACATATCGCAAACCATCTTGAGGTGATCTTCCGCACGCAATCCGGGATACAGCAGCGTCCCCTCACCAGGTGCATAGAAGATCATAGAACGGACCTCTCTCGCACCCGTACCCTGCACCTCATCCAGAACGATGCTCCCGTCCACGCGAGGACCCGGCAAACCTGCCATCGCACGCAGCAACGTCGTCTTTCCATGCCCGTTCGGAGCGACGAGACCGTAGACCGTACCCGGGGCAAACTCAGCGTTCACCGAATCTACGAGCACCTTCTTTCCATAAGAGATCGTCAGCGTTTGAAGGTCAATCATCGAGATCATCCCCTTTCGATCTTTGGAACACTCAGGCGCACCATCAACGGAGATACGGCGCCCAAGACCACCAGCAGAGCGCCCGATGCGCCGACGACCTCTCCAAAAGGCATCGCGTTCGTCCCTCGCCCAAGGAACCCAATCGTCCCCACCTGGGAAGCGGGATCAAACGAGGCGAATGGAGCCAGCAGCGCGACGCCCATGCCCACGCTTTCAACATGAGCGCTCAACGAACCCAACACCAAGAGAACCGCGCAAACCATTCCGGTGACAACGGGGTTGCGGCTAATCGCTGCTGTCAACGCAGCGACGACGGAAATCACGCCGTATGCCATGACCAGCAACGGAATACTGCACAACACCGCCTCCCCCACCATGGACGTTGTCGAAGCTCCCGCCCGAATGAGAGCGACGGGCGACGGGATACTCCGATCCATCCGCACCGTTCTTAATCACGGACACAACGACAGCGGGAACCATCGACACCAAAAGCAGCACCAAGCCAAGCAGGAGAGCCAGCGCAACAGCCGTCAGAAAACGCACATGCGCTGTTGCGGGGATCTGGAGAACCAGAAGGGGACGACACTGCAGGTGGGTGCACGCGAGCGATGTGACAACCACGGGCAACAGCAAAAATAAGGAGGGAAGCGCTGCCTGGAGATACGAAAGGAGGATTAATGGGGGCATCTTCGTGCTTAACTCGTAAACCTTGGGGTCCGGCAAGCTCGCGATCGACTCAAGCAGAAGGGCGCGCGCCTCCGCACGAGAAGGAGTCTCCGGCTCGATTCCGATCGATTGCAGGAGAGTCGCATCTGCCGTGCCCAGCTCACCTCGAGCGCGCTCGTACGTCGCAAGGCTTCGAAACCCCTCCGCAGGCATAGGCGCGTACACGAAACCCGAAAGAGCATCCCGCATGTCTTCCAGGGCCGCTTTGCCCTCGACGTCCATATTCGCAGCGTTCTGCTCTAGATACCGATCTACTGAACGGAGCTCCCCATCCCTATACCGAACAGCGGAAACGTTATCAGCGTCAGGAAACATCTCGACCAGAGCCGGGGCCAGCATCGTCGTCGACATTGCAATCGCGCATACGGCGAGGGTAGGAGAACGCAGGAGCAGTTTCCCCATCGTTCTTACGTATGCAACGGCGGAGGCACAAGCGCTCGAACGAGTTGCCGTTCTCGATGCAGTGAAGGAACCTCTCTCAAGACAAATCGGGGATATCGGGCACGCGCAGCCGCTCTTTCCAGCAACGCAAAGCAGGCTAATTGCCAGCACCTCGATCCCGATTGCGCATACGAGGGCAATCGCGCCACGCTCGAAGCAAAGTCCAGGCAGATTCACTATCTGCGTTGTCGGGTACGGGCTATAGGCGCCGACGGCCAACTCAGTGTTCGCATACGTAAGGGGATTCAACAGGGCGAACTCACGTAAAGCGATGGATCTTCCGTAATACCCGGGAACCATCGTCACCCCCATCAGGGCACATACGAACACGATTCCAAGCGTAGGGTTATTGGCAATCTTCACGGCAAGGTGAACGACAAGCGAGATGAACGCTGCCACCAAGAATTGCAAGATGGCCGTCTGCGCGAACACCAGCCAAGCCGGTTTGATAACCGGAGTCGCATATTGAATGTAGCCTATCGGATAGAACGGCGAGCCCGGGCCATTCTTCACAAGCGCGGCGATTATCCCTGGAAGATTGATGGCGAGGACGGCAAGCATTGCAAAAACACTCGCCCATACGCTCGATGCAACAAGTCTACCCAGCTCGCCCATCGGTGCCTGGATGATGAGCTTTTCACGTTTGTTAAGACGCGTGGCAAGGAACGAGACGGCAACGGCCGTTGCGACCCATAGCAAGTACTCCTTCGATCCGTCATAATAGGTGTACTCTCCATCCGAGATCTGCAGAAACGGAAGTAGGGGAGAGAGCGGTGCCAAGATAAGACGTCCCGCGGCAAGAGGGTACAGAAGCGCGGGCATGCTTGATGAAGAGGTATAGACACCGTCCTCCCCCGCATTCACAAGCGCATCCGCATAGGATGCTGACAATTCCTGCTCAACACGGGTTATTCCCGACTCGAGGTATTCGACCCGTCCGTCGATGCCAGCCGCGCTCCTGAAGACGGGCAGAGCACAAAGAACCATCAACGCAACAACGACAACACAGAGCGACCTGGAGGAGAGAAGCGACCTAAAGATCGCCTTCGAGATTTTGAGCATATTCATCGCCAACCTTAACCTCATCCAGTCGGAACAGAGGGGCCGAACAAAATGCTCGGCCCTTATTACTTGCCGGCAAAGTCAATTTAACATAAACTGTTAAAAAGTAACCTGAGTTTTTTAAATTCTTCGGAGGTTATTATGAGTTCCGACAATCGCACTCCCCGGCTTCATTCCTTCCGCATCGCATGTGCGATAGCCTCTGCGACCCTTTGCGCCACCGCCATCGCACAAGTGGCGTTCTCCTTAAAGCCAGCAATCGAAGTGCTCGACAACCCTGTAATTGCAGACTCCCCCGCGTATCCAGCCCTTGCGATCTCGACATTGGTCCCTGCCGTCATCGGTATCGCTACGACCATCCTCAGCGCCGTTCTCGTGTGGACGATCAAGAGCGGAGACCCCTTCAAGAAAGGGTCTGCGACATGCTTGAAGGTACTCGGCATTCTCTTCGTTGTTCAAGCTGCCACCAGCCTCTACGCCGGCTCACTCAAAACCTCCGTTTCGATGTTTGGCGGCGAGGGGGCCGTCGGCGCCCAAGAGATCGCTTCATCATTCGATTGGACCTCTCTGGTTCTCGGCATCGTCCTGTTCATGCTTTCCCAGCTCTTCTTGTACGCCCGAGAGCTGTACCTCGACTCCGACGAGATTGCGTAAGGAAACGCCATGCCCGTAATTGTTCGCCTCGACAAGATCATGGCAGAGCGAAAGATTTCCTCGAACGAACTTGCCGAAAGGATTGGAACCACGCCCGTGAACCTGTCCCGTATTAAAAAAGGGCATATTCGCGGCATTCGCTTCAACACACTCGAGCAGCTATGCCTCGCCCTTCGTTGCCAACCCGGAGACCTTCTCGAAGTCATGAGCGAAGAGGATGCCCGAAAGGAGTTCGGACTCGATTGGTCCGCCGAGGATTAGAGGGCGGTCGTACTCGCCCTGCACACGGGGATGCGAATCGGCGAGGTCTGCGGCCTTCGGTGGTGCGATGTGGATTTCGAGACGGGCCTGATCTCGATCAGACACTCGGTGGCGTACGCGAAGGGAATGGGTTCGTTCATCAAGGACACCAAGACCCATGACGCCAGGGGTATCCCCATCGACCCGGTCGGCCTACTCCCCTTCCTGAAGGAGACCCACGAGATCGACTGCGGAAAGCTGCGCTTGCGCGGCCTTACCGGGGCGGTCGAGATCGGGGACTGCTGCATCCTGTCGGAGCCGGGCGCGACCTTCGCGACGACAAGCTATATCCGCAGGGCGTTCAAGACGTTCTCGGAGACCAACGGCCTCATGGGCACCAACGACGAGCTGAGCACGTTCCACGGCCTTCGCCACACGTTCGCAACGCAGTGGATCCGCCAAGGCGGCGATATCAAGGCGCTCCAATCGATCCTCGGCCACAAGGACGCCATGGCGACGCTCAACGTCTACGCCGACATCGAGCCCATCTCCAAAATCCATAACATGCTGCGCGCCACGCCGTGCCTTTGGCGCGGGCACCTCGGGCCGAGGGTCGATCCGGGTCCCATGTTCCAACAGAGGATCCAGGAGTCCATCGAGACGCTCCAGGCGTTCGGCTACGGCATCACCGAGCCGGACGACCGAAATATCGCCATACGCGACGTGAAGACGAACAGTTGGCTCTAGCTCACCGAGTACGCGGCAGTGCTGGGCCCATCCCAACTGAGGTCACGGTGGTCCGATAGGGGCGCCGCCCGCTTCCAGTTCGGAATCAGCCGTCGGAGGCGTTCGGCTGACTGCGGGAACGGCCTGTCCGCTCAATATGTTCGGCTGAGATCGGAAATCAACCCAACACGAGCCGGACACGCGCCAGACGGCTCTTCCCCGTACGGCCTTCCCCCTTACGCTCATGTTGCAGACGTGTAACGCCGCAGCAAGCACACCCCTTTTGGCGCCAGACAGGTACAATGATGAACACTGTACCGCAGCGGAGCGCCCCGCGCGCCGCAACCACGCGAAAGGGTTTCCCATGGCCGAGATCTCGTCCTCCCGTATCGTCATCACCGTCCTTGGCAAGAACCGCCCCGGCATCGTCGCCGGCGTCACCCGTGTTCTGGGCGAGGCCAACGTCGACATCCGCGACATTACGCAGTCCATTATCGAGGACATCTTCACCATGACCATGCTGGCCGACACCGCCGAGTCCAAGCTCGACTTCGCCGAACTCCAGAAGGCGCTTGCCGAGGCCGGCGAGCTTTCGGGCGTCAACGTGTCCATCCAGCGCGAGGATGTCTTTAACTTTATGTACCGCCTGTAGCGAACAGGTCGTGCGGGAACAGGCTGGCGCATCTGCACCCAAGCACGCCGCCCCCACACGACCCCGAGAGGAGCGCGCATGGCTTACGACGCCAAGAAAATCTACTACCGCTTCGATGACCATCTGAGCCGCCTGGTCTTGGATTATGAGGCGAGCCGCCAGATTTCGCCCGAAAGCGAAAACCTCTACCACGGCCTGCCGACTGATCCGTATGACGAGGGTCTGTTCGTCGAGCATAACGTCAAGCGCGGCCTGCGCAACGCCGACGGCTCGGGTGTGGTCGCGGGCCTTACCCGTATCTCGGACGTGCACGGCTACAACAAGATCGACGGCAAGGTCGTGCCCGACCAGGGCAAGCTCACGCTGCGCGGCTACAACATCGAGGACCTGGTCAACAACGCGCAGGCCGAGAATCGCTATGGCTACGAAGAGGTCGCCTACCTGCTCATCACGGGCTCGCTGCCCAACAAGGAAGAGCTCGACGGCTTTTGTGAACGTCTGGGCGCTTTTAGGCATCTGAGCGACGAGTACGTCAAAGAGTTCCCCATGACCACGGTGTCGTCGAGCATCATGAATGTGCTTCAGCGCGCCGTGTTGCTGCTCTACGCCTTCGACGCCGAACCCGACGTCATTGCGCCCGAGCACGAAATCGACGTCGCCATTTCCATGCTCTCCCGTCTCCCCCGCATCGCCGCCTTCGCGCATATGGCCTCGGTCGCCAAGCGCCGCGGCTCCGAGGTTCATGTGCCGCACCCCACACCCGGCCTTTCCACCGCCGAGACCATCCTGCAGGTGTTGCGCGGCGGCATGGCATTCAACCGCGACGAAGCCATGCTGCTCGACGTGATGCTCATGCTGCATGCAGAGCACGGCGGCGGCAACAACTCCACATTCGCCTGCCGCGTGCTGTCCTCTTCGGCCACCGACCCGTATTCTGCCTACGCCGCGGCTATCGGCTCGCTCAAGGGTCCGCGCCACGGCGGCGCCAACGCCAAAGTCGTGTCCATGCACGAGGACATCCGCGCGCATGTTTCCAACTGGGAAAACGAGGACGAGGTCGCGGCCTACCTGGGCAAGATCCTCGACAAGCAGGCTTTCGACGGCACCGGCCTCATCTACGGTATGGGCCACGCCGTCTACACGCTGAGCGACCCGCGCGCCGAGGTGTGCCGCCGTTACGCGCGCACGCTTGCCGCCAAGAAGGACTTGGGCGAGGAGTTCGCGCTCATCGAGCGCATCGAGCGCCTGGCCCCGCAAGTGATGCGCGACCACGGCATGACCAAGCCCATCTGCGCCAACATCGACCTGTACACGGGCTTTATTTACAAGATGCTCGGCGTGCCCGAGACGCTCTTTACGCCGCTATTTGCCGTCGCCCGCATGGCCGGCTGGTCGGCGCACCGCATGGAAGAGCTCTTCTGCGCGCACCGCATCATCCGTCCCGCGTATCGCCCGGTTATCGAGCCGTTGGAGTACAAGCCGCTCGCCGATCGCTAGGGCGTGAACCGTAATAGAACCCGAGCGTGGCCAGGGCATCACCGCCCTCGGCCACGCTTTTTATGCCAGTAGAAAGGGCTGCATCGAATGATTGTGTTTTCCGATATGGATGGAACGCTGCTGACGAGTGATAAGCAGACGAGCGACGCCACCTGGGCGATGCTCGACGAGCTTGCGCGCCGCGGTATTGAGTTTGTGCCCTGCACGGGGCGCCCGCTGTCGGGCGTCTTTGAATCCATCCTCGCCCACCCCGCCGTACACTACGCGGTCTGCGCCAACGGTGCCAGCGTCTGGCAGCTCGACGACGACGTGCCCACCGATGCCTCGCGTGCTACGCGCATTTTGAGCCGTCCACTCGATCGCGGCATCGCCCATCGCATCCATAGCATTGCCGCCGGCCACGATGTGACCTTCGATATCTTCGCGGACGGGCAGTGCTTCCTCCCCCGCTCACTCTACACGCGCCTGGACGAATTCTGCGGCGGCGACCCCCACATCGCGGCTTCGCTCAAGCGCACACGAACACCGATCGACATGGATATCGACAGCAAGATCGACGAGGTCGAGACGCTTGAGCGCATCGCCATGTACTGGCACGACCCGGCCGATCGCGACGCCATCGCGGCGGAGCTCGACACGCTCGGCGGGATTGAGGTCACGCGTTCGTACGCCATGAATATCGAGGTCATGGGCGAGGGCGCCACCAAGGGAACAGCCCTCACGTGGCTATGCGAGCACCTGGGCGAGCGTCTCGCCGACGCCTGGGCCTTCGGCGACAACATCAACGACATCCCCATGCTGCAGGCAGCGGGCCACGGCACGGCCATGATCAACGCCGAGCCCGAGGACCGCGAAGCAGCCGACGCCATCACCGAGTTCGACAACGACCACGACGGCGTCGCCCGCACCATCATGGCCGCCCTCGCCTAGCAGCAGCAGCCCGGCAGGGCAGCTAATTTGGGACGGGGCTATTTTAGCTGCCCGCTTGTGTGGGGCAGCTAAAATAGCCCCGTCCCAAATTAGCTGCCCCAGTCACAGTAGTCGTTGGGGACACTCTTCGCGACAAAGCTGCAAGGACTGTCCCCGGCCGCCGGCAGAACGGGAACGTCCCCATCTGCCGGATTAGGCGAGGCTCTCCAGAACGTGGCGGAGTTCTTGCTGGACAGCGTGGTCGCGGTTGCACCCCACCACGCGATCGGCGACTGCCTTGAGCGCAGGACGCGCGTTTTCCATCGCGCAACCCGTGCCGACAAAGCGAATGATCTCGTAGTCGTTCATCGAGTCGCCAAACGCCATGACCTCATCGCGTCCAATGCCATAATGCTCCGCGAGCTGCTCGATGCCCGAAGCCTTCGACACACCGGGCTGCATGGCATCGATCCATGCGTTACCCGAAGGCGCAAAGGTAAAGAGCTGACCGAGTTCGCGCTGCAGCACGTACGCACTGTCCATAACGGCACCGTCGTCGCAAAAGACACTCGCTTTGATGATATTTACGCTGGGATCGGGCAGCTCCCAAATGCGCTCGGCATTGGGAAGGTCCTTATCGACCTCGCGCACGAACTTGCTCTCGTCATCGAGCAAAAAGGACTTGGTTCGGTCAAAGAGCGCAAGATGCAGATTGGGAAACGTCGCGACGGCCTGGGCGAGCTTGCGAACCGCCAGGTGCGAATACACCTCGCGGTCTACCATTTTGCCGTCGGCGTAGACCTGGGCGCCGTTGGCGGCGACAAAGTCCATCTTGTCGCGAACGGGTGCAAAGAACTCGCACAGGCGATCGTAGCGGCGGCCTGACGATACGGCAAAATGCACGCCATGCTCGCGTAGGGCCAAAATCAGTTCGTAGGTCTCGGGAGGCACCTGGCTGTTTTCGTCAAGCAACGTGCCGTCCATATCGGATGCAATCAGTTTAAACATAGAAAAGCTCCCTTCGGGCTTGTTGGAATCGGGCATCTATCCGAACCCACCGTACCCAAAGGGAGCACGAATAAGACCCCGCAGACATAAACGTTACAAGGACCTAGCAAATAGCTCACGCGCGCCAGAGGTCCCACGGTCGCAGCGTCAGGCGACACGCCAAAGAGCGTCGCAGGCGACTAGTCGTTTAAGAACGTCCCCGATGACTAGTCGGCGTAGGTGAAGGTGGTGACGTCGAACATGCCCTCGGGGCGGATGCGGAGCATCGGGATCACCGGCAGGGGCAGGAAGATGATGCCCATGATGGGATCGAGCGGCGGCTCAATACCCATGGCGCGCGCCTTGACCATAAAGTCGTCGTGCTGCGCGGCGACATCCTCGGCCGTGCCCTCGCTCATCAGGCCGCCGAGCGCCAGCGGAATACGCGCCACGACCTCGCCGTTGCGCACCAGCACGTGGCCGCCCTGTCCCACGGCTTCAACAGCCGCCATCATATCGGCAGCGTTATCGCCCACGACACATACGTTGTGCGAGTCGTGGCCAATCGTCGAGGCGATGGCACCGTCCGTGATGGTAAAGCCGCGCACCCAACCACGGCCGATATGCTTGCCGACCAGACCCAGACCCGCGGGGCCGTCACCGTCGGTGCCCTCAGCCTGCAGTGACACGCCGCGGCCATGACGCTCAATCAGCATAATGCGGCGCAAGTCCTCGGCGCTCTCAGGGCGGGCCATACCCGTGATGGCCTTACCCGGCACCACGTCGATCACGGCCTCGCCCGGCTTAAAGGCATAGTCGAACACGTCGAGCGAAAGCTTCGGCAGCTTAACGGAGGCGCGCAGCTCATCGGCAAGGGCCGCAACCTCGGCCATCTCGGGCGCGATCTCGCCCACAAAGGTGCCGTCCTGCGCCACCAGAGCACCAGCGGCATATACGCGATGCGGAGCCGTGGCAAACGTCAGGTCGTTGAGCACCAGCAGGTCGGCACGCTTGCCCGGGGCGATGGCGCCACGTAGCTCGTGCGGGTCGCGGCAGCCGTGATCCAGGCCAAACGCCTCGGCCGTGGAGAGGGACGCCATAGAGATAGCGACCACGGGGTCGATACCGGCCTCGATGGCCACGCGGCAGGCATTGTCGATCATGCCGGTCGCAAGTGCATCGGAAGGGGCGCGGTCGTCAGTCGCAAAGCAGCAGCGGCGGGCGCGGGCAGGGTTCTCCAGCAGCATCGGGGACAAATTGGCCAGGTCGTGGCTGCACGTACCCTCACGCAGCATCACATACATGCCGCGGGACAGCTTGTCGAGTGCCTCCTCGGAAATCGTAGACTCGTGGTCGGCGATAATACCCGCCGCGGCATAGGCGTTGAGATCCTTGCCGGCAACGAGTGGCGCATGGCCGTCGACTTGCTTGGACGGCGTCTGGTTGGCAGCATCGATGCGGGCGCAGGTCTCGGGATCGGCCATAAAGACGCCCGGCAGGTTCATCATCTCGCCCAGACCAAAGACATCGCTCGGATGCTCGGCAAAAAACGCCTGCATATCGGCGGCGGTAATGACGGCGCCGGCCTGCTCATCGGGCAGCGCGGGCACGCACGAGGGCATCATGTACTTGATGGAAATGGGTGCGCGGCGGCCGTCCTCGATCATAAAGCGCAGGCCGTCCAGGCCGGAAACGTTGGCGATCTCGTGGCTGTCGGCAATGGCAGTGGTGGTGCCGCGCGTCGCCGCCATGCGCGCATACTCGGCGGGACGGATGTTCGAGGACTCGATATGCAGATGTCCGTCGATAAAGCCGGGGGCAAGATAGCGGCCCTGGCAGTCAATGACCTCGGTCGCCTCGTAGGTGCCGGCGGCATCGTCGCGACCGTCGTAGAGCACGCCGACGATCACACCATCCTTGACGGCAACGCTACCGGGCGCCACGCGCTGGCCATATACATCGACAATCTGCGCATTGGCAAACAGCGTGTCGACGGGCACGCGACCCTCGGCGGCCTCGATCACAGACCTCATGACCTCAACGGACATACATACTCCTTCTACTGTAGAAAAAAGCTGCGGAGCGGACGAGCCTTCACCGCAGCAAGCCAATAGCAATTGTATGCCCAAAAGAAGGTCCCGCTAACGCCTATCCACTTAGCGGCGCACGCCGCTGGGCGCAATGGGGACTGCCGCTGAGCACCAATAGTCGTTGGGGACGTTCTTAAACGACTAGTCATTCAAGAACGTCCCCAATGACTACTTGCGACCAAGGCGACGCCGACGTTTTGGCAGTGCCAGCGAGCGGGCCGCATTTGAGACAAGGTGACGTGAAACGAAAGGGCGCCGACCTTCTGGTCGCGCCCTTGAAGTTGAACGTCAGATTGTCCAAATGTGGCCCGCGCAGCATCGACCGGTTACGCGGTTTGGTAAAACCGCGTAACTAAATAAGCTTGAAGCCCTTGCGCTTGCCCACGGAAAGGGTGTCGCCCAGCTTGAGGGCACTGGGGTCGATGTTGTAGCTCTTGGGAGCCACGGCCTCGCCGTTGATCTTGACGCCGCCGCCGTCGATATCGCGGCGGGCCTGGCCGGCGCTCGCCGAAAGGCCCAGGTCCTTAAGCAGGCCTGCGAGGTAGATCTGGCCCTCGTCGTTGACGGTCAGCTCGACATGCTTCTCGGGGAAGTCCGCAAGCTGGCCCTCCTTGAACACGCGGTCGAACTCGGCCTGAGCCTCGTCGCCGGCGCCGGCGCCGTGGTAGGTGTCGCACAGGTCGCGGCCCAGAGCGCGCTTGAGCTCGTAGGGGTCGGCAGAACCGTCGGCCAGGGCGGCGTCGATCTTGTCGACCTCGGCCGGGGTGAGCGAGCTGGCCAGACGATAGTACTTGCCGATCATCTCGTCGGGGATAGACATGGTCTTGCCGAACATATCCTTGGGAGCGTCGGTCAGGCCGATGTAGTTGCCATAGGACTTGGACATCTTGCGCACGCCATCGGTGCCCTCGAGCAGCGGCATGGTGAGCGCGATCTGCGGCTCCATGCCCATCTTCTCCATAAGCTCGCGGCCGGCAAGCAGGTTGAAGAGCTGGTCGGTGCCGCCCATCTCGACGTCGGCCTTAATCTGAACGGAGTCGAAGGCCTGCATCACGGGGTACAGGAACTCGTGCAGGGCGATCGGCGTCTGGGACTGGTAGCGCTTGGTAAAGTCATCGCGCTCGAGGATGCGGGCGACGGTGAACTTGGAGCACACCTGCAACAGGCCGGCCAGATCCATCGACAAGATCCAGTCGCCGTTGTGCACGATGGTGGTCTTCTCGGGATCCAGGATCTTCATGGCCTGGCTCACGTAGGTCTCGGCGTTGGCCTCGATCTGCTCCCGCGAAAGCTGCGGGCGGGTGGAGTTCTTGCCCGAAGGATCGCCGATCAGTGCGGTGCCGTTACCGATGATGAGGGTGACGTTGTGGCCCAGGTCCTGGAACTGACGCATCTTGCGCAGGGGCACGGCATGGCCCAGGTGCAGGTCGGGGCTGGTGGGATCGACGCCGAGCTTGATGTTGAGGGGCTCGCCCTTCTCAAGCTTCTTGCGAAGGTCGGCCTCGGGGACGATCTGCGCTGCGCCCGAGGTGATGATACGCATTTGCTCGTCGACAGACAGCATTGGGTATCCTCCTTTTGCTATAGCACCCTCACCGGATACGGCGGTGCTCGAAGTTCATAAACCCACTCATAATAACCAAAACGGCGCGGCCGAACACCTACGACAGGAAAATCCTCGTCCTGCCGCACGCGTCGATAACGACCGGCAAACGCGTGCCGTCACGTTCGACCAAAAAGCGCCCCTGCTGACGGCGCGAGCAGTCACGGCAACGGACCTGCCCCGTCGCATCCGTGGCGCAGGCGCCCTCGGCAGTCAGCAAGCAGTGCTCGCACACCATGAGCTCGGAACGGCCGGCATCGACAGGCCCCAAGACACCGGGGCAAGCGGAAAGCTCGGCAACACGCTCCGCGTCGTGGGCGACAAGCTCGGCAGGCACATACACACAGCCCGCGCCGAGCCCGCGTAGCCAGGCAAGCGTAACCCGGTTTGCGCAAAACACCGGTGCCGCAACGTCAAACGCCACGCCCAGCTCACGCGCCATCGCCACCTGTCCCAGATTACGACAGACGACGCGCCCGGCACGCCGCATAAGCGAGCGGGTACGCGAGGCATCGGCTGCACGACAGACCTCGTCAAGCATCACAACGGCGTCGGACAAATCGAGTTCTCCGCGCGGGTCGGCATCCATCAGCCGCCAGGCAAAGACCATGCGATCGGAAGCCCCCTTTTCCGTCGGCTCCGTCAACGCCGCCTCGGGCACGTCGCCAACAGTCATGGCGGCCTCAAAGGGCAGTATCTCAACGGCTCGTGCAACGGGTACGACCGCGTCCGCCTCGACCCGCATGTGCCCCAGCGCCGTCGCCGTCTGCTCCAACACGCCGGCGCTGCGAATCAGGTACACCTCGCATCCCGCATCCACCTTGCGCTTGCAGTGCACGACAACGCGCTCCCCCGCCGCTGCATCCACCGGGCAGGGCACCTGGGGCCAGCGCTTGGGCACATCGGGGCGTGCATCGGCACCCGGATAGAACCGGATCTCGAGCGTGTCGCCCGCGGCCACGGCGGCATCGAGTTCGACGGTCACCTCTTCGTGACCCACCGTCACCAAGTGGCCCACGCGCACGCCCTGGTTAATCGCACGCTCAAAGCTCATGAGCTCAGCACCCGATCGCCCCCGCAGATACGCATCGGCAAACCCGCGGTTGAACGACCTGCCCAGCTCGCGCTCGAGCGCCGACACGGCAGCGGCATCCCACGCGCCATCGCGCAGCATATCGAGTGCACGACGCCACACCCGCACCACGTTGAACACGTAGTCGGGGTTTTTCATGCGCCCCTCGATCTTGAGCGACGCCACCCCGGCCCCAACAAGCTCGGGCAGGTGCGCAATGCCCAGATAGTCGCGCGGGCACAGCAGACGATCGCCCTCCACGGAAACGACGCTCTCCCCCGCCTCGTCCACCAGGTCGTACGCCAAGCGACACGGCTGCGTACAGTCGCCGCGCATCGCCGATCGTCCACGGCGCAGAGCCGAAAACTCGCAGGCGCCCGAATATCCAATGCAAATCGCGCCATGGCAGAATACCTCGATAGGCACGCCGGTAACACACAGGGCGGCAATCTCGTCGACCGCCAGCTCGCGGGCGGTCGTCACGCGCTCGACCCCGAGCTCGTCGGCAGCCAGGCGCACGGCGCCTTCGCTATGAACGCCCGCCTGCGTGGACAGGTGAATCTCGACCCCGGGAATCGCCGCGCGCAACGCGCATACCAATCCGGCGTCGGCAACAATCAGGGCATCGGCACCCAGCCCCAACGCATGGACCCCCAACGCCACCGCGTCGGCCAACTCGTCGTCGAACACAAACACGTTGAGGGTCACGTATACACGCACGCCGTGCGCATGCGCCACGACGCAGCCGCGGGCGAACTCGTCGTCGGTAAAGCCGTGTGCGCTCACGCGGGCGTTAAACCCGCCCAGGCCCGCATAGATGGCATCGGCGCCCGCCGCAATCGCCGCGAGCATCTGATCGAGTCCGCCGGCAGGCGCCAGCAGCTCGGGCAGCGCCGCCTCGGCAGCCCCCGGCTCGTTATCGCATTGTCCACTCGGCCCCGTCGTCCGAATCGCCATCGGAAAACTCCTTACCAACAAGGTATGCATTCACTCTGAAAAATACCGTCATCCAGCATACACGAGGCCTCGCGCGCCTCGTTTGGTTTATCGTGTAATAACTTATGTCCATCCTGCCCCAGCGGCGCACCCGCCGCCCGGCACGACATACCTGGAGGTCAATATATGGGTCCTCGCCAACGACAGGGGCGCGGTCGTTCCAAGACGCATGCCCTGCCCATGATCCTGCTCTCGTTCTTGGGCCTTTTGCTCATCGCGGGCGTAGCGTTTGGGATTGGCATGATCGGCAACGTCAATCGTTGGCTGTCCGATCTGCCCGACTATACCGACGCCAACGCCTATCTGGTGAGTGAACCCACCGAGATCGTCGATTGCAACGGCAACAAGATCGCGAGCTTCTACACGCAAAACCGCAAGTCCATCACCAAGGACCAGGTTTCCCCGTACGTGCTGCAGGGCACCGTCGACGTCGAGGACGAGCGCTTCTATGAGCACGGCGGCATCGACCTGTGGGGCATTGCTCGCGCGGCGGTGGCGACCCTTTCCGGTGGCCACGAGGGCGCCTCGACCATCACCCAACAGCTGGTGCGTAACACCATCCTGCAAGAGGAGCAGTTCGACTCGACCATCGAGCGTAAGGTTCGCGAGGCCTACATCGCCATCAAGATGGAGGAAATGTACTCCAAGGACGAGATCCTCATGATGTACCTCAACACCATCTATTACGGCCACGGTGCCTACGGCATCGAGGCCGCAGCCGAGACCTATCTGTCCAAGAGCGCCGCCGACCTCACCCTGAGCGAGGCCGCGCTGCTCATCGGCCTTCCCAACTCGCCTTCGCAGTACGACCCCACGGTCAATCCCGATCTGGCACTGTCTCGCCGCAACAAGGTTCTCGATAACATGCTGCGCCTGGGCCACATCACCCAGAAGGAGCACGACGCCGCGCAGGCAGAGCCCATCACCCTCAACGTAACTGAAATTTCGGGCAGTGGCGTCGACGTGTATTCGCAGCCCTACTTTGTCGCCTATGTTAAGCAGCTGCTGGAGCAGGAGTTCTCCACCGACGTGCTGTTTAAGGGCGGCCTAACCGTCAAAACCACCATCGACCCGACCATGCAGCAGACTGCCGAGGAGGCCGTGCGCGCCCAGCTCGACACGCTTTCGCTCGACGGCCTGGACATGGGCATGGTCGTCGTCGACCCCAAGACCGGCTACATCAAGTGCATGGTGGGCGGCTACGACTATAACGCCGACGAGAACCACGTGAACCACGCCACAGCCAAGCGTCCCGTAGGCTCCACGTTTAAGGCCTTTACGCTGGCCACTGCCATCCAAAACGGCATGAACCCCAACGTCACCCTCAATTGCAACTCGCCTCTTACAGCCAAGGGCACCACGACCAAGGTGCAAAACTATGCCAACCAGAGCTACGGTACCATCACGCTCAAGCAGGCGACGGCATACTCCTCCAACACCGGCTATATCCAGGTTGCAGAGGCTATCGGCAATAACAAGATCATGTCCCTCGTCAAAAAGCTCGGCATCGATCCTTCTAAGGACAATATCGAGGACGTTCCCGTCATGACGCTCGGTACCGGCTCCATCTCGCCGCTCGAGATGGCCGCGGCCTATGCCACGTTTGCCAACGGCGGTTACTATCGCCAGCCGATCGCCATCACCGAGATTGATTCGCGAACTGGCTCGGTGCTGTACCAGCACACCGATAACCCCTCGCAGGTGCTCTCCACCGGCGAGGCCGCGGCAGTGACCGACGTCCTGACCGGCGTCATGCAGGGCAGCGGCACGGGTGCCGCCGGCGCGCTGAGCGTCAACCAGCCCTATGCCGGCAAGACGGGTACCACCGACAACACCACCAACCTTTGGTTCTGCGGCTACACGCCGCAGCTGGCATGCGCCCTGTGGACCGGTTATTCCGCAGGCGAGATTCCCATCCAAAAGTACGGCATGGACCTGCTGGGCGATAGCACCAACCTGCCCGTCTTTAAGAAATTTATGAACACTGTTCTTGCGGGGACCGGGCGCGAGGAATTCCCGACCGGAACGGCTCCCACGTACAAGAACAATAATGTCTGGAAGTTCTACGGCACCAGCAGCGCCAGGAAGTCGGAAAACGAGGAAAACGAAGACAAGGGGGGGACCACCACAACAACGACCACGACTACCACGACGACCGAGACCACGGGTGGCGATACGACCGGCGGCAACGGTGCGACCGGCGGCGACGGTACAACGGGCGGAGACGGCACGACAGGCGGCGACGGCAGTGGCGGCGAGGGCGGCTCTCCTACTCCTACCCCCACCCCTACTCCCACGCCCACGCCCACGCCCACGCCTACCCCCACACCCGATCCTTCAACAGGTCAGTAGCCAGCCATAGCCAGCAATGGGGCCCGGACAGCGCGCACGCTGCACGGGCCCCTTTTTCGTCTTACCCGGACAATGCCACCGTACGTCTCCAGGCACCGACACAAAAAGACGCCGGCTCTAGCCGACGTCCCTACAAGTTTATGAAACTGCGTATACGTAAACGACGCGCACGCCGCACATCCCCTACTTACGAGAGTTACTCAGCTTGTTGATGAGCGCCTCAAGGCGCTCGCCGTCCTCGGCTGTCTGCGCAATGACCAGGATCGTGTCGTTGCCGGCAAGCGAGCCGAGCACATCGGGCAGCTCCGCAGCATCGACGGCTGCGGCAATACCAGAAGCCGTACCGGGCTGTGCCTTGATCATAACCAGATTATCGGTGCGCAGTACGCCGGTAACCAACTCGGAGACCATGCGCTGCAAATGCAGGTCCTCGGCAAGGACATAGATGCCCTCGGGGAGCTTACGCAGTCCCATATCCGCGATGTCGCGCGAAACGGTCGCCTGCGTGCAATCGAAACCCATGGCACGCAGCTCGTCTACCAAAACGCGCTGTGTGCGTACGTCCTTGTTGCGCACGATATCTCTGATGGCATCCTGGCGCCCATTGCGTTTTTTAGCCATACAAAACCTCACTCCATAGATGCGGAGACAATCAAACAGTGATTGAATAGTTTAGCGCTATTTAAGGGTATTTGTGAATAAGAACGCATTTCGAAACAATTCCATGCAAGATTGTTTCGAACATAGCCGTCTTAAGCAGTTTTGGCGCCCGTGCGGTTAAAAAAAGCGGCCAGGTGCGTATATATCACGCAACGCGCAGGCTTGGCACGGGCAATCGGTCCAAACAACAGGCCGAGTCCACGATGGTTGTCGCTGAGTGCCGCGGCCATCTGACGAGTCCGAGATGCCTCGAGCATATCACGCATACGAGCGGAACGCTCAATTGAAGAAACCCCATGCGGGCTCAAGCACAAGTTTTCGATGCAGGCAACCAGCCCGGCGAAGTAAAACATATGGCTCTCCACCTTTAGCTGCGTGTCGCTGCTCGCCTCTGCAAGCGAATCAGTAAGCGCGTCAAGCGCCCGGGCGTCATCGGTAAGCTTGGCAAACAATGTGGGGTCAAAAGCATCTGTGAGCTGTGGCGCCACCGCATGGAAACAGGCGCCACCGCACCCGGATATGCGTTGCGCCTGCGAAAGAGCGCATGTCATAAACCCAATCGTGCGAAAGGCACGATCTCGCGACAAACACGTCTCGAACAGCGAGCGGCTGTACATCACACCGGAAGTCTGGGCAATCAGGCCGCCGGAAATCATCTGAGATAGACCGGCCGCCAAAGAAGCACGGTCATCGATCGTAAGAGAGGTGGCATCCAGTACGCGCGAATGGCGCTCACGATGAGCATCGTAGTGGTCGAGCGATGCCGTGGGAATCACCATGTCTGCCTCAGCATCGCATGCAACATCGACCATCTTGGAAAGGGACTGCGGGGCAAACCACTCGTCGGCGTTCATGGCAACTATCTGCAAGCCACGCGAGGCGGCAAAACCGGCCTTGAGACATGCTCCGTGCGCCGAATCCTCGACGTCGATCAAATCGATGTGAATATCTCTGCCGGCGGCAACCTCGAGCGAATGGCGCACACCCGGTGCGACATCGCGGAGTACGACAACAATCTGCAGATCATAGAGGTCTTGATTCTGGACGCTTTCGAGCGCGCGCATCGCATAGCTGGGTGAACCCTCGACAACGAGGATCACAGAAAGTCGCGGATGCGAACCACGTCGAACCAAGTTTTCCGTCCTCTCGACAGCGCCAAATCAAACCGTCGTTCATGGTACACCCGAGCTATAAAAGCAACGAGCCGCCTAACATGTTGCACGCCAAGAACAGATGTTGCACACGCGCAGCTCACACATAGTATGTGCCAGGTACGGATGCGTCGCGCACTCCCCTAGTCGAGCACGACAAGCTCGTCAGGGCCGTAATCCACGCCCATAAACGTAAGGCCGCAGGCAGGCGCCGTGGGACCCGCAGCGGTACGGTCGCAGGCGTCAATAACCTCGCGCATCCACTGGGGATCGCGACGATGCATGCCAATCTCGACGAGGGTGCCCACAATGGTTCGCACCATCGAATGCAAAAACGCATTGCCCTCGATGGTAAACGTGAGGATGTCCTCGCCAAAGGCGACCTCATGGCCAAACTCGGCGCGCATTACGCAGCGGTGCGTAGGCTTGCCCACGGCAGAGGCCACCTTGCAAAAGCTCTTAAAGTCCTGCTCGCCCAAGAGCGCAGGGCAGGCGGCCCCCATCGCATCGACGTCGAGGGGATAGCGATGCCACCACACAGCACCGCGTGACAGTACGGGCCGTGCATCACGATCGGCAATGCGATAGGTGTAAGTACGAGAACGTGCGTCAAAGCGCGCAGAAAAGCCCTTACGAGCCTTGTAGACCTCATTTATGGCGATATCTTTACCCAGGAGGGCATCCATAGCCCTCAGCCATCTACGGCGCGTACACGCAAGCTCAGCGTCCATTACAGGCACGCTGATGTACTGCCCCACCGCATGCACGCCGGCATCGGTACGCCCCGCACACGTCAGATCGATCGGGCGGCGCAGCAGCGTCTCGATAGCGCGGCGTAACTCGCCCGCAACGGTCGTCTGGCCCGGTTGTTCGGCAAATCCGCTATACGATGAGCCATCGTAGGCAACACGGAACACGAGGGTGGCATCGAGCTCAGGAATCGAATTGAAATCAGACGGCGCGGTCATGAGCGCTCCCAACAAACAATCAACGGTATCGTGACAAAAAAAGAGGGGCACGCGAACGTACCCCTCGAATATAGCTTATGCAGACGGATTGTCTACTCAGCGGTCTCCTCAGCAGGAGCCTCCTCGGCAGCCTCGACCTTCTTGGGAGCAGCGGCCTTCTTGGGGGCCGGAGCAACCTTCTTGCCCTTAGGCGTGCAAGGCTCGGTGACGAGCTCCATGATAACGATAGGAGCGTTGTCGCCCTTACGGTTACCGAGCTTCATGATGCGGGTGTAACCGCCGTTGCGGTCCTGCCACATACCCTGGGCAGCCTTGTCGAAAATCTCGCCAACGAGCTGCTTATCGCCGAGCTTGGCGATGGCCAGACGACGAGAGTGCAGGTCGCCCTTCTTGGCCCAGGTGATGATCGGGTCGACGACCGAACGCAGCGCCTTAGCGCGGGTCTCGGTGGTCTTGATGCGGTCGTTCTCGAAGAGGGCCTTAGCAAGGCTCTTCTTCATGGCCTTGGTGTGGCTCGCATCGGTGCCGAGCTTCAGGCCCTTCTTAACGTTATGACGCATGGTCTAGTTTCTCCTCAAAAATGCGAAGCATTAAGCCTTCAGGCTCAGGCCCATGGACTCAAGCTTGTCCTTCACTTCCTCGATCGACTTAACACCGAAGTTACGGATGTTGAGCAGATCGTTCTCCGAGAACTCAACGAGCTGACGGACCGAGTGAATGCTGGCGCGCTTAAGGCAGTTATAGGAACGGACGGAAAGGTCCAGATCCTCGATCTGCTTGTCCAGCTCGGCGTTGTCGTTGGTGACCTCGGGAGCGAAGATCGAAGCCTCCTCCTCGACCTCGGGGGTCTCGGCAAGGTTCATAAAGGCAGCCATATGCTGGTTGATGATATTGGCAGCCTGGACCACGGCGTCGCGCGGAGCGATGGAGCCGTTGGTCTCGATCTCGAGGACAAGGCGGTCGTAGTCGGTGTGCTGACCGACACGGCAAGCCTCAACGAGCTTGGCGCAACGGGATACCGGCGAGTACAGCGAGTCGACGTGAATCACACCGATGGGATCGTTGTCGCGCTTGTTAGCCTCGCCAGAGACATAGCCGCGGCCATAGCCGATGCGCATGCTCATGGTGAGATGGCCACCCTCGGTGAGCGTAGCGATGTGCTGCTCGGGGTTGACCAGCTCAAACTCGGACGGAATAAAGAAGTCCGCACCGGTGACCTCACAGGGGCCGTCAACCGAGATGGTGGCGGTCGCCTCGTCGGTCGTGCCGAGAGCCCTGAAGACAAGACCCTTGACATTCAGGACGATGTCGGTGACATCCTCGACCATGTTAGGGATGGTCATGAACTCGTGCTGCGCGCCATCGATCTGAATAGCCTCGACGGCGGCACCCTCGAGCGAGGACAGAAGAACGCGACGAAGGGAGTTACCCAGCGTATCGCCGTAGCCACGCTCGAGCGGCTCAACGGAGACACGAGCAGACGTCTCGTTAATCTCTTCGACCTGAACCTGAGGCCTAATGAATTCTGACATGTATTACCTCCAGCCTCAGCAGCCCGGATGGACTACTTAGAGTAGAGCTCGACGATGAGCTGCTCGTTGATATCACCGCTGATCTGCTCACGCGTCGGCAGAGCGAGCACGTTACCAGACAGCTTCTCGATATCGACCTCGAGCCAGCCAGGGACCTCGAAACGCTCGGAGGAAATCAAAGCCTCCTTGATGGGGAGGAGGTCACGGAACTTCTCGCCGACAGCGACGACGTCGCCGGCCTTGACGCGGTAGGACGGGATGTCCACGCGCTTGCCGTTCACGGTGAAGTGACCGTGACGGACGGACTGACGAGCCTCTTTGCGAGTACGGGCGAAGCCAAGACGGAAGACGACGTTGTCAAGGCGAGACTCAAGGATGATCATGAGGTTCTCACCGGTGACGCCGTTCATCTTACGAGCCTTGTTGAAGTAGCCGTGGAACTGCTTCTCCAGAACGCCATAAATGAACTTGACCTTCTGCTTCTCGCGCAGCTGCATGCCGTACTCAGATTCCTTACGACGGCGCTTGGGCTGACGGATAGATTCCTTCTTGCTGCTGTAACCGAGCTCAGCGGGATCGATCCCGAGCTGACGGCAGCGCTTAAGAACAGGAGTCCTGTCGATTGCCATATTGATACGATCCTTTCAGTTACACGCGGCGACGCTTCTTGGGGCGGCAGCCGTTGTGCGGGATGGGGGTCTTGTCCTGGATGCTCGAGACCTCGAGGCCAGCAGCCTGGAGGGAGCGGATGGCGGTCTCACGACCGGAGCCGGGGCCCTTGACGAAGACGGAAACCTTCTTCATACCGTGCTCCATGGCCTGCTTGGCAGCAGCCTCGGCAGCCATCTGGGCAGCGAACGGCGTGGACTTACGGGAGCCCTTGAAGCCCACCTGGCCAGCCGACTTCCAGGAAATGACGTTGCCCTGGGGATCGGTGATCGAAACGATCGTGTTGTTGAACGTAGAACGAATGTGAGCCTGGCCCACGGAGATGTTCTTACGGTCCGCGCGCTTCAGACGGGCAGCGCGAACGTTCTTCTTAGCAGTAGCCATCTATCTAGCGCTCCTTATTTCTTCTTCTTAGCACCGATCTGACGCTTCGGGCCCTTGCGGGTACGAGCGTTAGTGTGGGTGCGCTGGCCGCGGACCGGGAGGCCCTTGCGGTGACGAAGGCCGCGGTTGCAGCCGATGTCCATAAGGCGCTTGACGTTCTGGTTGCGCTCACGGCGGAGGTCACCCTCAACCATGATCTGGTTCTTATCGATATAATCGCGGATGGCGTTAACCTCATCCTCGGTGAGGTCCTTAACGCGCGTATCCACGTTAACGTTGCACTCGACGCAAATCTTCGTCGCAGTGGTGCGGCCGATGCCGTAAATGTAGGTCAGACCGATCTCAACGCGCTTCTCACGCGGGAGGTCGACACCATTAATACGGGCCAACGTAGTCTCCTCTCTTAACCCTGACGCTGCTTATGACGGGGGTTCTCGCAAATGACGAGGACCTTGCCATGGCGCCTAATGATTTTGCACTTATCGCACATCTTCTTGACCGAAGGACGTACCTTCATCGTTCTTCCTTTCGGTAGCGCTCGAACTACTTCCCTACTATCTACTCGCCCAGCCGCAGGCGTTTAAAACTATGGCTGGTCTTCACACACAAACCGACCGTAGGTTGAGCTAAGCCTGCAGTCGGAGAAGGAGTGCGTGTATGCGTGCCGCTATTTATAGCGATAGGTGATGCGGCCGCGGGTCAGGTCGTACGGGGAAAGCTCCACGACAACCCTGTCACCGGGGAGAATACGGATGTAATTCATTCGGATCTTGCCAGAAATGTTGCACAGAACCGAATGACCGTTCTCGAGCTCGACCTTAAACATGGCGTTGGGCAGCGGCTCCTTTACCGTACCCTCGAGCTCAATTGCGTCTTCCTTCTTCACAAGCAATCATCTTTCTCTAGAAAACGACAGCGATTGAGTATTCTACAATACGTGCGCACGTATCGTAATATCTTCGTAATGGCTCCACAACTACGTGGGACTTGTTACATTTGGAATGTAAATGCCGACGAATTTGAACGCGGCCTCTACATCTCGCCTCCTTGCAAGGAACACCAAGCGCCTTGGGCGTCGGTAGTGAGAATCACCGGGCCGTCATCGGTGATGGCGACGGTGTTCTCGTAGTGCGCGGCGGGCAGATGGTCGTTGGTCGTGACGATCCAACCATCGGAGCCCGTGCTCACATGATTGGATCCCATCGTGACCATCGGCTCGATGGCGATGACCATACCGGCCTGGAGACGAACACCCCTCCCCTTCTTTCCGTAATTCGGAACGTTGGGATCCTCGTGCATCACATGGCCAATACCGTGCCCCACATAATCGCGAAGCACGCCATAGCCGTGAGACTCGGCGAAGGACTGGACGGCATAACCAATGTCCCCAATATGGTTACCGGGAACAGCCTGCTCGATGGCAGCCTTAAGGCAATCGCGCGTAACCTCGCACAGGGCCTTGGCCTCGGGCGTAGGGGTACCGACGAAAAACGTCCAAGCGTTATCGCCGACCCAACCGTCGACAACGGCACCCGTATCGATGGAGATGATATCCCCATCACGCAGGATCATGTCGGGATTGGGAATACCGTGCACCACGGCGTCGTTAATCGACGCACAGATGGTACCGGGGAACCCGCCGTAGCCCTTAAAGGCCGGGGTGCCACCATGCATGCGGATAATCTGCTCCGCAAGCTGATCAAGCTCAAAGGTCGAAACACCAGGGCGAACCATGGCTCCAACGTGGCGGAGCGCCATCTTCGATAGCGCTCCTGCCTTCTTCATCTGCTCGATTTGCGTTGCAGACTTAATCTTGATCATAGACCGAGAGCCTCTTTGACATCCCCGTACACGGTTTCGCGAGCCTGGTCACCGTTGACCGACTTGAGCAGACCCTGGCCACGATAGTAGTCGACGAGCGGACTCGTGGACTTCTCGTAAACGTCGAGACGGTTCTTGATGGTCTCGGGCTTGTCGTCGTCGCGCTGATACATCTCGCCTGCGCACTTGGGGCAGGTAGCATCGGCGGCGGTGCCGGTGTAGCCGCAGGCGCGGCAGGTGCGACGCGAAGACAGACGGTCGATGATGACCTCGGGGGCCACGTCGACCAGAAGAGCGCAGTCGATCTCGCGACCCAGGGCGGAGAGCTCGGAATCGAGTGTCACAGCCTGGGCGGTATTGCGCGGGAAGCCGTCGAGAATGAAACCCTGCTGGGCGTCATCGGCGGCAAGGCGCTCCTTGACAAGATCAATCACGAGCTGATCGGGAACGAGCTCGCCGGCGTCCATGTACTTCTTAGCCTGAACACCGAGCTCGGTGCCACCCTTGACAGCAGCACGCAGCAGGTCGCCCGTGGAAATGTGAGCGACGCCAAACTCGGCAACGAGCTCCTGTGCGACAGTGCCCTTACCGGCACCCGGAGCTCCGAGCAATACGAGGTTCATGAGCAATCCTCCTCTAGCCTATTTAAAGAATCCATCGTAATCATACATCTTGATCTGGCCTTCGAGCTTATCGAGCGTGTCGAGCACGACGCCGACCATGATGAGGATGGACGTGCCGCCAAATGCCTGGATCAGATGATTACCCGTGAAGGAGAAGATGATCGAAGGCACGATGGCGATGAGCGCCAAAAAGACAGCGCTGGGAAGCGTAATCTTGTTGAGCGCGTTCTTGATGTAGGCCGCGGTGGCCCTACCCGGACGGACGCCCGGAATAAAGCCGCCCTGCTTCTTAAGATTGTCGGCCGTGTCATCGGGGTTGAACACCATGGAGGTGTAGAAGTACGCGAAGAACACGATGAGGACAACGTTAAGCACCCAGTTGAGCCAACCGGTCGAAAGCGCAGAGGCAACTGCCTGAATCCACCCGATGCCGGGGAAGAACACGGCAATCTGAGCCGGGAAGTACAGCAGCGCCGAAGCGAAGATGATCGGCACGACACCCGCGGTGTTGACCTTGATGGGCAGGTAGGTGGTCTGGCCACCCATCATGCGACGGCCCACGACGCGCTTAGCGTAGGAGACCGGGATACGGCGCTGGCCGCGCTCAAGGAAAACAATCAGCGGGATAACCAGCAGGATGATGGCGCAGATGATCACCATGGTGATGATGCCGCCGGCATTGCCCTCGGTGCTGGAGAAGATCGCCTGCGGCAGGCCGGCCATGATGTTCGCAAAGATGATCAGCGACATGCCATTGCCGATACCGCGCTGGGTGATGAGCTCACCAATCCACATGATCAGCATGGCGCCCGCGGTGAGCGTGCCGACGATCATGAGGTCGAAGATAATCTCGGGAGCGCCGGCGCCATGAAAGCTGATGCCGAAGCTCTTAAAGAGGAAGAGGTAACCCACGGAGTTGAGGATTGCCAGAGCCAGGGTGAGGTAACGCGAATACTGCGTAATCTTGGTCTGACCGACCTCGCCCTCGCGGGCAAGCTCATGCAGGGAAGGCACGACGGCCTGGAGCATCTGGAGGATGATCGAGCTGGTGATGTAAGGCATGATGCCCAGAGAAAACACCGACACATAGCTCAACGCGCCGCCAGAGAAAAGATTCAGGAGGGCCATAGCACCTGCGGCGACCGAATTGTTATCGGTCGAGAAAAGGCCCAGCATCCCCTGGAAGGGAATGCCGGGCACAGGAACGTGCGCACCAATGCGGTACACGACGAGCATAGCTATGGTAAAAAGAATCTTTTCGCGCAATTCTTTGATGCGGAAAGCATTCTTAAGACCATTTAGCACGGCAGCTCGACCTTTCCGCCGGCGGCCTCGATCTTGGCCTGCGCAGAAGCGCTGACCTTGTCGACCTTGACCGTGAACTTCTTGGTGAGCTCACCATTGCCGAGCACCTTGACGGGCTCGAACTCGCTCTTGGTGATGCGAGCGGCCTTAAGAGCGGCACCGTCGATCACAGCGCCATCCTCGAACTTACGCTCGAGACGCTCAACGTTAACAGCGGTGTACTCGATACGACGGGGGTTGCGGAAGCCCGGAAGCTTGGGCAGGCGCATAGCCAGCGGAGTCTGGCCACCCTCGAAGCCGGCACCCTTGGTGCCGCCAGAGCGGGAACCCTGGCCCTTCTGGCCGCGGCCAGAAGTGGTGCCGTGACCCGAAGAATTGCCACGGCCGACGCGCTTACGGTTCTTGGTGGAACCGGGCGCGGGAGTAAGATCGTGAAGCTGCATTTGCTACTCCTCTACAATCTCGACAAGGTGCTTGACCTTGAAGATCATGCCGCGGACGGACTCGTTGTCAGCAATCTCGCGAACCTCGCGGATCCTGTGGAGACCGAGGGCACGGACAGTACGGACCTGGTCCTGCTTGCAACCGTTGGTGCTGCGGACCTGCTTGATCTTGATGGTGTCAGCCATGCTTAGTTCTCCTTACCGACGAACATCTCGGAGACCGTCAGGCCACGGCGAGCCGCGACGTCCTCAGGGCTGGAGAGCTCCTTGAGGCCCTCGACGGCAGCCTTGATGATGTTGAGGCCGTTGTCGGTACCGAGGGACTTGGACAGGACGTTCTTGATGCCAGCAAGCTCAAAGAGGGGACGCACAGCGCCGCCGGCGATAACGCCGGTACCCTCGACAGCGGGCTTGATGATGATGCGGCCGGCACCAAAGTGGCCGAGAACCTCGTGCGGGATGGTGCCCTGCTCGGTCACCGGCACGTGGAACATGTTCTTCTTGGCATCGAGAGACGCCTTGGAGATGGCCAGGGGCACCTCAGCGGACTTGCCCATGCCAACGCCGACGTTACCCTTGCCGTCGCCAACGACGACGAGAGCGACGAGGCTCATGCGACGACCACCCTTGACGGTCTTCGACACGCGGTTGATGTAAACGACGCGCTCCTCGAACTCGGAGGCCTCGCGCTGCTGCTTCTGATTACGAGCCATGTGCTACATACCTCCTAGAACTCGAGACCGGCGGCACGAGCACCGTCGGCGAGGGCCTTGACGCGGCCATGGTAGATACGGCCACCGCGATCGAAGGCGACCTTGGTGATGCCGGCCTCGATGGCGCGCTTGCCAACGAGCTGACCGACCTTCTCCGCAGCCTCCTTGTTCGAGGTGTGGGTGCCCTTGAACTCGGCCTCGAGGGTCGAGGCAGAGACGAGCGTCAGGCTGGAGCCCTTGCTGTCGTCGATGATCTGGGCATAGATGTTGGCGTTAGTACGGGTCACGCGAAGACGCGGACGCTCGGAGGTACCCGAGACCTTGCCGCGAACACGACGCTGACGACGCTTGAGGCCTTCCAGCTTCGCCTTATGCTTGTTCATACGTAAACTCCTAAAAAGGTTGATCTTGCCAGCACCTGACGGGGTGCTGGTCTTATGCGAGTGAGTCGGTTACGACTACTTGGCGGCCTTACCCAGCTTGCGGCGGATGTGCTCGCCAACGTAGTGGATACCCTTGCCCTTGTAAGGCTCGGGAGGACGATGGCCGCGGATCTCAGCGGCGATCTGACCGACCTGCTGCTTGTTGATACCCTTGACGTTCACGTGGGTGTTGTCGGGAACCTCGAAGGTGATGCCCTCGGGAGCCTCGACGATCACGGGGTGCGAGAAGCCCAGGGAGAACTCGAGGTTCTTGCCCTTCTGCTGCACGCGGTAACCGACGCCGGCGAGCTCGAGCTTCTTCTCGAAGCCCTCGGAAACGCCAACAACCATGTTGTGGATGAGGGCGCGGGTGAGGCCGTGGCGGGCACGGGTCTCACGCTCGTCGTCGGGACGGGAAACGGTGAGGACGTTGTCCTCGACGTTGATAGCGAGCTTCTCAAAGACATCGAGCTCGAGCTGGCCCTTGGGGCCTTTGACGACAACGTTGTTGCCGTTGACTGCCACTTCGACTCCGGCGGGAATCTGGACAGGCTTATTACCGATACGAGACACGGTGATCTCCTTTCCTTCTACCTACCGAGCGAATTACCAGACGTAAGCGATGATCTCGCCGCCGACGTTGTGCTTGCGAGCATCGCGGTCGGTCATGACGCCATGGCTGGTGGAAATGATGGCGGTACCAAGGCCACCGCGGACGCGGGGCATGTCGGCAACGCCGGTGTACTTACGCAGGCCCGGCTTGGAAATGCGGCGGATGCCGTTGATGACCTTAGCCTTCTTGGGACCATACTTAAGCGTGATGTGCAGAGTCTTCTGGGGAACGGTGTCCTCGACATCGTAGCCCTCGATGTAGCCCTCCTCGTGCAGAACACGAGCGATCTCGACGAGCTTCTTGCTGCTCGGCATGGAGACCGTGGCCTTGTTCACAGAGTTAGCGTTACGGATGCGCGTAAGCATATCTGCGATCGGGTCTGTAAGGTTCATACAGATTCTCCTTCGTTCTTGATGAACACGTGCTCTTGGTTCTTCGCCGCCCTTAACGGCAAAGCCTTTTTAGCGCGTTTTCCCTGTTCCAAACTGATGCTTGAAACGCTGGTAGTGACTTACCAGCTGGCCTTCTTAACGCCGGGAAGCTCGCCCTTGAGTGCAAGCTCGCGGAAGCAGACACGGCACAGGCCGAACTTGCGGTACACAGAGTGCGGACGGCCGCAGCGCTGGCAGCGCGTGTACTCACGAGTAGAGAACTTCTGCTTGCGATTGCACTTGACGATCATCGATGTCTTAGCCACTTATATCCTCCTCACATAGAGTATTGTTCGCCCCAAGCGCCGCCCCCTTCTGGGAACGGCGCTCATAGGGCAGGTGAACCTATTTCTTGAACGGGAAACCGAAGGCGTCCAGAAGGGCCTTGGCCTCCTCATCGGTGTTGGCGGTGGTCACGAAAGTGATGTCCATACCACGCTGGTGATCGACGGAGTCGAAGTCGATCTCGGGGAAGATGAGCTGCTCGGTGACGCCCATGGAGAAGTTACCACGACCGTCGAAGCTCTTGGCGGAGATGCCGCGGAAGTCGCGGATACGGGGGATCGCGACGGAGGTCAGACGATCGAAGAACTCCCACATACGATCGCCACGCAGGGTAACCTTGCAGCCGATCGGCATACCAGCGCGCAGGCGGAAGGTAGCGATGGACTTGCGGGCACGGGTGATCATCGGCTGCTGACCGGTAATGGCGCGCAGGTCGCGCACGGCACCGTCGATGGCCTTGGAATCGGTAGCGGCCTCGCCGACACCCATGTTCACGACGATCTTCTCAAACTTGGGGATCATCATGACGTTCTCGTACTGGAACTTGTCCTGAAGCTGCTGCTTGACCTCGTTGTTGTACTTGGTCTTCAGACGCGGCACATACTTCTCTTCTGCCATTGTTCACTCCTTCTTGGGGTTTTAAGCACGGGGCGTGGCCACGATGGGTTGTCCTCGTGCCTCCTGGCTGCATCCGCGCCGCTCATGGCATTTCGCGGTTTGGACTCGACGCAGCAGGAGCCGACAAAACAATCGGTACTATACGCGCATCGGGAGCGTATTTCCAGAAAAACCTCGTCTGCCTGCACAACTCCACAACTCCCCCGCACATATTGATCCCTAGGGGACGGAGGAAAATGGCAGTTGCGGTGAAATAGGGACCGTTTGACGGCTTAACAGGCTTTAATAGTCCGTATTTCACCGCAACTCATATATGGGGATGCGATTAGCGCTTGCGGGGGACGAGCTTGGTGCGGCGCAGGTGAATCATCTCGGCAGCGATGGAGATGGCGATCTCCTCGGGGTCCTCGGCCTCGATGGCAACGCCGATCGGCAGGTGCAGCTCGTCGATCTGGTCCTGCGTAAAGCCCTCCTGCTCCAGGCGGGCGCGCACAAAGGCCGTCTTGCGGCGCGAACCCAGACAGCCCAGATAGGCGGGCTTGGCGTGCATGGCCTGAATCACCACGTCGATATCGGACTTGTGACCCGCCGTGGCGACGACCACTAGGTCACGCGGGCCGATGGGGCACTGCTTGCTCAGGCTCTTGTAGTCGACCAGACGACGGTCGTAGACACCGGGCACCCATTCGGGGGTCAGCGTGCCGGGGCGGTCGTCGCAAGCCACAACGGCAAAGCCCGCCGCCGTGAGCACCCGCGCCGTCGCAGCACCCACGTGGCCGCAGCCAAAGATATAGGTCAGGCCCTCGGGGCAGAGCGTCTCGATGTGCGCCGCGGGAATCTCGGAGGCCGCGTTGGTGTAGGTGACCTTACTTCCCTCCTCCACCAGCGAAAGCTCGGGGCAGCCCATTATGGTGCGGCGCGACTCCTCGCCATGGTACTTGGCCACATCGCCCTCGAGCGCGCTCGCGATAAACGGCTCAAAGTCGATGACGAAGTCGCCGATGCGTCGATACGCCAAGACGTCGGCAATCGACTGGAACAACGGCGCCTGCGATACATCCAGGTGCAGATAGCACAGGCAGATGGCTCCGCCGCAGATCATGCCGGTATCGGAGTTCTCGCCGCCCATGGTGTAGCGGACCAGACGCGATTGCCCTGCGCCCAGCAGCTCGCGCGCCTCGTCCAGCGCAAAGAGCTCAATCTTGCCGCCGCCGATGGTGCCCGCTTGGCTGCCATCGGCAAAGACGGCCATCCAGGCGCCCACGCCGCGCGGCGATGACCCCGCCGCGCCGGCCACGACCACGAGCTCGCACGTCTCGCCAGCACGCAGGGCGGCAAGCGCCGCATTCACCACATCGAGCTTTTCCATTGCCGCCTTCTATCCTCTAAAGACATCGGTGAGCATAGCGAGTGCCTCGAGCACGCCGCCGCCGACCGACGTCGCCTTGTCCGAAATATAGTTGATATAGCTGGCATCGCCGCGCGGATCGACGTCGGCGCATTTAAAGCCCTCAGTCACCTGCACGCCGTTCGCCAAAAGCCCGCGCAGACAGCCATCGATCTGCGTGACCATGGGAGTATCACCCGCATACCCGATCACGTCTCCGGCGCTCACGATGTCGCCGATGGTGCGGTCGGACCGAAACATGCCGGCGGCGGGGCTGTGGATAACGCGCTCCTTGCCATAGCCGGCGATCATGCCCGGCACGCCCGTGTTGGGCTGGGGCGAACCTTGGGTAATGACACGGCCGAGAAAATGCCCGCGCATGGTCTCGACCACGGCGTCGCAGTCAACCGGCGCGGTAAAGCCCGGCCCCACGGCGATGACGGCAGGCGCCATGTCGCGCGTGGTGCCCAAGTTGCGCTTAGCCAAAATCGCGTCGACCACAGCCGCGGGTTTCAACTCGCCGAGCATCTTGGCCTGGGGGTCCACTACAACGGCGACGTCTCCAGCCTCGGTAATCGCAAGCGCCTCAGCCGGCGTCTGTGCCAAGCGGGCGCGAATGCCTTCGACCTGGACCTCGCCCAAGCGAATGGCCTCGCAAAAACTGATTGTGCGACGGATGCACGTGGGAACCGCGATATCGGCCATAACGACCGACACGCCGGCGCGCACCAAACGGGCAGCGACGCCCGTGGCGATATCGCCGGCGCCGCGAACATAAACGAGCATTCCCGGGGCACCTCCCTGTGCTACGGTTTGAGCAGAGCAAAAGCGGTTCGACCGCTACTCTGATGATTATTTATTATCACAGTATTATACGGCGGTGAACAAATGGAAACGGTTAGCGGCAATCTTGCCTCGGCGCTCAGGATCGAGCCGGGCATTACCGCAATTATCGGCAGTGGCGGTAAGTCGACCTTGCTAAAGACGCTGGGTCTCGAGCTCATGCGCGCTGGCGGCCGCGTGCTCCTCTGCACCACCACGCACATGTTTCCCGTCGCCGGCGTGCCGTGGGACGGGTCAAACCGTCGCCTGGATGCCGCGCCTTGGAAGCCGGGTGCCGCGCATGCCCCCGGCTGCACCTGCGAGGCCTGCGCGGGCCTTGTGCGCGGAAGCATCTGCCAGGCAGGCGTCTTGGACCCGGAGACAGGCAAGCTCTCCGCCCCCGCTGAGCCGCTCGACCAGCTGGCGCAGCGCTTTGACTATGTGTTGGCCGAGGCAGATGGCAGCAAGCGACTCCCGCTCAAGGCGCATGCCGCCTGGGAGCCGGTAATTCCCGCCGCCACGGCAAACGTTGTCTGGGTCGTCGGCGCCTCAGGGCTGGGCAAGCCCGTCGCCAAGGTTGTCCACCGCCCCGAGCTCTTCTGCGAGCGCTGCGGCTGCGAGCCCACCGACGCTGCCACCCCAGAGCGCGTCGCCATGGTGCTCAATGCCGAGCTGCAGATGTTGAACCTCGACAATGCCCGCATCATGCTCAACCAAGTCGACACGCTCAGCGACCCGGCCATGGCAGATCGCTTTGAGGCAGCCCTCGACCGCCCCCTCATCGCCAGCAGCCTCCAGCGGTAGCCCTCCTGTTAGCGGGGGACGTAGCGGCCGGGTTGGGCTCCGGTGGGCTCGCCGTCGCGCGCAGCCAGCACGCCGTTCACAAACACGGCCTTGGCGCGACCATGTGCCTCAAAGCCCTCGAGCGGCGTGTAGTCCACAGCCTGATGCTGCGTCGCCGCGCTAATGGTCCAGCGCGCCTGGGGATCCCATACGCACACGTCGGCATCGGAGCCCTCGGCCAGACAGCCCTTGCGCGGATACATGCCAAAGACGCGCGCCGGGTTCTCGCTCATCAAGCGGCACAGATCCTCGGGGCCCAGCTGTCCCTCAAAGCTCGTAGCGATCGCGACGGGGCGATGCTCCACACCGGGCCCGCCGTTGGGAATCGCGCGAAAGTCATCGCGCCCGCGGTCCTTTTGCCCATGCAGATTAAAGCTGCAGTGGTCGGTGGCGATGGTATCGATCTCGCCGGCCACAAGCGCCTCGCGCAGGGCCGCACGGTCGCCGGCATGGCGCAGCGGCGGGCTCATCACATACTTGGCGCCCGCAAAGCCGTCCTCGCCCTGCTCCAAGTAGCGCGTATCGTCGAGCATCAGATACTGAGGGCAGGTCTCGACATAGATATTCTTCTGCCCGCGCGCCTTAGCGGCACGGATGGCCTCGAGCCCCAGCTTGGTCGAAAGGTGCACCACGTTGACCGGAGCATCCCCGGCCAAGTGCGCCAGATACAGCAGACGGCTCACTGCCTCGGCCTCGCACACATCCGGACGGCTGAGCGCATGGCCCTCGGGCCCGTGGATACCCTGCTCAAACACGCGCTTCTGCAGCTCATTCACCAGCGTACCGTTCTCGCAATGCACGCACAGTATCCCGCCAATACGCTTGAGCTCCTCCAGCACCTCGAGCGTCTCGGCATCGTCCAGGCGCAGATGATCGTAGGCAAAGTAGGTCTTGAACGACGATACGCCCGCCTCGCGCATGGCCGAGAGGTCGGCGCGGTTGCGCTCGTTCCACTCGGCGAGTGCCATATGAAAGGCGTAGTTGGCCGTGCAGGTTCCGTCGGCGCGGCGATGCCACTCGGCCAAGGCATCGGGCATGGTCACGCCGCGATCGGCCGTCGCGTAGTCCACGATGGTCGTCGTACCGCCGCAGGCAGCCGCACGCGTACCGGTCTCAAAGCTATCGGCTGTCCAATCCATGCCGGTCCAGCACTGCATGTGCGTGTGCCCATCGATAAAGCCCGGGAACACCCAGCAGCCCGCAGCATCCTCGACGGTATCGCCCTCGGCCGGCTCAATCGCCGCGGCAATCCGCACGATCTTATCGCCATCCATGGCAAGATCGGCGCGGCGAAGCCCCTGGGGCGTCACGAGTGCGCCGTTTTTGATGATGATCATAATTGCTCCTTATTGATTGATGCAGTTGGCCACGCGATCAAAATACGAGCAGGCGGCGATATGCTCCGTTATGCGTCGCTGTCCCTTGACGGTATCGACGTCCCACAGCTCGTAGGCACGCGCCTCGACCAGCACCACGTCGGTACGGTCCTTGAGGATCGAACCGCCGCCGTCCTTACCCTCAAGACACATAAGTGCATCGAACAGTTCCGCCGGAAAGAGCACCGGGCTCGAAGGCTCACCGTTGCACGCAAGACGCACCGGATGCTTGCGGCCACGCTCGTCAAATGCACGAACCATAGCCTCAAAAGAATCCGAACTCACGAGCGGCTGGTCGCCCGGCAAAAAGAGGCAACCTTTCCAGTTGCGTTCGACTCCCCACGAAAGGCCCGCACGGACGCTTTCGCTGCGCAGCTCGCCATCGTGCAGCACGCACGGGCAATGCTTGTCATCACAAATCTGAGCGACCTCGGGCCAACGCGTCGAAACCACAACGTCAAAGCCCCGGGGAACCGAATCAATGGTCCGGGCAATCAGCGGCTCGCCATAGATATCGGCGAGCATCTTGTTAGAGCCAAATCGCTTGCCCTCGCCCGAAGCCATAATGACACAACCAAGTTTCATGGCGATACCTCCCCTGAAACCATCGTACCCATAACTCGCGTCGCGGGGCATCTACATCGAAAGCGCTTATCCCGCACGCCCACGATGCAAAAAGGGGCACCCCGCCGGTTGGCAGAGCGCCCCCTTTACATGGCTTACCTCAACCCAGCTTTAGGCCTGGAACCAACGGGCGGTGTTGCGCTCGTCGAGGGCCTTGAGGGTAGCGGCGGGATCGGCAACCTTCTGCAGGAACATCATGGCTGCGATGGCGTACGGCTTGTAGCTGGCCTCCTTGTACATGCCCACGCGGTGCATGTCGAAGACGTCGGCGTTGACCTCGCCGTGCTCGCAGGAGACACCGGAGATGTCGGCGGGCAGCGGATGCATAAAGATGGTGTCCTGGCCGTTGGCGGTCTTCTCCATGAGCTCGGTCGTAGAGCACCAATCCTGATGCGTGGCGTTCTGAGCGAGCAGCTCCTTCTCGAGTGCAGCGATGCCGGCGTCGTCGCCCTCGGCGTACAGGTTGGTGCGCTTCTCCATGGCGGCAAACGGAGCCCAGCTCTTGGGGATCACGATGTCGGCGCCCTCGAAGGCCTCGGCCATGGTGTTGACCTGCTTAAAGGTGGTGCCGGACTCGGCGGCATAGCCCTTGGCGCGCTCGACGACCTCGGGCATGAGGTCGTAGCCCTCGGGGTGGGCCAAGGTGACGTCCATGCCAAAACGGGGCAGCAGGCTGATCAGCGACTGCGGGCAGGACAGCGGCTTGCCGTAAGAGGGCGAATAGGCCCAGGTGACGGCAACCTTCTTGCCCTTGAGGTTCTCGAGGCCGCCAAACTCGTTGATGAGGTAGAGCATGTCGGCAGAGGACTGCGTGGGGTGATCGGAGTCGGACTGCAGGGAGATGAGCGTGGGACGGTGATCCAGAACGCCGTCCTCGTAGGCCTGCTGGACAGACTCGGAGACCTCGGCCATGTAGGCGTCGCCCTTGCCGATGTACATGTCGTCGCGGATGCCGATGACGTCGGCCATGAAGGAGATCATGGTAGCGGTCTCGCGGACGGTCTCGCCGTGAGCGATCTGGGACTTCTTCTCGTCCAGGTCCTGCAGCTCGAGGCCGAGCAGGTTGGCGGCCTTAGAGAAGGAGAAGCGCGTACGGGTGGAGTTGTCGCGGAACAGGGAGACGGCCAGGCCCGAGTCGAAGATCTTGGACGAAACGTTGTTCTCACGCAGCTCGCGCAGGGCATCGGCGACGATGTAGAGCGCCTTGAGCTCATCGGTGGTCTTATCCCAGGTGTGCAGGAAGTCGCTGCCGTACATGCCCTTAAAATCGAGGCCGTTCAGCTGCTCGACGAGCTCGGTAAACTTGGCGTCCATGTAAATATCCTTTCCATAGATGAAACGATCGCAATGAGTAGATGTGCTCCGGCATGCGCGTGTGGCTAGAACATGCAGAGCGCTATGACGAGGACCCGCTACCGTTGAGGAAGCATGGGAGATAACGACCGCGGGCCCCAAGTCAACAGGGGGTGCCGGGGACACAGGCTGTCCCCGGCTCAACAAGATCAAGGAATGGGACTAGTCGATCTTGTTGTTGGTCAGACCAGCGCGGAACACGGTAGCGTCGCCATCGGCCTGGCTCGGATCGTAGAGGTTCAAAGCAGCAACATACATGGCGGCAGCGGTGACCAGGTCGTCCTTGTAGGTGACCTCGTTGGGAGCGTGAGCCTGAGACTCGGCACCCGGGCCAAAGCCGACGCAGGGGATGCCATAGCGACCCTGGATGGAAACGCAGTTCGTGGAGAAGGTCCACTTGTCGCACAGCGGACGACCGGTGCGCTTGTCCATGCTGGGCTCGCAGCCGATGCGCTCGTCACCGAACATGGCCTTGTGGGCGTCGACGAGGGCCTTGACGTGCGGAGCGGTCTCCTTGTTGATCCACGTGGGGAAGTAAGCCTCGGTCTCGTAGACCTCGCCGGTCCAGGACGGACGGTCGTACATGTACATGGAGACCTTCACGTCGTCGCCGTACTTCTTGGCGGCCGGCAGGTTGCGGATCTCGTCCAGGCAGGACTCCCAGGTCTCGCCGGCGGTCATGCGACGGTCGATGGAGATGGCGCAGGAGTCAGCGACAGCGCAGCGGCTGGGGCTGGTGTAGAAGATCTGGCTGACGGTGCAGGTGCCGCGGCCCAGGAAGCGGGCGTCCTCGAAGTGCTCGGGGTTGTACTTGGGGTCGAGCATCTTGACGAGACCCTTGATGTCGGTCGACTCGTCGCAGCCGTTGTTGTTGAGGGCGCGGACGTCGGCGATGATGTCGGCCATCTTGTAGATGGCGTTGTCGCCGCGGTCGGGAGCGGAGCCGTGGCAGGAGGTGCCGTGAACGTCGACGCGGATCTCCATACGGCCGCGGTGACCGCGATAGATGCCGCCGTCGGTGGGCTCGGTGGAAATGACGAACTCGGGCTTAATGCCGTCCTTGTTGTAGATGTACTGCCAGCACATGCCGTCGCAGTCCTCTTCCTGGACGGTGCCGACGACCATGATCTTGTAGCCCTCGGGGATGAGGCCCATGTCCTTCATCATCTTGGCAGCATAGGTAGCGGAAGCCATACCGCCCTCCTGGTCAGAGCCGCCGCGGCCGTAGATAATCTCGTCGGTCTCGTAGCCCTCATAGGGATCGGCATCCCAGTTCTCGATGTTGCCGATGCCGACGGTGTCGATGTGAGAGTCGATGGCGATGATCTTGTCGCCCTCGCCCATAAAGCCCATGACGTTGCCCAGGCCGTCGACCTTGACCTCGTCATAGCCAAGGCTCTCCATCTCGGCCTTGATGCAAGCGACAACCTCGCCCTCCTCGCAGGACTCAGAGGGGTGCGAGATCATGGCGCGCAGGAAGCGGGTCATGTCAGCGCGGTGAGACTCAGCAGCGTTTTTAATTGCCTCGAAATCGAGTTCTTTAGCCATTGTTCATAACCTTTCAAACGAAGGAATCTACCTGTGGGGTGGCGGAGCGATACCTATTTACTCCGCCCAGTATTAGCAAGTGGGGTATTCGCCTTCCCAGACGATGCGGCGATACTGGTCGGGATCCGTGTCGCCCTCGGTGGAGAAGCAGAGCACGGAGCTCGTCTTGTCCAGGCCGATGAGCTCCTTGAGCTCGGCGTACTCGGGGTCGAGCATGAGGGTCTCGACCAGACCGGTGGTCACAGCGCCGGACTCGCCAGAGATGACGCGCGGGTCGCCCTTCTCGGGAGCGCCCAGGGTGCGCATGCCGCGAGCGGTGACCCAGTCGGGGCAGGACACGAAGGCGGTGGTGTGGTTGCGCAGGATATCCCAACCCAGGATGTTGGGCTCGCCGCAGCACAGGCCGGCCATGATGGAGGGCATGTCGCCGTCCACGATGCGCGGGTCGCCGTCGCCGGCGGCAGCGCCCTTGTACAGGCAGGCGGCAGGCGCGCACTCGACCACGACGAAGGTGGGCGGGTTATCGGGATACAGGTTGGTGAAGTAGCCCACCACGGCGCCGGCGAGCGAACCCACGCCAGCCTGGACAAACACGTGCGTCGGGCGGTTGATGGCCATCTCGCGCAGCTGCTCGGCAGCCTCGGAAGCCATGGTGCCGTAGCCCTCCATGATCCAGGACGGGATCTTCTCGTAGCCCTCCCAGGCGGTGTCCTGAACGATGACGCCGCGCTCGCAGGCATCGGCCTCGGCGGCGGCCATGCGCACGCACTCGTCGTAGTTGACCTCTTCGATGGTCACCGTGGCGCCCTCGGCGGCGATGTTATCGAAGCGTGGCTTGGTGGAACCCTTGGGCATGTGCACGACGGCCTTCTGGCCCAGCTTGTTGGCAGCCCATGCCACGCCGCGGCCATGGTTGCCGTCGGTGGCGGTAAAGAAGGTAGCCTGGCCAAAGTCCTTGGCAAGCTGATCGGAGGTCAGGTAATCGAAGGTGCACTCGGCAACGTCCTTGCCGGTCTCGTCGGCAATGTAGTTGGCCATGGCAAACGAACCGCCCAGGACCTTAAAGGCGTTGAGGCCAAAGCGATAGCTCTCGTCCTTAACGCACAGGTTGGACAGGCCCAGGCGCGCGGCCTGGCCATCCAGGCGGGCAAGCGGAGTGACGGTGTACTGGGGGAACGACTGGTGGAAGGCGCGGGCCTTCTTCACGTGGTCGAGGCTCATGATTCCCAAGTGCTTGTCATCGCTCTTGGGCATCGTGTTGCCCGCCCACTGGATCTTATCGGCCATACGGTGAACTCCTTAAGTTCTCTCTTGCCGGCCCCCGCATACGCGTTTCAGCCCGATCCCATTCACACGGCTGAACTTTTATGTGGATGCCAAACAAAAAGTTTGTTAGCATTGTTCTATCACACTTTTTGATTGGAAAACCTAACAAATTGTTTGTTGCCGTAATCGGTACCTTTTCGCCGCCGAACGGTCACATAACACAGCGACGCTTTCGTTATTTGCGAACAAGTGGGGTTTATGGCACAGTGAGCCCAAACTAATTTTTAGGAAGGCACCCATGACCCCCGCACAGATTGAGTTCTACAAGCGCCTTGCACACGGCCTGGCGCTCCAATTTGGCCCCAACTGCGAAGTCGTCGTCCACGACCTGGAGACCGAGGACGTGGACCGCTCCATCGTAGTGATCGAAAACGGCCACGTCAGCGGGCGCAAACTGGGTGACGGCCCCAGCCATATTGTGCTTGAATCCATGCACGAGGGCACCGCCGACGTGCACGACCGCGAGCCGTACCTCACCAAAACCGCCGATGGCAAGCTGCTCAAGTCCTCGACCATCTTTATCCGCAACGATGAGGGCAAGCCCGTCGGCATTTTGGGCATCAACTTTGACATTACGCTTATGAAGGCTTTTGAGCGTTCGCTCGACGCCTTTACCGGCACTGGCGGCACGGGCTACACCGAGCCCGAGCCCATTACCAAAAACATCGGCGACCTGCTCGAAGACCTGCTGCGCGAGTGCGAACAGTTTGTGGGCAAGCCCGCGGCGCTCATGACCAAAGACGAGCGCATCCGCGCCATTGGCTACCTCGACCGTCGCGGCGCCTTCCTCATTTCCAAGTCAAGCGAACGCGCCTGCGAGTTCTTTGGCATCTCCAAATACAGCTTCTACAGCTACCTCAACGAGGCAAAGGCTGCCGCCGGCGACAAATAGTCAGCGCGCCCGCATCCCTCCCCTTTTGGGCGCGAGTTCTGGAATGCGCGAATCCGAGAGTCGGCCGCAAGGCAAGTTCCATATAATCGATGAATGTGAGCATTTCGAAAGGATGGGACAAGATGGGGTCGAGCAACGCATCACGCAACGGCCGCGGAGGCACCGCTTCTGGCGCCAGGCATGCGAAACACGCGTTTGACGAGGGCGAAGAGGGCCTTTTTGCGCTGAGCCTCGACGACGTGATGAGCGACCGCCCCTGGACCGCCGAGGAGCTCATGGGCGGCGGGGTTCGCCCAACAAGTGCAAAGCACGCACCTTCCGCCACGCCCGCGCCGGCATCCGTGCCCGCGGACGACTTTGCCACCCGTCCCATCGTGCAGGAGACGCGTAAAGCCGCCCCTGCACCCCGTCCTACTAGCGATCCGTCCGAAACGGCGGCGTTTCTCGCTGCAGCGGCACAGCGCCCCACGGCAGACAGCACGATTCGCTACGCTGCCCCGCAGCGGTCGGCATACACGGCTCCCGAGCCCGAGCTCGAGCCGCCTGTCATGGATCTGGATGATCTTTCCAACCGCCAGTTTGCCTTTGATTCCTGGGCCGCGGCAGATCTGGACGAGACCTCGGGCGACATGCCAGCGCTCAACATTCCGGTAAACCCCCTGTTTGCGGCTGCCGAGGAACGCGACTCCGCATACGACAACACCGCTGCATACGTCAACCGCCCGAGGAAACAGCCTCGCGCCGACCGCATCGAAACCGAGGATTACAGCCAAACGTCGCGTGGCTTTTCTCGCAACCCGTTTGCCGCCACGTCTGCTCCCGATTACAACCAAGCGAGCGTAAAGGCAGCCTCGGCATCGTCGTATACCCACGGCACCGACGATAGGCGCGCTGCCGATTACCACACCGGAGAAGAACCGCCGCGCTTTTCGGAGTTTTCGCAGGCGGCAAAGGTTGTCTTTATCGCCATCATCATCGCTCTGCTCGGCGTGATCGCGTTTGAGGGATTCCAGCTATTCCGCGGCCCCACCGCGTCCGAATCGGCAACGCAGCAAAAAGAGGACGACAACCAGCACCTGGACATCAACACCCTCAAGGGCGACCCCAACGACGGAGACGACGAGTAGCAAGGGTTAAGGGAGGGCCGGAAGAGCCGGCGGCACGTTACGGCTCCAAAAGCCCTGCCATAAAGATGGGCAGATACAGCACGTCACCATCGCGGTGAAAATTACATTCCGCAAGTACCAGGGCGCGATCGATTCCGTAGCCCTTCGTCGCGAGCGCGTTGTCGAGCGCCGCATGGGACTTAAAGCTCTTGCCCGACTTGACCTCGATGGCAAGGACCTCCCCATCGAGCGTCTCCTCCACAAAATCGAGCTCGCCGACTTTTTTAGACGTAAAGTAGCGCAATCTGAATCCGTGGGCTTTGAGCTCTTGGGCAACGAAGCCCTCAAACGCCGCCCCCATGTTCATGCCAAAGGCGTCTTCCGCCTCTCCATCAAAAACGCCTTGGGCGACCCTTTTGGAATACGACGACATGAGCATTCCGGTGTCCAAGTAAAACAGCTTGAACAGATTTCGCTGCTCCCCCAATAAAAGGGGTGCCACGGGCGCCGTTACGTTATACACGGGAAGCGCGACACCCGCCTCCGAGAGCCAGAGAAAATGATCTGTCACCTGCGAAAAACGTTTGACACCGTTAATCGATGACAGTTTGAATCGCTTGTTTTTGGAGCCGGCCTCGCTGGGAATCAGATCATAGATATCGCGAATAACCAAGCGTAGCTCAGGCGGAGCGTACTTTGCGATGTCATCGCGATACAGGGCGTGAAGATCGCGATGGATGTTTCGAACCTCGTCGACATTGCGCGTCGCCAAGAAGGAATTGACCGCGTCGGGCATGCCCCCCACCACCACATACTGATGGAACAGATTGAGCAAGCGGTCATACAGATAGCCGGGGAGCTCCTTTTCGTCCTTTAGACAACCCCTGAGCATGTCAAACGCTCCGGCAGCAACGCCGCTTGCCCAGCAGAACTCCTCAAAGTCGAGCGGGTACATCTGGACCTGCTCGACATACCCCACCGGCAGGGAATCGATGCCCTCGAGCTCAACGCCAAGGAGCGATCCGGTAAGGATGTATCGAAAGTCGCCGCGCTGGACCAGGTATTTGATAAACGTCACTACGTTGGGGCATCGCTGCACCTCGTCGATAACCACAACGGTCTTGTTCGCAACCATCGGCTGCGTTGCAGCAATAGACATGCGCATAAGCAGATCATCCGCGCTTTTTGCCGCCAAAAACGAATCGCGCACGGACGCGTCGGCGATAAGGTCGAACGTCACGACATTTTCGAACGATTCGCTTGCAAAGACGTTGACCAAATATGACTTTCCTACCTGTCGGGCGCCCTTGACCAAAAGAGCCTTGTTAGGCGACGAGGCAAGCCAGGATTCAAACTGTGCTTTCGCTTTTCTCTGTAGCATAAGCATACCCCTTATTACGTGCTGTTTTAGCACTATGATACACTTTTCCGTGGTTGCTAGGTGCTCATTTCGACACTTTTTCGATGTTTTAAAGTGTATATTACGACACTTTTCCGTACTTTTATACCAGCCAATATTGCACTTTTCCGGATTTAGGCCGAATAATTGCCCGCGATTCCGACACCAACCGACCAAGAGCAGCCTCTCCCACCAGATGCGCTTTACGGTGAAGAGCCACCAACAAATCTGAGGCAATGAAGGCCGGGGGGCCAATCCCCGGCCTTCAACCTAGCACTGCTTTATAAGATCGAGCACCGCGGGAATGTCATCAGCGTTCCGAAGTGCGACATAGGTCGGTAGACCCGGGCCAAATCCGCCCTGTGAGCGCTTGTCCTGACACAGGCCCTCTGGATCCGTCAGATCGTCAACGCTCTTTGCCAGGCCGACGGCAATCCAACCACCGTTGCTGGTCCTGCCTTCTAGCACGGCGTGCAATTTTCGCTTGCCCGACCTGAAGCCTACATAGTACTTGGCTATATAGGACTCCCACGAAGGGTTACCACCCAGAACGGACTCGCGTACCTCATCGAAAAGCTTCTGGTTGAGTCCGCCTTCAGCAAAAGTGGGGTGGTTCTCTTGCAAGGTCCAAATAGGCACCTCGTCAGACTTCCCACGAGAGGGGCGATACTTGTCGACGACATCTGCCGGAAGGTCGGGATATTTCCATATCTCACACGCCTCTTTCGCCAGATCGTCCGCGCGCTGCCTAATCTCCTCCTCGCCCCATTTTTCATGCGAGGCGATCGACTTGTTTAGGTAGAGCGGGCTGCATTTAAGTCCCACGTTCGGAAGATTGAGCTTGTCCGAGAACGACCGGTTTGAGTACTCCTGGTTGTAGCCCGTCAGCGTAAGATTTCCCAAGTTGTTGCACAGCCTGTCGTGGATGTCTTCCCAGTTCTCGCCAAGCGATTCCTTCCAGCCGTGCTCACCATCGATCGTCTGGGGCATGACGTGCTCGATCTGGTAATCGTCAGCCGAGATGGGCTCCTTCGGGTGGTGCCAGTTCTCCATGCGCTCCAGGTAATAGCGCTTTTTAGAGAAGCGGTTGTAACAGTCACGCGTCTTAAGCTCCTCGACAAAATGCTCGTCTGTCGGGAAGTACGCGGTCATACCGCTGCTGTGGATAAGGAGCATCGCCGTAACGTACTCCTCTATATCATCCTGCTGCTCGAGATTGCGATACATGCCGGCAAAGAAATTATTTAGGCCCGTGGTAAGCCTGCCGCAAACCGCCCGCCTGAACAGGAACGACTCGATAGTCTCGCAGATACGTAAAAACGCATTGCGGTCAATCCTGCCTCCTTCATAAACCGAGTAAAGCAGCATCAGCAAAGGTCTGACCGATTTCACATAAAGACAGGCAATCCTGCCGAACACTCGGCGCAGACCCTCGTCTTTCTCCTTGCCAAGGAACAGCCTGGCATATCTTTGCGCATATTCGCGGAGCTCCTTCAGCAGGCCCTCGGTATCCCCATCGTAGTCGTCAGCGAAATAGCGTTTGAACTCGTGGTAGGCCTCGTTTTCCTTCGGCATCCTATTGGGAACCTTGAGCCACAACCAGTACCAGATAAATGCATTGAACTCTTCTTCGCCGCCTTTACCGAACAGGCGCTCGAGCGGATGCCAGTAACCCTCGTAAAGCTTGGTTTGCTCGTCGTTGGGAAGCGACATAAGAACGTAGTTACGAATGAGGTCAATAGGCGTGAGCGGCTTGCCCTTGGAGTTCATGGACTCAAATATGAGCTGGGCATTATCAACGCCAGCGGTGAGCTTAGTGTCGATGACCTGCACGCGGTTTAGTCCCGCCCAAAGCCTTGCCGGATCAAATGATTTACCACGCATCTTCTCGCGGAAGAACGCATGGTTCTCGACAATGCGATCCGATTTTTCATCTGGCACGGGAGACCCAGACACGATGGAGAACAGCGTCTCTTTATCGTCCTGCGAAAGCACCAGCTTGTAGCGCGCCAGACCGTTGTAGTCATCATCGTTAAAGAGGTAGTTCTTCCGCAGCGCTGAGATCTTGAGGTCTCCAAGGAAGCCGGCCTTGTCGGGATTACCCTCCAGATAGTCAGCCAAGGCAGCAATCATCAACGAAAACGTCGTCATGCGCTGCTGACCGTCAATCAGAAGCACGCGCGAAATGCTCGTGGCAGAGCTCTCGGACTCGGGGATATAAAGCATCGACCCCACGAAGTGCGATACGCCATCACGACCCGCTCGCATAACGTCATCCCAAAGTACCTCGCACTCTTTCACACTCCACGAGTAAACTCGCTGGTACACGGGAATGACGAACTGCATCTTCGCCACGCCCATAAGGTCGAGTAGATTTGCCTCGGTTGCTTTCATTTGCGTTTGCCCTCTCTTATTTACATCGCCTGCAATTGCTCCGTCAGTCAAAACACTGGAGATGAGATTGAGTGCAATCCGTGTGGTCAGTATCCGCAAGGACGCTGAAAGGCAAATAGTCTTTTAGCGTCCTTGTCACAAATAATACGCGCCCCCTCTCTTTTTTGCGGTACTAGACAATAACTTAAATGAGCATCGGTTATCATGGCGTTAGCGCTTACGGCCTCCTTTTGCTGGCATACGTCAGCTTAGAATCCCGACAAAGGAGGAAAAGATGAAGTACACGCCTAACGATGAGGTCGTTCTCGCCGTCATAGATGCCATTGTGACTATCGCAACCGCATACTTTAAGTATCGCGGCAACGAGACGCCCAGCAGCTAAACGACGGAAGCGCTCCGGCGCGCGGACTCTCGTTCGCGCGCCGTTTTCTTACCAAACCTGCACCCGTTCGCCGCTACGCTTTACAAAGAACACCCTAGACGGCATATTGTCGCGGTCAACTACGATGAGATCGTCCTTGCTGACAGCCTTAGTCAATTCCCGTTCACGAGCGCCACGATAGCTGTCAACTCTAACAAAAAATATCTTCGAAGAGACTAGACCGTAGTCGTCATACTCTATGACGGGTTGCTCGAAGGGCCTAACCGCTTTCACAGGATTTAGACCCTCAAACTCCAAAACAAAGTCAGTCAAAGGTATCTCGGCCAGCTTCATATACATTTCGCTATAAGAGACGTGCTTCAATCCAAGCGTTTCAAGCGCCTTTTCCTTGCTTCCTGGGATAACATAACCGCCCAATAGGTAATACAGAAGCGCAATTGCATCTTGCCTAATCCTATTTACTTCACCCAAATCCGTAAAGTTATCCTTGTGGAAATAGCCATTCCTATCTTTACCTGCAAAATCCCTTATCTTGAGAAGCACAAAGTGTCTTCCCTCGTCACTAATCCGCCATGCCGTTTCATTGTCATGGAGAAGATTTGCAAGAGAGACCAAGTTCGTCGAAAACCGTTCTCTATTTGATTCGACGAATTGAACATGCCGAGTTTTTTTCGACCAGTCAAATGGTCTTCTATATTCGATCGCTCCTTTTCCTTTCGAAGGCGTGGCAATGAACAGGTTTTCCGACCCAGGCGTACCCAGCGTAGCAAGCATAAGCTCATATGAGAGTTGCTCAACCGCCTTTATATAGCCACAAACAATTGAAGTGTAATCGAACTCTCCGCCCCGCAAGAAAGACCTGCGCAGATACTCCGATGTGGTAAGACATCTAGCAAAGCCCCTTGTTCCAACAAGACAGTGTCCGAGCCCATCATTGAAAAAAGCTTTATTGAGCACTATTTGATCTTCGTCGGCAAGCCTGAACGTTGCGTGATTTGATTTAACCGTGTAGGTCGACTCAGGAAAGCCGTCAACAGTGCGATGAATCTCGTCTATCAGCGAAGCCCTAAATGGCGCCAAGCGAGGCATAGATAGGCTAGGAATGGCCTGAAGACCGATGATATCCTCCACTCTTGCAACTGCATCTCGAATGCGATAAACAAACTCATCGTAGAGAGCCTCTGGGAAGATCTTTTTGAAAAACCTGCTCGATGATATTTGGAATACGCTATCGGACCCTTCGACACACAACTCCTCGGAGCGTCGTTTTAGCTCCTCAGTCTCCGCTGCAGACCAGTCGATAACGACAATCCTGCTGATCCCCCATGAATCAACTTCCATAGCGGTAATCGAATCCGGAATTGTGTATCGATACCCTACGGTTTCGCAATTTGTTGAAATTAGAAACTCGATAGGGTTCGCTCTTTCGTGCTTCTCATTATTCAACCAAAAAACAGTCGAACCCCTCGGCCAGATAGCGTCAATACCATAGAGAGCGAACAAGGATTCGAGTATTGGATTGACCATGTCATTTCTAACGGAAAACTCGATGAACTCATTAAAGAAATCGTATTCAACCTGCTCTTGCGATGGCTGAATCAGCGTCGCAAAACCGCCGATTCGTCTCCGGAGCTTTTCGCCACTCCAGCGCTCCCTGAATTTGTAAGTCGTTCGCAATGCAGAGGCAATCTGTTCGTCAATCAACGCAACTGCCTTTTCTAGTTGGGCGTCGGCATTCATCGTTCGCCTTTCGTCAAAAGTCACCGTATCGTTATTATGTCAGCGACTTCTGATGGCTGGTACGTTGCTTTCAGCAAAGTCTCTTGCGGAATTGGATACCGATTTACATTTAGATGCCCCCGTTAAGAAAGCGCACCTGAGCATCTCGCTCTGCAGGCAAAGCCGCACCGGAGTGATGCGGGGAGATGCGCGAGGTCTCATGGACCTCCCTGACGCGGCCTAGCGGAAGTGCCACCCGGCATCCCTTCCATAACGCACGGGTAAACAAAGGGAAATAGCGCCACCCACCGCGCAAGGAAGGACGCCACCATGGATCTCACGAAAACGGCTAGAGAAATTACCCGCCTCATGCTCCCCTACCTGACCACGCAGCAGAACCGCCAGCTCAAAAAGGTTTTATCGCACTGCCTTTTCGATGAAAGCCAATTAACCGAAGGCGGCGACGGTGAAAGCGAATCATTCCTAGATCTATTTCTGTCTGCAAAACGCCTCGAAGGCTGCTCGGATAGGACCATCTCCTACTACGAAACCACCATCAATAAAATGCTTGAATCATTCGATACGCCAGCTTGCGACCTAGGAACCGAAGAGATTAGGTCCTATCTTTCCGACTATCAGCAAAAAGCCGGCGTCAGTCGCGTCACCGTCGACAATGTCCGAAGAATCATCTCAAGCTTCTATTCATGGCTCGAAGACGAGGACCATATCATTAAGAGCCCGGTTAGACGCATTAAAAGAGTCAAGGCTCCGCAACCCATAAAGGAAACGTATAGCGATGAAGTCGTTGAGATTCTCTGCGATAACTGCGGGTCGCCCCGAAACCTTGCCCTGATCGACCTGTTGCGCTCCACGGGCATGCGTGTGGGCGAACTTGTCTCGTTGGACAGGAGCTCCATCGACACCATCAATCGTGAGTGCATCGTACACGGCAAGGGAAATAAGGACCGCATCGTCTATTTTGACGCAAAGACTAAAGTCCATATTGAGAATTACCTGTCAACCCGAATGGACAGCTCTGAAGCACTCTTCGTGTCGAGCAAGGCGCCACACGAGAGGCTACAAATTGGCGGCGTCGAGGCGCTGCTTAGAAAACTGGGGCGCGAGCTTGATTTAGGAAGGGTCCACCCTCATAAGTTCAGAAGAACGCTTGCTACAAAGGCAATCGACAAAGGAATGCCCATCGAACAAGTCCAGGTGCTCCTTGGCCATAAAAAAATAGACACCACATTAAGGTACGCAATGGTCGACCAGCGCAACGTCAAAGCATCCCACCGTAGATACCTAACTTAAATTTCGATTTGTCGACCGAGGCGGCGAAAGCGGCGAACTCTTGCTGGAGGGCGAGCGGAGGTACGGGAAACTCCTTCGCCGAAAGTGCTGACTTATTTAAGATTCCCTTGAGCTGCATGTTCACATTCGAACATAGGTAGTCTTTTGAGAGCTTGAATGCCCAAAGCAGATAGTCAGTTATCAATGCATCGCCCGGAATCACCGCATTTATTTGCTGGTTGAAGGCAACTGGGCGATCCGCAACGGCAACTTTCCCGATGCTACTTATGCTTCCCGCGATGCATGCCATGAGGATGCTGCCCGCTGGAGCTATACGGCCCTTTTCTGCGCCGGCTTCAGATAGCATTTCGGCTGCTGGCGTTAGATGTTTTGCATCGGTGATGTTATCTGTTTTGCACCACTCGATGTGGTCGCCGTAGTTCGATGTATCTTTACGCGATGGAGTATTTCCCGTAATGATTCTGCAAGTTTCACCCAGCGCTTTTCTTTCCCAGCGGGATTCATCAGAAGCCGGATCTCCGAACATCTCGACAAATTGTGATTTGACGACGTCGTCGCAGACTGCGA
>UQHT01000022.1 GCA_900540875.1 uncultured Collinsella sp.
AGTTCCGCACGAACAGGAGGCCACTTAATGTGGCCTCCGTCGTGAGCAGGACTGTCCGAGCAGGAAAGTTCATATATGGCGGCAGGCGCCCGCCCCGCTCCCGAGGGGCATCTCTCAAGCAAAAACTGTCGTTCGGTAAAGTCCGAGGTCAGTGGCGTTTTATAACGAGAAAATCAAAAGAATTTGAAAATCCATTACAAATTTGCGTTGACTTTAGGTAACTAAAGTTTCATACTCCTTTTCAACCACTGGGGGATGTGAACACGCACGGATCGTTCGCATCATGATTGAAGAGGATTTTTTAGACATGTTCACGCATCAGCTAAACATTATCAGCGTAGTAATTATCTGATGCGGGTTAGCACATACAGCTAGCCCGTACGATAACGGGCGGCTGATGAAGATGAGGGCCGTCGAGCGCAACCGACGGCCCTCATTTTTTATGTCTAGGAAGTTCTTTTTAGAGGAGGAAATGTAATGAACGGAGTTTTGCTCATGGTTGTGGCCGCGGCGGTGCTCGCCTGCGGCTATCTGGGCTATGGCCGATGGCTGGCCAACAAGTGGGGCGTTGACAAAGAGGCCCTCACGCCGGCCAAGCGCATGAAGGACGGCAAGAGCTTCTCGCCCGTCTCTGCCTTCACCGCGTTCTCGCACCAGTTCAGCTCGATCTGCGGTGCCGGCCCTGTTACGGGTACGATCGTCGCCATGGCCTTTGGCTGGCTGCCCGTCGTGCTCTGGGTCCTCGTCGGCGGCATCTTCTTTGGCGCCGTCCACGACTTTGGCGCCCTGTATGCCTCGATGAAGAACAACGGCAAGTCGCTCGCTCAGCTCATCGAGAAGTACATCGGCAAGACCGGCCGTCGCCTGTTCCTGCTGTTCTGCTGGCTGTTCTGCATCATCGTCATCGCCGCCTTCACCGACATGGTCTGCAAGACGTTCATGTTCACCCCGGCCGTTGACGCTTCTGGTGCTGCTACCGGTGCCATCGACTTCACCAAGTCCTATGCCGCCGGCTGCGCTGGTACCATCTCCATCCTGTTCACCTTCGTCGCTATCGCCTTTGGTTGGGCCCAGAAGAAGTTCAACCTCACCGGTGCTACCGAGTTCGTCACCGGCGTGGTCCTCATGGTTCTCATGTTCGCCGTCGGTATGCAGTTCCCGGTCTACCTGGATAAGTTCCAGTGGTTCGCCGTCGTCATGGTCTACCTGGTCTTCGCTGGCGCTATGCCCATCCAGATGCTCAAGACCCCGCGTGACTACCTCACTTCCATCATGATGATCGTCATGATCGTTTGCGCTGTCCTCGGCATCGTCGTCCTTGGTGTTAACGGCCAGGCCACGATGACCGCCCCGGTCTTTACCGGCTTCTCCAGCGCTTCCGGCATGATGTTCCCCGTCCTGTTTGTCTCCGTTGCTTGCGGCGCTCTCTCCGGTTTCCACAGCCTCGTTTCTTCCGGCACCTCTTCTAAGCAGGTCGAGAAGGAGCAGGACGCCGTCAAGGTCGGTTACGGCGCAATGATCGTCGAGTCCTTCGTCGGCATCCTTGCCATCATCGTCGCCGGCATCATGTTCTCCGATATGAACACCGCCGGTACCGGCGTCCTCAACGCTGGTGTCGCTTCCACCCCGTTCCAGATCTTCGCCGCTGGCATCTCCCGCGGTATGCAGGCCTTCGGTGTTGACGGCACGCTCGCTACCGTCTTCATGACTATGAACGTCTCCGCTCTGGCCCTGACCTCGCTCGACGCCGTCGCCCGCATCGCCCGCACCTCGTTCTCCGAGTTCTTTGCCCAGACCAACGATGCTCTGGCCATCGAGTCCAAGGCCGGCTATATGAAGGTCCTCGGCAACCCCTGGTTCGCCACGGTCGTTACCCTGCTTCCCGGTCTCGCCCTCGCTTTTGGTGGCTATGCCAACATCTGGCCGCTCTTTGGTGCTTCCAACCAGCTGCTCGGCGGTATGACCATGATCACCCTCGCCGTGTTCTGCAAGTGCACCGGTCGCAAGGGCTGGATGCTCTACGTGCCCGTCGCCTTCCTGCTCTGCTGCACCTTCACCTCGCTGGTCCAGAGCGCCATGGGCTGCATGACCGCCGTCCAGGCCTACGGTTTCTTCGGTACCATCCCGGCTACCGCCACCACGGCCGCCGTCTCCGTCGCCGCCACCAAGGGCCTGCAGCTCGTCTTTGCCGTTCTGCTGATGGTCCTGGGCCTCATCGTCGCCGTCAACTGCCTCAAGGAGTTCTTCGGCAAGGAGGCTGGCTCCATGCCTGATGAGGAGCCCGAGTGGTCCGAGATGGGCAAGGCCGAGTACGGTCGCGCCGCTGCCGCTGAAGCTCCTGCCGACGCCGAGGCCGCCAAGGCCTAGTCGGTCGGACGGGTTGAATCTCCCGTCTATTTGACTCGGAAAGACCGGGTCCGCAATCAAGCGGACCCGGTCTTTTTTCTTGTGAGAACAGGTGGTGCAAGGGCGTTCTCGCAGATGTTTTGCGTGGATAGGCTCGTGCGTTGTACCATATGGACGTATATGTGTGCATATGAAAGGGGCCCCGTGGCCAAGACGGTATATTCCGATAATCAAAACAATGTCGATGCCCTGGCTGAGCGTCTGAGCAGCCAGACATCGCTTTCTGCCGAGCGTGCCAAGCTGGTTGCCTACGACCTGCTTTGCCGCAAGGCGCTCAAGATTAAGTCGAGTGCGCTGGCGCAGATTTTCCGCTCCGTCGATAAGGAGTGCGACACCAAGGCGATGCGCGATGAGCTTATCGCGGCAAATATCGTGACCAAGATCGAGGGTAGTGGCATTAACGGGCGCCCGGCGTTCTATACCATCAATGCCGAGATCCGCGATGCCCAGGAGCAACCTGCCGAGTCCGTCGAAGATTTTGTCGTCGAGGATTCCGCTGACGTGCCTGCTGTGGAAGAAGTTGCTCCGCGTGAGCATGTCGATACCGATGAGTTGCTCGATGAGAACGTTGTGCGTGCCTTTACGGCCAAGGCAGGACGCGGCGGTTTTGGCGGGGGCGGCAAGCGCGATGCACAGCGCCGCGCCCAGCAGGAGCGCTTCCGTCGCGCCGTTGCTCGAAAGGGCGAGACGGATGCCGAGGCTGTTGAGGCCGAGGTTGCTGCCGAGTCGCAGAAGCCCACGAAGGAGCAAAAGCCCGTGGAGGCCCAAGAGCCCAAGCGCCGCCGTGGTGCCCACTTTAAGGCTGCGCAGCAGGATGTCGCGCATGAGGTTGAAGAGCTTTCCGAGGCCGCAGACGATGTTGAGGAGTCTGCCAAGAAGGCCCCGGGCTCATGTCGTCCCGGACGTGGTTTTGCGAGGCGCGCGTATCCCGTAAGGCGTCAGGAGAAGGGCGAGCCGGCTCCGACCGCTCAGGCCGAGAAGGCCGAACAAACCGAGAAAACCGTTGAGCCGGCGGCTCGCGAGCAGCAACCTTCCGAGTCGCAGCCTGCGGCTGACACTGAGGTCAAAGCTCAACAGACCGCTGATAAGCAGGCGGGGGAGAGCGCCTCAGGCAAGCCCCGCCGTCGTCGTCACCGCGGCGGTCGTGGCTCAAATGCCGAGGCCGCGGCCGAGAAGACAGCGACACAAAACGGAGATGAGAAGGCCGAGACTCCGGTGGATCAGGTCAAGCGCCAGCCGGCGAAGGAGGCCAAGTCCGATCGTCCGCAAAAGCGCTCGTCTGCGCCCAAGCAGGAACGTAATACCCGGGCAGATTCCAAGCGTAAGCCTCATGCACAGGCTGAGCCTGCCGCGGCTGATAGTGCTACCCAGCGGCCCGAGTCGGCCGTCCACGGCGAGGTATCGGCGTTTGCCCTTGCCCGCGTTTTGGGCAGGCAGCTGCTCAAAGTTGTCCCTACGCCTACGGCGCTCTCTAAGATCAAGGAGCAGCAGACTCAAATTGTTAAGGTCGAGGGCAAGGACGGCAAAAAGGCGCCGCAGCGCACTCAGCACAACGAGATGTCCAACCGCAAGATTGCCGAGGAAATCGCAATCATCCAGGCTTGGATCGAGCAAAACCGAGGTGCCGATACGCCGGTTGCCTCGCGCCGCCAGCGTGCCTACCAGATTTTTAACGATGAGAAGGCCTTTGACGGCAAGCACGGCGAGCGCCTAATTCGGCGTATGACCGAAAAGGGCATCAGCATGCAGGCGATTAAGGTCGCCCCCAACCGCCCCGTTCACTTTACGGGTTTCTTTACGCTGGGCGCCGATAAGCCGTTCATTATGGTCGAGAACCTGGACACCTACGACGAGATCGTCAGGCTGCTGCGTGGCCGCAAGCACGCCAAGCTCTTTGGCATCAAGGTGGGCGGCGTGATTTTTGGCGGCGGATGCAAGGCGAGCGTCTCGCATGCCCTGGACGATTATCTGGCTGAGATCGGCTATCGCTTTAACTACGTCTACTACGTGGGCGATATCGACCGCGAGGGCGCGCGCATCGTCGAGCAGGCTCGCAATGCCAATGTGGTTGAGATTCGCCTGCATGCCGGCATGTACCGCGCCATGCTCGCCGAGCATAAGCGTCGCGTGAAGGCCGGCGGCGAGTGCGAGCCCGCGGCTGCCAACCAGGGCGTGCCGCAGAACTTGGCGGCGACGATCAAGGATCTGCCCATGGTCACGCGCGTGCAGTTCCGCAATGTGCTGCGCGAGGGCGGGCGCATTCCGCAGGAGATTCTGATGACCGCCGACTATCGGGATGGCGACTCGGGAAGCTTCGACCGCATGCTGAATAATTAGTTCCGCCGGCCCGGGAGAGCGGGGACACCGACTTAGGTTTCCTGCTCTACAGTCCTGCTCACGACGGAGGCCACATTAAGTGGCCTCCTGTTCGTGCGGAACTCGCGATAAACCTAAGTCGGTGTCCCCGCTCTCCCGGGACCGGCGGCTACTTGATTGTCGCAGACGGCTCGCTTTTCGGAACTGGGCTGATATTTTCTAGATGTAAGGCGCTCTTGGTTCTAATGGGCTTGGGGCGCCTGTCTTTTGAGGGTGGATTTTTGGGACATGCCTGAAAATCTACCTTTTGCAACTTCTCGTCCTGCGCGAGAAGTTTCGGCTTGGCTGGAAAGTCGAGATGCGGGGAGCCCGTTACTGATATGGGACGGAGGGATTCCGCGTCCGCCTTTTCGGCGGCCGCGCCCCGCTGTGTCGCTTCGCTCCTTGCGTGCTGCGCTAGAAAACGCTTCGCGTTTCCTCAGCTCCGCACCCTTGCGGGTTCGAATCTCTCCGCTTGCCCACAAGAAAGCGCCCTGGGCCGTTATGGGCTTAGGGCGCTCAGTTTTAATGGCTGGGACGGAGGGATTCGAACCCCCAACAGCCGGCACCAAAAACCGGAGTTCTACCGTTGAACTACGTCCCAATGTGTGGTGTTGCCCAAAAGCAACTCGTCTAGTTTACCTAATCTGCGAGGGCATCGCAAACGCCGTCGAGTAGGCGTACGGCGAGGGTCTGCGCGTCGCTGGCCGTAAAGGTGCCGTTGTAACGCGTCATGCCGGTGAGCTCGATGCGAATTCGTGCCGGCTTTTGCTGTGCGGCGACATTGGCGGTACGGATGCGCTGGGCCAGGTTGTGGCACTCGGCGAGGGCGATCGTGGCGCGCGGGGCGGCGTCTGCAGGCAACTCGTCGCTTGCGATCTCGAGCACCAGGTCGACATCGGTCGGAACCTCGGAATCGCAAAGCATCATGCCGCTGCTGTCGGTCGTCGCCGTGGCGATGTTCCACATGCGCGATGCTACGCTGCGCGCGATAGGGTCCTCGCCGATGACGGCAATCTGGAAACGCTCGAGCACGTTGGCGGCGCGCGCAAAACCGATGCGAGACTCGGCTTCGGTGACCGAGGGCTTGCCCTCCCACACATGGTGCAGGCGGTTGATGTAGGCGTAGGTGTCCTGGAAGGCCATGCCGTCGGCAAACAGGCCGACATTTTCCTGGAACTGCTGCAGGGCGGCCTCGGTATGCGGACCAAAGTAGCCGTCGTCTTCGCCACAGGCAAAGCCCAAAACGTTGAGAGCGCGCTGCAGGGCCTTGACGTCGGCGCCGTGAAAATTGGGCATGCGAAGGTAGAGCGTGCGGTCGCCCAACTTGTATGAAGCGTCTACAAGGGCGCTCCAGCAGGGGATATCGACAGCATCACCGGCCGCAAGGCCGCTATCGAGCCTAAACGTGCCAACGGCCTGCTCGGTGGTGGTGCCAAAGCGCTTGTCGGCGACCTCGTCGGCATCGATGGTGTAACCGAGCTGCAGAAGGCGGGACTGAACATCCTCGACGGCTGCTCCCTGCATGCCCGTGGTAATAGGTTCCATGAACGAACCCCTTTCGGCGTACGATTCGTACTATTTTGAGCGCGTGTCGGATAGACAACGCGAGACAATGCATAAACATGCACTCAACAGTGTAGCAACTTGTACCCAAACGCGCTGCCCACAGGTTTTGTGACCCCCGCTAGTTGAGGCGCTCCACAAAGAAATCTGCCATGGAGAGGAACAGTTCGCGTGCGTGCGGGTCAAGCTCAACGTTCTCGATGGCAGCCTTGGCTTTTGCGGTCAGGTCCAGCGCGTAGGCGTGAGCATATTCGATGGAGCCGGTCTGCTGGAAGATCTCCACGGCGCGCGCGAGCTGCGCGGGGTCCTCGGTGCCCGAGGAAAGGATTGCCTCGACCTCGTCGTGATGGCGCTCATCAGACAGGGCGTGCACGGCAACGAGCGTGCGTTTGCCCTCGGTGATGTCGGTGCGGAAGTCCTTGTTGGCGGCCTCTTTGGTGCCGACCAAGTTGAGCAGGTCGTCCTGAATCTGAAAGGCAAGGCCGGTGTGCAGGCCAAAGGCGCGTAGCGCCTCGACCTGCTCTTCGCTGCCGCCGCCGATAATGGCTCCGGCGGCAAGCGGCGTGGCTCCGCTGTAATACGCAGTCTTGTGCGTCGCCATGTCCAGGTAGTCATAAACCGAGATATCAAAGCGCTCGTCACGGACCCAACCCAGGTCAAGCGCTTGACCCTCGATGGTGCGGACGATCATCTCGGTAAGCTCGTGGAGCACACGCAGCTTCACGTCGGACTCGAGCGTGGGATCGTCGAGAACCGTCTTGGTGACCATGGTGAGCGCCAGGTCGCCACAATTGATGGCGAGCCCCGTGCCCTCGGTAAGGTGCATGCAGGGCTTGCCTCGACGAAGCTGTCCGTTGTCGGCGATGTCGTCGTGGATGAGCGCACCCGACTGGAAATGCTCGATAGCTGCCGCGGCGCTGCGGGCGCTCTCAAAGCTACCGCCCACTGCGGTTGCGGCGAGCATGCAGATAAGCGGGCGGTGGCGCTTGCCGGCGTTGGCCGTAAAAGCCGAGAGCGGCGCGTACAGGTAGCGTTCGATATCGGCAGAGGTCGCCTGTCCGTCAAAGAACGTGGCCAGATAGTCATTAATCTGGTCAAAGTGCTGGGCTAAAAAGCAGGTAAACGGACTGGACACGGGTTCTCGCATTCTTTCTTAGGTTGCATCGATGTAGTGTGCAGGCAACATATTGCCACATTGTGCCTGCCTGCGTGGCAGGTTTGGGGATTTAAGGCAACGGCGCATGTCGGACGAGTTTCGTAGTTAGACCAGTCCAAAGTGCTCGAGCGCCTTGACGACGCCATCTTTGTCGACCGAGTCGGTGATGTAGTCCGCGCGCTTTTTGAGATAGTCCGGTGCGTTGCCCATGGCGATGCCAACGTCGACGGCGTTCATCAGCGAGACGTCATTGCTGGCGTCGCCGATGCCGTATACGGTTCCGTGGTGGGGATCGAGGGCGTCGAGTACGGACTGGATACCCTCGCGCTTGGTGCATTCGCGAGGCGAAATCTCGGTCACTTCGAGCTCGAGCTCGTTAAAGCAGAGCAGCGGCTCAAACGCTTGATCCTGAGCGATGCGGTTGGCAAGCGACGTGGACATTAAGATCTTGTAGGCGCTGTAATGTTGCAGCTGCGTAATTGCATCGCCCACGGTGCGGGCGTATCCCGGGGCGTCGGGCGCATCGGCACTCATGCGAACGACGCCATTGAGTCCCTCAAAACGAATCACTTCGTCCGATTGCTCAAGAATGGGAGCAAGGCGCTGCAGCATGCCGGGCGTCATCGCCAAATCGCGAATCACGTGTCCCTCAAGTTCGACATAGCCACCCGCGAGGCAGACGATGCCGGTCCAGGGCAGCTCGAGCAGCTTTGGATGGATGCAGCTCAGCGTGCGCCCTGTGCAGATAAACGCCATATTGCCCTTGGCGACAAAATCACGGATGGCTTGCGAGACCGCTTCATTGGGATAGGGGGAGAGGTCTCGCTCGCTCTCGGGAAGCTCTTGTGCCACTCGAGGGTCTTGCCAGGCGAGTGTTCCGTCGATATCGAAGAAGCAGATATCGCCGCGCTTATGGGCTGCGCTGGCGGCAGGGGAGGCCGAGGTGGTGGGCACAAATCCCGGCTCGAGGCCCATGATCTGGTCAAAATGCTCTTTAACGCGGGGAACGGAGATGCCAATAATCACCTGGGCGGTCTTGCCCGTAATGATGAGGCCCTTGGCACCCACCGCGACAAACGACGCATTATCTGCAACGATGGAAGGGTCTGCGACCTCGACGCGCAGGCGCGTGGCGCAGTTGGTTGCGCCCACGATATTGCCAACGCCACCTAAAAGCTGAATTACCCGCTCAGCGAGGACGTGATCTTGATCGGATTGAATACTGACCTCGTCATTGGGAGATTGCTCTTTGGCAAAGCCTCTTCCCGTTAAACGATCGATTGCCGCGCGATTGGAGACATGATCCTCGCGGCCCGGCGTCTTAAGGTCATAGACCAAGATGAGTGCTCGAAAACTAACAAAAAAGATGAGGCTAAAGGCAAGACCGATACCGAGCGCCAAAAGGTAGGAGCCGGCATGCATTCGCATGAGTGGGATGAAGTTGAAGGCCGTCATTTCCATGAGACCGCCCGAGAAGATGCCGACGATGCCAAAGAAGTTCATGGTCATGGCAAGGCAGGAGGACAGGACGGCGTAGAGCAAAAAGAGTCCGGGATAGGTGAACATAAAGAGAAACTCGAGCGGCTCGGTGACGCCGCAGACCACCGAGGCGACGATGGCGGGCAAAAGGATGACCTTAAGGCCGGCGCGGCGTTCGGGTTTGGCGGTGAAATAGAATGCTGCCGCGATGGCGGGAAGGCCAAAGAGCTTGCCCCAGCCGGTGGCGGTAAAACCTGCCCAGGGCGCAAGTTCATTTAAAGGGCGCGTGCTATGGGAGAGAATGGGGAGCAGGTTGGTCCACGTGGCGTAAATACCGTCGTGAATGACCAGATTGTCGTAATAGATGGGCATATAGAGCAGATGGTGCAGCCCCATGGGCTCGAGCGCTCGCTCCAAAAACACAAAGATGCCCACGCCGAAGGGGCCGACGCCCGCAAGTGCGTGGCGCAGCGTTTCGGTCACGGCGTATGCGAAGGGCACGATGGCGGCCGAGATGGCGGCAAGGGCAAACACGGCAAAAAAGCTGATGAGGTAGACCAGCGAGGAACCCGAGAAGGTGCCGAGCCAATCGGGAACCTTGGCATCGTAGAAGCGGTCATGGATGGCGACGACGGTTGCCGATACCGCCAGCGGGCCGATAATGCCGGTGTCGAGCGTCTTGATGCCGTCGATGACGGTGATACCGCTGGCGGGGGTCAAAGATGATGGGTACTTAAGCCCAAGGTTGTCTCCGCTCAGCTTAATGATCTCGCTCAAAAAGAAGCAATAGGCAAAATAGGCCACGAGTGCCTCGAGGCAGCAGCGTGCCGGTTGCTTTTGGGCAAGACCGATAGGCAGCGCTACGGCAAAAAGGAGCGGGAGACGTTTAAAGACCGTCCACGAGCCGCGCTGGATGATGGTCCAGAAAACGTACCAAGGGGTTCCGTATACGGCGAGGTCACCGACGATGTCTACGGTCGTGGCGAGGGCGGAGATGCCGACCATGAGGCCTGATATAGAAAACAGCATGGCGGGCGCGAACATTGCCCCGCCAAAACGTTGGATTTTCTGCAGCATAATATGCCTTTCGGATGCAACATGCTGTGCGAGCAAGAACGTTTAAACAATGAACTCATTGTAGAGGACTGGCTGCTTGCCGCATTGACGGTTTTGATTCGGTCCGATTTGGGTTTCGGGGGAACCGTCGACGGTAAATAATCCGTGCTTTACCGATAATCGGTTTAAACAACTTTAAGAAATGCTATCGTGCCTAGCCATACATATTCATTAGAGGTGAAATCATGCCAAAAGCGATTTACGAAGGAATCTACCGCGAGATCCGTTCGCGCATCATCAACGGGACCTATGCGTTTCAGGAGATGCTGCCAACCGAAGCCGAGCTGACCGCGGAGTTTGGCTGCACGCGCAATACCGTTCGACGCGCCTTGAGCATGCTGGCCGACCAGATGTTTGTGCAGCCTATACACGGTAAGGGCGTGCGCGTTATTTGGCTTAAGGGCGAAACCGACATGCTGGGCGCACTCGAAGAGGTTGAGTCGTTTGGCGAGTTCGCAAAACGCAACAATGCCGTCGCATCGACCGAGGTCAAGTCTTTTGAACATTTGATTTGCACTGAGCAACTCTCACGTCGCCTGGGCTTTAAGGTGGGCGAGGAGCTGATTCGCGTAGTGCGTGTCCGAAGCCTCAACGGCAGCGCGCGCCAAGTGGACCATGGCTACTTTTTGGCGTCGATCGCCAAGGGCCTGACCCCCGAGATCGCGGCGGATTCTATCTACGGCTATCTGGAGCACAAGCGCGGCGTCAAAGTGATGGCGAGCCGTCGTACGGTGAGTGTCGAGCTCGCCAACGATGAAGACTGCAGCTATCTGGACCTCGGCAAGTACAACTGCGTCGCCGTTATGGAGAGCCAGTCGTACACCTCGGACGGCATCTTGTTCGAGGTCACGCATGCCCGCACACACCCCGAGATCTTCCATTACCGCGTCAATTCCAAGCGATAGCCGGCTAGCTCGCAGCCTGACGAGACTCATGCCCTCAAAGCGAAAACGCCCGGTCAAACCGACGATGCATCGGCTTGATCGGGCGTTTTCTCTGCATTCGATAACAAATAATTGTTTATACAAAACTTGTCAAGTATCAAGTCGAAATTACCGTTCACCGAAGTTTTTCTACCGCTCTAGTAATACTTGTTCAAACAACTAGCCAAATAGCGTATTGTACAAGTCAGCAAAAGGGGCAAAGTCCCCGAGCCAATCTCCGAAGGCGGCGGCAAAGGGTGCCGCCACGGTGTGAAAGGGTGGATTGTAATGAAGAACGAAATGAGCAGAAGGCAGTTCCTGGGCTTTGCTGGTTCCGCGGCTGCGGTTCTTGGTCTGGGCCTCGTGGGCTGCGGTGGTTCTGCCGGCTCTGGCTCCTCTGCTTCTGGTGACGCTGCCGAGGTCTACTTCCTCCAGTTCAAGCCCGAGGTCGACAAGGAGTGGAAGGAGATCGCCAAGGCGTACAAGAAGGAGAAGGGCGTCGAGGTCAAGATCGTGACCGCCGCCTCCAACACCTACGAGGAGAAGCTCAAGTCCGAGATGTCCAAGAGCTCCGCTCCGACGCTGTTCCAGGTCAACGGCCCCACCGGCCTTAAGAACTGGAAGGACTACTGCGCCGATCTTTCCGACACCAAGCTCCGCGGCGAGCTCATCGACGACTCCCTGGCGCTGCAGTCCGACGGCAAGGATCTGGGTATCGACTGGGTTCAGGAGAGCTACGGCATCATTTACAACAAGGAGCTCCTCGAGAAGGCCGGCTACAAGGCCGAGGACATCAACTCCTTCGACAAGCTGAAGGCTTGCGCCGATGACATCCAGGCCCGCAAGGACGAGCTCGGCGTTGACGGTGCCTTCACTTCCGCCGGTATGGATGACTCCTCCAGCTGGCGCTACACCACGCACCTCGCCAACCTCCCGCTCTACTACGAGTTCGAGAAGGAGCACAATCAGGAGGACGACGAGATCAAGGGCGAGTATCTCGACAACTTTAAGCAGATCTTCGACCTGTACATCACCGACTCCACCTGCGATCCTTCGCAGCTCGCCTCCAAGACCGGTGACGACGCCACCAACGAGTTCGCAACCGGCAAGGCCGTCTTCTATCAGAACGGCTCTTGGGCCTACGCCGACCTCACCAAGGCCGGTATGACCGACGACCAGCTCGGCATGCTGCCGATCTACATCGGCGTCGACGGCGAGGAGAACCAGGGCCTGTGCTCCGGCGGCGAGAACTACTGGTGCGTCAGCTCCCAGGCTTCCGAGGATGCCCAGAAGGCCACCGAGGACTTCATGTATTGGTGCGTCACTTCTGACACCGCCACCAGCATCATCGCTGACAAGATGGGTCTGACCGCCCCGTTCAAGAGCGCTAAGGAGACCACCAACGTCTTCTCGCAGCAGGCCGTTGCTATGGCCAAGGACGGCAAGAAGACCGTTGCTTGGGACTTCGTTTACATCCCCTCTGAGGAGTGGAAGAAGAACCTCAAGCAGGCTCTCATCGCTTATGCTGCCGACAACACCAAGTGGGACGGCGTCAAGAACGCCTTCGTCGATGGCTGGAAGACCGAGAAGGCTGCTTCCGAGTAAGCAGTTGCTGCCCAAGCTATCTGATTAGCGACAGGGGGCGGGCAGACGTAGGTTTGCCCGCCCCCTGCATATTGAAAGGACCCTTCTATGGGCAAAGCACTCAAACGCTGGTGGCCGCTCTTTATGCTGCCCACGTGCCTGGCGTTTATGATCGGGTTCGTGATTCCCTTTATCCAGGGTTTCTATCTCTCGTTCTGCCAGTTTATTACCATTAATAACGCGCACTTTGTCGGTATCGAGAACTACGTGCGCGCACTGTCAGATCCGCAGTTCTCCACGTCGTTCTTCTTTACCGTGGCGTTTGCCTTCCTGTCGACGGTGCTCATCAACGTGATCGCGCTGGCCATTGCGCAGGCGCTCACTCGCAAGGCGCTCAAGGGCACCAACATCTTCCGTACGATTTTCTTTATGCCTAACCTGATTGGCGGCATTGTACTGGGTTACATTTGGCAGATTCTGATCAACTGCCTGCTCTCCAACGTGGGTGCCCAGCTTATCGCCCTCAACTCCGCCGCTGGCTTCTGGGGCCTTATCATCCTGACCCTGTGGCAACAGGTCGGCTACATGATGATCATCTACATCGCCGGTCTGCAGTCCATTCCGTCTGACTACATCGAGGCCGCCAAGGTCGATGGCGCTACGGCATGGCAGACGTTTTGGAAGGTTAAGATCCCCAACCTGATGCCGACCATCACCATCTGCCTGTTCCTGTCCATCACCAACGGCTTTAAGCTGTTCGACCAGAACCTCGCCCTTACCGGTGGCGCCCCGGCGCACTCCACCGAGATGCTCGCCCTGAACATCTACAACACGTTCTATTCGCGTGCTGGCATCGCATGGCAGGGCATCGGTCAGGCCAAGGCAGTTATCTTCTGCATCCTGGTTGTCGCTATTTCTATGATCCAGCTTAAGGCCACGAGGTCCAAGGAGGTGCAGCAGTAATGAAACGCGATAAGGCTATCAACCGCGCGCTCTCGATCTTCTTTACGATCCTGTCGCTCGCATGGATCTACCCCGTGTTCATGATTGCGCTCAATTCCTTTAAGAAAGCGACCGCAATCAGCACCACCACGGCGTTCGATCTGCTCACGCCCGAGACGTTCAACGGCCTCGCAAACTACGCGCACGCTCTGAACGAGCAGGGCTTTGCCTCGGCGTTTATGTACTCGCTTATCATCACGGTCACGTCGGTCGTGCTGATTCTGGTGTGCTGCTCCATGTGCGCTTGGTACGTGGTGCGCGTCAACAGCAAGATCTCGAACTTCTTCTATTACCTGTTCGTCTTCTCGATGGTCGTACCGTTCCAGATGCTCATGTTCACGCTGTCCAACCTCGCGGACCGCATCGGCTTTAACACGCCGTTTAACATCTGCTTCATCTACCTCGGTTTTGGCGCGGGCCTCGCGGTCTTTATGTTCGCCGGCTTCGTCAAGAACATCCCGCTCGAGATTGAGGAAGCGGCCATGATTGACGGCTGCAACCCGGTCCAGGTGTTCTTTAAGATCGTTCTCCCCATCATGAAGCCCACCTATCTTTCGGTCGGCATCCTCGAGACCATGTGGGTCTGGAACGACTACCTGCTGCCCTACCTTACGCTCGACTCCACCAAGTACAAGACCATTCCTATTTTGATCCAGTACTTCCGCGGCGGCTATGGCCACGTCGAGCTCGGCCCCATGATGGCCTGCATCATGATGGTCGTCATCCCCATCGTCATCATGTACATCTTCTGCCAGAAGTACATCATCGACGGTGTGGTGGCAGGTGCCGTCAAGGGCTGATGCCGTAACTGTTTTGCAAGTTTTGGCGGCGCCCCTCAGCGCGGCGCCGCGTATCGAAAGGTAGAGACATGGCCGAGATCGTTCTCAAACATGTTCAGAAGGTGTATCCCAACAACGAGTCAAAAAAGAAGGGCTTCTTTGGCAAAAAGAAGAAGACCGAGGAGAAGAAGCACAACCTCAAGGTTACCGAGGACGGTGTGCTCGCTGTAGAGGACTTCAACCTCACCGTTCACGACCAGGAGTTCATCGTCCTCGTTGGCCCCTCTGGCTGCGGTAAGTCCACGACGATGCGCATGGTCGCCGGCCTAGAGGACATCACCTCCGGCGACGTGCTCATCGACGGCAAGCGCGTCAACGACGTGGCGCCCAAGGACCGCGACATCGCCATGGTGTTCCAGAGCTACGCTCTGTACCCCAATATGACGGTGTACGAGAACATGGCGTTTACGCTCGAGCTCAAGAAGGTCCCCAAGGACGAGATCGACCGTAAGGTTCGCTCCGCTGCTGAGATCCTGGGTATTACCGAGTACCTCGACCGTAAGCCCAAGGCGCTCTCTGGCGGCCAGCGCCAGCGCGTCGCCATCGGCCGCGCCATCGTGCGTGACCCCAAGGTCTTCCTGATGGACGAGCCGCTGTCCAACCTGGATGCCAAGCTTCGTAACCAGATGCGCGCCGAGCTCATTAAGCTGCGTCACGAGATCAAGGGCACCTTCATCTACGTTACCCACGACCAGACCGAGGCTATGACCCTCGGCGACCGCATCGTGGTCATGAAGGACGGCGTCGTCCAGCAGATCGCCACGCCGCAGGAGGTCTTCAACCATCCCGCGAACATCTTCGTCGCCGGCTTCATCGGCGTGCCGCAGATGAACTTCTTCGATGCCCAGCTGGTGCGCTCGGGCAACGGCTTTACTGTCAAGACCGAGGATATGAACGTGGCGCTCGCCCCGGAGACTTGCGCTCAGCTTGCCCTCAACTGGGACGGCGGCGACGTGAAGGAGATTACGGCCGGCGTGCGCCCCGAGCAGATCCTGCTTGCCGACAAGGGCGAGGAGGGTGCGCTCCAGGGCACCGTCGAGGTGACCGAGCTCATGGGCTCGACCGAGCATGTCCACGTGACCGCTCCCGACGGCCAGTTTGTCCTGATTATCCCCGTCGTCGACCTCGAGGCCAAGGGCGCGCTCAAGGCTGGCGACCCCATCTGGTTCAAGTTCGAGAAGAACGCGACTCATCTCTTCGATAAGGTGTCTGGCAAGAACCTTATCTAGGCCCGGTGCATCCAGGCCCTCCCTTTGGGCGACTGCGGCTTTGCCATCCTTTTGCCGCGGTCACATATAAGGCTCCCCTCCCGTCCACTGGGCGAGAGGGGAGCCTTTCTTTGTGTTGGGACTGTCTGACCGGTCGTTTGTCTCGATCTGTAACGGATAGGGCCGATTTCGGACGTTAGATGTTACAGATCGAGACGGTTCCGCTGAGCTAACCATTTCATCTAAATCTGTAACACCAAAGGCGAATTTCACCTGCTAGATGTTACAGATTGAGATAAACCCGAGGGGAGGGGCCGGTATGTCTCAATCTGTAACGGCTGGGACCGTTTTGGTTGAGTAATTGCTACGGATCGAGATTGTTTGGCCGAGTCGGATCACAGGGTAACGTGCGGGCACAAAAAACGGAGCCGTGTTGCCACGACTCCGTTTCTCAAGAGGATGGGTAAGGGGAATGAGCTAGCTCAGGTGCCAGATCTCGTCGTTGTACTGGGAGATCGTACGGTCGGACGAGAAGGTGCCGGCGTTGGCGATATTGATGAGCGCCTTGCGCATCCAGGCGTCCTGGTCCTCGTAGTCGGCCAGCACGCGCTCCTTGGTCTGGATGTACTCCTCAATGTCGAGCAGGGCCATAAACCAGTCCTTGCCCTTAATGTCGTCGTGCAGGCGCTGCAGGCGCTCGGCGTTGCCGGTTGCCATAAAGGCCGGGTTGGTGATGAAGTCCACCAGCAGTTTAATGCCGGGCTTGCGGTAGAGCGCGCCGGCGTTGTAGGTGCCGTCGGCGTAGAGCTGCTCGACCTGTTTGGACGAGGCACCAAAGGTATAGATGTTCTCGTCGCCCACGAGCTCGGCAATCTCCACGTTGGCACCGTCGAGCGTGCACAGGGTTAGGGCGCCGTTGAGCATGAACTTCATGTTGGAGGTGCCGCTCGCCTCCTTGGAGGCCAGGCTGATCTGCTCGGAGATGTCAGCGGCGGGGATCACGCGCTCGGCGGCGGTGACGTTGTAGTTCTCGATCATGACAACCTGCAGGTAGGGAGCCACGTCGGGGTCGTTTGCAATCCACTGCGACAGCGTCAGGATCAGATGGATGATGTCCTGCGCGATAGTGTAGGCAGGCGCCGCCTTGCCGCCAAAGATGATGGTGACGGGGTGCTTAGGCCTGTTGCCGTTCTTGATATCGATGTACTTCCAGATGATGTAGAGCGCGAGCATCTGCTGACGCTTGTACTCGTGGATGCGCTTGACCTGGACGTCGATGATGGCGTTGGAGGGAATGGTCACGCCCTGCTCGAGCGCCATGAACTGGCGCATGATGGCCTTGGCCTCGACCTTGGTGGCGGCCAGGCGCTCAAGAACGTCCTTGTCGTCGGCGAACTTGGCGAGTTTGCTCAGATCGCCGGTGCTGCGCCAGTCGGTGCCGATCACATCGTCGAGCAGGCTGGCGAGTGCGGGGTTGGCCCCATGGATCCAGCGGCGGAAGGTGATGCCGTTGGTCTTGTTGGAGAACTTCTCGGGATAGATCTCGTAGAACGGGTGAAGCTCGGTGTCCTCTAGGATTTTGGTGTGGAGTGCGGCGACGCCGTTGATGGAGAAGCCAAAGTGAATGTCCATGTGGGCCATGTGGACGGTGTCGTACTCGTCGATGATGGCGACGCGCGGGTCGTCGTGCTCGGCCTTGGCAACCTCGTCGAGCTTGACGATGATGTCGGCGATGGCGGGGGAGACCTTCTGCAGGCTGGCGAGCGGCCACTTCTCGAGCGCCTCGGCAAGGATCGTGTGGTTGGTGTAGGCGACCATGGAGCGCACGATGGCAACGGCCTCGTCAAACTCAATGTCGTGCTCGGTGGTGAGCAGGCGGATGAGCTCGGGAATGACCATGGTGGGGTGCGTATCGTTGATCTGGACCACGGCGTAGTCGGCCAGGTCGTGCAAGTTGCTGCCGCGCTCGATGGCCTCGTCGATGAGGAGCTGGGCGGCGTTGCTCACCATGAAGTACTCCTGGTAGATGCGAAGCAGGCGGCCCTGCTCATCGGAATCATCCGGATAGAGGAACAGGGTGAGGTTCTTGGCGATTTCGGTCTTGTCAAAGTCAATAGAGCTGCCGGGTACCAGGCCGTCGTCGACGCTTGCCAGGTCGAACAGACGCAGGCGATTCTTGGCGGGCTGGCCATAACCGGGCACATCGATGTTGACGAGTTTGGAGGTAACGGCAAAGTCGCCGAACTCAACAGTGTAGGAGTGGTCGTCATCGACTAGGATGTCCTGCTCGCCGAGCCATTCGTCGGGGACGGCCTTCTGCTGGTTGTCGACAAAGCGCTGGCGGAATAGGCCGTAATGGTAGTTGAGGCCCACGCCGTCGCCGGTAAGGCCCAGCGTGGCGATGGAATCCAAGAAACACGCGGCCAGACGGCCCAGGCCGCCGTTGCCGAGCGACGGCTCGACCTCAAACTCCTCGATCTTGTTGAGGTCGTGGCCGGCGGCGACGAGCTGGTCCTTAACCTCGTCATAGATGCCGAGGTCGATCATATTGTTGATGAGCAGCTTGCCGATCAAAAACTCGGCAGAGATGTAGTAGAGCTTTTTCTTGCCGTTGTTGAGCGGACAGGCGGCAGAGCGCTCCTGCACGAGCTTGACCAGCAGCTTATAAATACGACGGTCATCGAGCTGCTCGAGCGAGGTTCCAAAGGACTGCTCGGCAAGAGCCGCAAGATTGATACGGGGCATGTTTCCTCCTGTGGTGAGTCGACTACATGTCAGAAATTCAAAAGAAGCCCGCGCGAGGGGATTGGGGTGGCCTCGCGCGGGAAAAGCGGTCGCGTCCGCACGGTGGGGTGGGGTCGGGCGCGGTGGCTCCTATTGGGGAAGCTCGATCTCGGCTTCCGACGGGATGCGGAAGTAGGTTTCGGTCCAGTCGGTGAGCTTGTGCTCGAGCTCGCGGGTGATGGCGCCATCGAGCATGCGCCAGGTCCAGTTGCCGCCCAGGGTGGCGGGAGTGTTGATGCGCGCCTCGTTGCCCAGGTTGAGCAGGTCCTGCATGGTGTAGATGCAGGTATCGCTCACGCTGGCGGCGATGGTGCGGTTGAGTGCATCTGCCATGGGCTCGCCGGCCTGCTGGTGGGTGTACAGGGCCGCCTGCTCGCGCTGACGCGGGGTGGCCGTTCCCTCAAACCAACCGCGCGCCGTCTCGTTGTCGTGTGTGCCCACATAGGCGACGGTGTTGGCAATGTAGTTGTGCGGCAGGTAGTACGAGTTGGTGCCCTCAAAGGCAAACTGCAAGATCTTCATGCCGGGGAAGCCCGAGTTGTCGCGCATGTCGATGACGCCGGGGGTGAGGAAGCCCAGGTCTTCGGCGATGATGGGCAGCGTGCCGAGCTTTTCCTCGAGCGTCTTGAAGAACTTGAGGCTGGGGCCCTGCGTCCACGAACCGTAGGACGAATCGGGTGAGGAGAACGGCACCTCCCAATAGGCCTCGAAGCCGCGGAAGTGATCCAGGCGGATGACATCGTACATGTCGAGGGCGGCGCGGATGCGGCCCTCCCACCAGGAGAAACCGTCCGACTCCATGGCGTCCCAGTCGTAGATGGGATTGCCCCAGTACTGGCCGGTGGCAGAGAACTGGTCGGGCGGCGTGCCGGCGACACTCACAGGATTACCGGCGGCGTCGATCTTAAAGAGCTCGGGCGTGGCCCACATCTCGACGGAGTCGCGTGAGACATAGATGGGCAGGTCGCCGATGATCAGGATGTCGCGCTCGTTGGCATAGGCCTTGAGGCGGCTCCACTGACGATCGAAGAAGTATTGCGTCATCTGGTGGTAGAGCATGCGCGCGGGATGGGCGGCGCAGACCTTGGCAGAGGCCTCACCGCGGGTACGAAGCTCTGCGGGCCACTCCCAAAATGCCTTGAGGCCGCACTCCTCCTTGACGGTCATGAACTCGCAGTAGGGGATGAGCCAGTCCTCGTTGGCCTGGATAAAGTCATCAAAATCGGCCGGCTTGTCGGCAGCAAAGCGCTCAGCGGCGCGGTCGAGAATCTGACGGCGGCCGCCAAAGATAGCGCCGTAGTCGACATTGCTGGGGTCGGATCCCAGATACACGCCATCGATATCGCGCTGCTCCAGATACCCTGCCTCGATAAGCTCGGCAAAGTCGATAAAGTTGGGGTTGCCTGCGCGGGCCGAGAACGACTGATAGGGCGAATCGCCATAGCTGGTCGTCGTAAGGGGCAGAATCTGCCAGTAATGTTGTTTGCACGAGGCGAGAAAATCGACGAAGTCGTAGGCATTCCAGCCAAAGCCGCCGATTCCGTATGGTCCGGGCAATGACGAAACGGGCATCAGAACACCGCTTGCACGCTCCATGGATGCACTCACCGTCCTTTTGAATAAGGGGCTGCGCCGTAGATGGATAGACGGCTCGTCCCGAGTTTCCATTTCTATTGTCCCTATTGTAGAACATGTTGTTTAAACATGTATATAGAGAATGAAAAAGTTGCCGAATTTCGGTGAATGGTAGTGCGCCATAAAGACGATATGAGCAGAACAATGTGAGCCCCTGCTTCGTATCGTCTTTTGATTCGTGGGCCAAGGCTGACAATGGTCGTCGTCATTAAAATCCGGCAGCCAGCCAGGTTGCCACAATGCGAGACTGGCTCACAATGCCACATGTTGCCTCTATTGGCCTTGAGGTGCACGCCCGCAGCATCAAAGGATGCGCCTTCAATCCGTTCACGGGCGAGATCGGCGGGAAGCCCCTTCTCCTACGACCCCGCCTCCGTCGCCGACTCGATCCTTTCTATCGAGTCGCCCGGGGCAGTCTACGAGTCCGGCGTCACCGGCTTTCCCTTCTGCAGGGAGCCGCGCTGCCTCGGCGTGGACTGCGTCATCGGCGCGGTCTCCAAGATGCAGAGGCCCGCGGCCGACAAGCGACGCAAGACCGACAAGCGCGACGCCGAGTTTTCGGCCAAGCAGCTCGCACTGCACGAAATCGTCGAGGTCCACGTCCCCGACTGCGAGTGCGAGGGCGCCAGGGACCTCTCCCAGGCCCCCGCCGATGCCCGGGAGAGGTTGCCGTGTTACCGTCAAGCAGCGCCTCTCCAAGTACCTGCCCAGGAATGGGCAGTGCCACCCCGGCGGAGACGACCAGAGAAGGAGGCTCGGGACGTGGACCAGGGCGCACTGGGCCTGGATCGAAGCCGCGGAGATGGCCGACCCCACGGCCCAGCAGACCCTCGACTGCTATAAGGAGCGCGTCAAGCGGGCGGTAGACGAGAAGAAGGACCTGGAATCCAAGGTGGAGTCCCAGTCGGAACAGCCCCGATGGAAGCCGACGATGGACGTGCTCAGCTGCATGAAGGGCATCGACGTCGTCATCTCCGCTGTTAGTGTTAGTGTATTTTTCACCGTTCAGCTTAATGCTACCACTGACAGTTGAAACGCCTGTGGAAGGGATAGCCTTGTTGGACGGGGACTATTCGTGATAGTATCGCGCCGCAACATCGAGGCGCGAATCGCCCATGTGGTGGCAGTGCGAGTTTCGTGAGGTGTGGTGTGGACGGGACGCAGCGTTTTATGGGTCTGGCCGGTCCGACTGGTGTGCAGTTCTGTCGGGCCGGCCGAGATTGGTGAAGAGATCGCGTTGTTGAATGAGCGAATTTTACAAGCAGCTCTTCAAGGCGCTCTGGGCGTTGGCTAGGGCTGCGCAGTCAATCGCATGCAGCGATAGGCGAGGCGATTGCTCGATGGGTTGGCGACTAGTTTTGTGCCGTACTTGCCCCGGTGCCGTCGTTATCTGCCGAGTACCAGAATGCGTAGGCCGCAACGACGGCATCGTAGACGGCTGCAACTACGTTATCCACGACGGCTGCGAAGTTGACCACAACGGGAACGGGGCCGGTTTTGGAATCCATCTTCTCTACTTCTGGGGTCTCGTACATGGGAACATCTCCTTAGAGTTGGGACAGGACGCTCAGGTCGCCTAGATCGTCATCGATTAGGTCGATATAGAGGTCGCCGTCCATATTGATGTCTGCAATCAACGATGAGATCTCTTCCATCTCGTCAATCGAGTGCATGCGATTGGCCAACGCGGTAACAACGGGCTTATCCCAAACGGTTGCCATTCCGGCATCGTAGTATTCCTGAAGACTGTGTTTGCGAACGTTTCCAATGATGAGAGGTATATAGGGGGATACGACGATATCGCCATTGGCGTGGATGGCCACTTGGTCAAATTGCATCTGCAGCTGGGGGAATCTGACCAAGTGGTCGATGGGGTCGCCCCACTCAAACATGAAGTAGCCTCGATAGCCTGGATCGTATCGAAGGTCGTTGATCGTGTTGACCAACCGACGGTATTGATTATTCGAAGGGCGAATCGTGCGGTTTCTTCGGGCTCTACCGAGGAGCATGAGCGGCTGAACTCGAAGGTCAATTCGGTCGGTCCTGCTCGACGATTTCAGCTTGTCCCGGAGCATCGTGCAAACTGGTTTGAAATCGTCGACATTGAACGATGTCGGACAAAAGGCAATCGAAAGGTGCAGCGAAGTTTCGTTCAGCGTGATATCGATGGCGTCTAGTACCCGGTCGTATAGCCCCGGGAACCCCCGCATATGTTCATGAGAATCACGTAGGCCATCGAGGCTAAACTGTATGCCGTTTAAACCGGTATGTTCGAGCTCATGCAAAGTAATTGAGTTTGCGAGCAGACCGTTTGACACGAGGTTGCATTTGACGCCAGATGTGCTGAGCCGCCGCAAGGATTCGATGACAAGGAATGGACTGGAGTGATGGCGATGTCGGACGTTGTGGTTCCAATGGTGGGGTCATGCCTGCTGCTGGTGTTCGGAATAATGATGTATCGAGGCAAGCTCACGGGATTGCTTGCTGGAATGTCATCGCTATCGGGAGGGCGTTTAGAGGAGGAAAAGCGGACGGCCGAGTCTCTAGGCACAAACCGAGCGGTGGGGGCGGTTATAGTTTTCTCCGCAATATGTCTCCTTTTTTCGTCCCTTTTTCCGGACAAAAGGGCGATTTTCGGTCTGATGGTGGCTGCCGTAATAATCGCCGCACTTGCCTATGTAAATAGGGAGTCTATTCGTATGTATATCAAGGCGAAACGGAATCCTGGGCATCGCAACCCGCGATAGTGTTTTGCGAGGATTAACAATAAGGAGTGTATGGGAGCGATTAAGCGGCGAACTAATTCAGTTTTGGATAAAAGGTCGCTTGATGGGGGCTGGCATGTTTAAGAAGACGGTTAACGAGTTATTTCGCTGTAAAGGGTCGCGGCATCCCCTTCTCATGTCGGTGAATTATGCTCTCTCGTGCGTCATGCCCGCCTTAAACGGTGGGTTTGTAGATTTTCTCGTGACGAATAGGGATCCATCTCGCGTCGTATGGTTTGCAGCCTTTGTTGCCAGCATAGGGATATCGGCATCCTTCATGTCGTATGCGATGGGCGTGAACGTATCGCGCGTCATTTTGGAGATGACTACGAGACTGATGGGGGCCACGTGTGAGTCGTTTGAACGAGGGCCCTTGGAAAAGGGGGAGCAGGCGGATTCATCCTATACAACGCAGAGGGTGTATGCGGATTCGAATGCGGTGTCATCGTTTGTCGTGAACAACTTCCTGACAATCGGGCTTAACATCGTTCTGATTGTGTTTATTTTCATCATTCTGTTTTCAATTAACCCGGTGTTTCTGGCGTTAAGTACATGTTCGCTTGGGGCATACTTCATTTTATTTAGGGTGTTGAAAAAGCCGCTGTACAACAGTTCGCTTGCGAACAAAGAGGGGTTGAGCAAGCTGTTCGCATCCGTGAGCGGCGAGCTGTCGCAGTTGTTTGACATTAAGTGCGATGGGGCATATGACCAGAGTGCCCGTACGCTCAAGGGGATATTCGAGGGGTACTACCCGATTTACATGAAAGCAAGTAGGGTCTCGAATCTGGCCACCTCGAGCGACGGCCTGATCTCATCTGTGTTCCGGGGAGCGTTGCTTGTGATCTCCGGAATGGAAATATTAAACGGAAGAATGAGCATTGGCGAGTTCACAATGGTGAACTCGTATTACTCGATGGCGTTCGGATGCTTCAAATATTATTTGAATTATTTCAAATCATATCAGGACGCGAGGGCCTCGTTCGACCGATTGGAGGCTCTGTCGGAAGGCGCCGAGGACCGCGGCACCATCTCGGTTGGGCACGTGGAGAGCATATCGTTGTCCAACATCGCGTACCGATATGCGGGAAAGCCCTACTTGTACCGCGATCTCTCCGTGGAGGTCGAGAGGGGGAAACCTATGCCATTACCGGGCCGAACGGATGCGGCAAAAGCACGTTTCTGAAGGTGCTTCTTGGACTATATTCTGCTGGGGGGCATCGGACTTTGGGGTCGGTGCCATATGAAGAGCTCGATATGGAGACGATCCGACATGACCTGTTTGCGGTGTGCCCGCAAAAGCTCTTTATTCCGAATGAAACGGTGGAACACTATCTTGAGAGGGCATCGATTCGGGGAACGGGCGAGCATCTCTGCGAGCTTGTGCCGAGTTTCTGCCGAACCGTCGAATCGTTAAAAGGTAAGAATTGTAGGGACCTTTCTGGTGGAGAGTATCGGAAGCTAAGGATAATCTCAGCACTTTGCAGGCAACCGGAAGTGCTTGTGTTTGACGAGCCGACGAATGATTTAGACGAAGAAAGCCGTCGGGAGTTCACGGAGTATGTCTCTCGAAACCCCTTTAATCAGCTAATTCTTGTTGTAAGCCACGATCAGGATTTGATTTTGGCATGCGATAAGAAACTGGATTTGAATTTCGACTCGAAAGATGGGCAATGCTGATGAGAAACGCTTGGAGTTCGGGATTGCGCGGCGTGAAGCGACCCTCTTCTTATCGAGTTCGTTACAATGTAGGAAAAACAGTAAGTAAGAAGACCTCTGATTGCTTTAGGAGGAGCTGTGGTGAATAGCGCCCAGAAGATCGATAAGTCCATCCAGAAGATGATGACTCTCGGAAGAAGGCTTGGGATTCTGTTTACGGCGCTGTTTATAGCGGTGTGTTGCTGTTCGGTGGTGGTGGTTATTTCCATTGGGCTTATGGCTGCTCAAGGAAACCTATATGATCCATCAAAGACGGTTTCCGTAGTGGTTCCTTTGATGTATCTTCTGATTTCCGGAGGGGCCACATGGACCCTGCGGGGAATCAGCATGGACATGGCTCATGGCGAATCGCCCTTTACCCTTTCGCATGCTCGAAGAATCTCGATTATCGGGTGGCTGTTTGTTGCAGCAGCAATAGGTGACCTCTTGTTTTCTCCGGGGTTTCTTTCGATAGTGATTGGCCCCTTCGACTTGCTGGGGAACGCCTATTCGATGTTTGAAAACCTGGCCCTGCCCATAGATATTGGTGCTGTGCTGGGGGCCGTTTGCTGCTTCTCGATTTCTGCGATATGGCGCTACGGAGCTCTGCTTCAAGACCAGACCGAGGATTTGGTGTGAGGGGCGGCATGGACTATCTGATTATTGAGCTTGAAAGCTTATTGCTTCGACGCGGAAAGACGAGTACGGATATCATTCGGGCGACCGGGCACACACCGGCAAGTATCTCAAAAATACGAAATGGCAAGGTGAAGGCAATTAGGTTAAAGACATTGCTGGATATTTGCGTAGAGCTTGATTGCCAGCCTGGCGATCTTATTAAGCGCGTCAACGAAAGAGAACTTGAGGAACTGGCGACGCGGCGCGCCCGCAACGCGCTGAGCAGGGCGACCGCGACGGGTGATGACCCGGTCCTGGAGTCAGATCATGTTTACGTGGTCGATCTTAGAGACGACTGAGGCTGGAGAATAAAAAAGTATTGAGCAGGTGCAGCCCGTGAAAACAACGGTTTTCACGGGCTGTTCATTCAACGTCCTGCAGTGGCCTGTATTTCTCGCCGCGTCACTGGGGAACGAGAGAGTCATTTCCTGTGCTGGATGCAGGGGGGGGGTGCTTACCTTGTGTAATATATAAATAAGCTTATATTGAAATATGATACATATTGAATTAGAATAACATTATCAATTCGGTATGCAAGGAAAGGAGGGAGAGATGGATTGGATTAACGAGCCGGAGGAAGGCGTTGCACCCGCGTGCGGCAACTGCTTCTTCTACGCGCACGGGGGATGCACGAAGAGGTGCCCCAATCAGTCCTGCACGTTCCGTTTCTAGGGGGCAGAGATGAACTGGCTTTCTACCGCGAAAGGAGGGGAATGAAATGGAATGGATTACCGAGCCGTCAGCCGGGGCTGAGCCCATGTGCAACAATTGCTTCTTTTACGCGCACGGCAGCTGCAGCACCAAGTGTTCTTCACAGGAGTGCACTATCCGCTTTTAGCGGATAGTGCACGCCGTACGGCGTGCACAGACTGTTCAAAGATATTTTGGCCAGCAGCGCCTGAGGGGCGATGTGGCATTGCAATATGGGGGGCGAACCGACGTTACCTATAACCCCGCACAATTGCCATGTCGTCCCTTTTTATTGACGGGGAGGATGTCGTCCATGCGGGAAGTCCCAGTTGAATTGCGTGCCATATCCAAGAGATATGGCGGGTTTGAAGCGGTTAAATCAGTCTCGTTCTCTTTAATGGAAGGCGAGCTGTGTGCACTCATTGGGGAGAATGGTGCCGGCAAGAGCACGTTAATTCGATTGATCACGGGGCTTTCGGAGCCATCGTCAGGAACGATCTCGATGTTTGGGCAAACCGGGAGACGTGAAATACGGAGCTGCAGGGAAAGGCTGGGTTATATGCCCGACCTCAATGCTTCGTATCCTAATCTGACCGCGCGAGACAACTTGGTCGTTCGCTGTATTGAGTGGGGGCTTCCCACCGATCGTTCCATCGACGGTGTGTTATCAACCGTCGGTTTGGGGGAGGCCGGCGGGAAGAAAGTGAAGAACTTCTCAATGGGAATGAGGAGGCGTCTCGATCTGGCCATAGCGTTGCTGGGCGATCCGGAGCTGTTGATCCTGGACGAGCCGACAAACGGCCTGGATCCGATGGGGATAGTCGAAGTAAGAAAAATCCTTACGCATCTTAACAAAGATCAAGGTAAAACGATTCTCGTATCCAGCCACAATCTTGAGGAGATGCACAAGCTGGCAACTGATTACCTCTTCATAAGTCATGGTCGCCTCATTCGAAGGATGACCGCACCTCAGCTGGAAAAGTCATGCCGCGGTGGTTTCGTGTTGCATGTGGACGATCTGGAGCGAACGAGATCGGTTCTCGGAGATGAGACCTCACATTCTTTTCTGCCGGACGGCAGCGTCCTTATGCGCTATGAGGAGAAAAAGGAAGGGCGGGGCATTGCAATCGAAGCGCTCTCGACCGCAGGTGTGAGGGTTGCGGAGGCGTATTCTCATAGGAAGAGCCTTGAGGAGTTTTATTCGGAGCTCATCGGTCGAGAGAGCGAGCTGTGATGAAACGCGAGTTCATCTCAGCTTTTCGGAGCGAGGTATGGTTGCTCGCCAGGCACCCGGCGACCGCTCTGATGATTGCGCTTGCGGCTGTGCTGTATGTGGTTGCGGCTGCGACTTCGTCTGAGGTGCTGATCATGGTCGCCGGTGATGACCCGTATACGCTTGGAGGGGCTATAGGTTTTATTGGAAACCTAGTGGATGCAGGGGACGTTTTGGGCTCTGTTGCCCGGACGTCTTTTGCGTCTACAGTGGTCTGGATTCCGGTGACGATTCTCTACGCGGTTTACGCTACGTCGAGAGACTTTGAATCCGTGGCTTACGCCGTATCGAGATCGCGAGGGGTGTCGCAGGCGGCGATTGTGATCACGAAGCTGTTGGTGAACTGCACTCTGGTCGGTGCCGTGTATCTTCTTTCTACGACTGCGCTGTATTTAACCAAGATGGCCCAATGGGACGTTGGGGCCTCGTGCTCAGGGTTTGCCCAATTTGTATCGATTGCGCTGATGATCGCGCTGCTGCTCATTTCGATGTACGCCGCTACCTTCGCCCTGTATTTGCTCACGAGGAGTGTGGTGGCGAGCAGCGTCGTTGCAATAGCGGTTTCGACATTTGTGATGGTGTGGTTCCCAAGTACATACGGAAGCGGTCAGCCCAGCTTGCTGCTCATGCTCTCGCCCGTGTATTACCTGATGAACCTGTGTTCCCTGAGTATGCAGAATGTTGGTGTAATTCAGGTTTTGCTGTATGCGGGCGGCACTGTGCTTGTGTCGGTTGGAGTTGCGCTCGTCTCGCTATTTGTAAGGACGGCGGTTCGATGAATCTTGGGATGTCGGTCAGGGCGGAACTGTTCCGCGCAAGGAGAATGAAACTCGCCGTGATAATAGCGCTGATGTATTTGGGCATCGCGGGGATTTATGTGTTTGCCGGGTCCGGCGCATGGGTCTCCGCAGGGGGAGAGGGCCAGTTCTTTGGCTTTTCCGCCGATCCGGGCTATCTTTTCTCGATAGGGGTTGGGCCAACGGGTATCTCTTCCTGGCTAAGTGTCGTCTCCATGGCGCATACGGTGTTCTTCCCAATCGTCTCTGTTGTTGTGGCGGGGACGCTATTCGGTGATGCGACGAGCGTGTCGGCAAGGGGAGTTTCGATTGCTCGGGGCTTCCGCAGCTGGCAGCTGTTTGCGGCAAAGACATTGGCTTGCGAAGTGTATACGCTGTGCCCCTACATCGTGTTTACTCTCGGTGTCGCTGCGGTCTTTGCCGTGTGCTCCGGAAGCGGTCTAGACAGCCTTACGGTTGGTAATGTGACCTCGGCACTCCTGTCGAATATCGTTATAGACGCCGCTTATACGCTGATGGTTGCGGTTGCATATGAGGTGTTCAGGATCAGATCTCTTGTGTCGGGAGCCTTGCTGGTCGCAACGTTCGCGGGCCTTGTTATCGCGATGAGTTTCCCAACCGTTTTACCCCCGGTTCACATGGCTTATTGGATGAGGGCGTGCGGGGCTGCCGGCGGGACGGTCCTGATGGCTGCATGCGGCCATGCGGTCATCGTGTCGCTCGCATGTCTATTGCTGCTTTCGTGCAGTTTTTATCGAAGAAGGTAGTGCGCTGGCGTATGCGCAGCGTCTGAGGGTCGATATGGATTTGATTGGAAATGGAGATGGTGCGAAGTGAAACTGTCGCAATTTAATGTGGTGCATGAACATAACGGAAGTCTTCTTATCATGAATGCGCGAACCGGCGGCATCCTGTCGTTAAATCCGGAATACGCGCAGAAATTCAAAAGGATTCAAGAAGGGGACGTTCGGGATGCCGATGATCTTGTCGCGGAGCTGATAAGGGGAGGCATCCTAGTCAATGAGGAGAGGGACGAGCTTGGGGAGATCAGGTTGCAAAGTCGCGCCGCGCGCTTTGCGAATACTGCTCTGTCCCTTACCATTGCGCCAACGATGGCTTGCAACTTTTGCTGTCCCTACTGCTATGAAAAGGGACAGGCGTACACGACGATGGGCGAGGAGGTTTTGACACAGCTCTCCAAGTTCGTGAAAGATTACTATCCTGGTATCGCAAGTCTCTCAGTTGGATGGTACGGCGGCGAGCCTCTGCTCGGAATGAAGATGATCGAACGGATTACGTCGGATCTGAAAGATGTCGTGGGACCAACGTGTGAATATTCCGCATCGATAGTGACAAATGGCTATCTGCTGACGCCTGATGTTGCAAGGAGGCTCGCGGCATGTGGTGTGACGAGCGCGCAAGTGACTATAGATGGATCGAAGTCGGATCACGATTCGAGAAGGATTCTTCACGACGGAAGCCCTACATACGAACGTATTCTCAAGAACGTCAAAGAGTGTGCCGACATCATCGATATTTCGATAAGGAGCAACGTCGACAAGACCAACATCGAGGCCGCTCAAGAGCTATTGGATTATCTCGAGCTAAATGGCCTGATGAATAAGGTTCACTTCTATTTAGCCCCTGTTGACGATATCAATCAGGTATGTGCGAACGACAGCCACTGCTTTACTGTAAAAGAGTTCTCGTATGAGGAGACTGAGTTTTATAAAAGGGCAATTGCGCGGGGCTTCAAAGTTCAACCTTTTGGTGGGACGAATTTCGGGATATGTTGCGCCGTTGGAATCAACTCGTACGTGGTTGATCCCGTCGGAGATTTGTATAAGTGCTGGGATGACATTGGAATGAAGGAGCGGAGGGTCGGAACTATTTTCGAGCCGCCAATGTTGAGCAAGAACATGATTAACTGGATGGCATATGAGCCGGATGACCCGGAATGCCAAGAGTGCTTTGCTTTTCCCATGTGCATGGGAGGGTGCCCCAACCACGCCTTAAACGGTGAGGGGAAACGTTGCGTTTCCTTCCGGTATGATGCCGAGCAAAAAATGCTGCTCTCCCAGATGATGAATACGGCAAAACGGGGTGCGGGGCAAAATGAGGCTGATGCTTAATCTCTGTAGAAAATATATACTGGGCGGTCGATTCTACGCCTATCTTGTCGTAACAGTTTTGGTCGGGCTGCTTGCGCTTGCGGGTCCCTTTCTTACCGGCATAGTGGTAAACCGATTGGCGATGCCGGCCAGCGCCGATCTTGCCGCCGTTCTCGTTTGTTGCCTTATTTTGGTTGCGGTCCAAGCGGTTCGAGCGGGACTAGTGTATTGCTCAGAGATGCTGTACATCAACCTTCAGTCGCATGCGGGGTTCGGCTTAAATGCGGATACGCTTGAGCACGTGAAGCACCTTCCCCAGGCATTCTTCGAGGGCTTCAACGCGTCGTATTATAACCAGCAAATCAATCACGACGCTAATGACCTTGTCATCTTCGTAATCAACTCGGTTGTGGGGGTTTCAAGCAACGTTATCACCCTTTTGTCCGCCCTGTTTGTTCTCGGTAGCCTGAATATCAAGTTGAGTGTGGTCTGCCTTGTTCTTGCGGCAGCGAGTGCCGCTTTTTATGCGGTTTCACGCGCAAGGCTGTTTGAGAGAAGTTTTGACGTACAAGAGCAGAGCGCGAGGTTTTTTTCCTGTCTACAAGATCAGTTGGAGAAAGTTGATTTCATCCGCAAACATGCTTTGTTCGATAGGTCCCGCGCTGTACTGGTCGAAGCTTTTAATGGGCTCTATCCAACGATGAGAGCAAATCAGGAAGTAGGGTCTAGATTTACCTTTGGCAACGCGTTGGTCGCTTCCGCCGCTCAAGGATGTCTTCTTGCTGTGGGCGCGGTTGAAGTGATGGGCGGGAGACTGTTGCCTGGTTTTCTCGTGACTGCTGTTGGATATTATTCGAACTTAAGCTCAGCGGTACAGTATTTGTTGGGCTGGGGAAGGGATTACCAGACTAATCGCGTATGCTATGAGCGGCTGAAAAGAATTTGGGATGTCCCGGTGGAAGCGAATGGCAAATTGGCGCTTGGTCCGATTGAGGAAATCCGTCTAGAGAACATCAAGCTACGTTATCCAGGGGCGGAAAGGGTCGCGTTAAGCATTGAGGGGCTCGCGTTTTCCAGGGGTCGGCTATATGGAATCTCGGGGCCGAATGGTTCGGGGAAGAGCTCGCTGCTGTCAGTGATATTGGGGCTATATCCAGATGACACAGAAGGGGCCGTTCGCTACAACGGGGTGTCACAGCGTTGCATCGATCGATATGCATTGCGGCGGTGTCGAGTCAGCATTACGGAGCAAGAACCCCCTATCGTTGAGGGGACGATTCTCGATAATCTTACGCTGCTTTCTGATGATTACGAGATGGATAAGCTGAATCGGATGCTTGTCATATTGGGGCTAGACGAAATGGTTGCTTCTGTGGAGAACGGGGCAACGGCGATGCTTGACGGCGGGAAAGGAGGGGTGTCCGGCGGCGAGAAGCAAAAGATTGCAATTGTGAGACAGCTGTTGAAATCGCCGGACGTTATGCTTTTTGATGAACCGACCTCAGCACTTGATGCGAAGAGTCGAGGCGCGCTGATCAAATTGCTTCATGAAATTAAGAGAGACCATATTGTAATCGTTGTCACTCATGACGAGGAGATGCTTGCCGCCTGTGACGAGGTCATTTCGACGGCTGGATGATTATCGGATTGTGGCGTTGAAGACCAAGAAACTTGAAATGGCGTGGGCTCTGGGTAGGTCTCCACGGGTACGCCGTCGGTGCTGTACTCGACCGCCCGGCAAGAAGGTTTTATAGCGTGTTTCCCCAGAGAGGTCCCTTTGTCCGGTAGTGGCGAGGGGAGCCTCTCTTTTGCTCACCTCTTGCGGCGGAGGGGGACACCATGCGCCTATGCAGGACAAACTGCGCGTTCTTGTCGAATGATGGGCTATGTGTAGAGATGATGGTCTCGGGTAGAGGCCGTGTCGCGCTCGGCTGCGATGAGCCAGGCAATTCAATCTTCATCCGGGAGGGCCTTGGCAAGACAAGCAGGGCGAAGACCTTGGCGACGTTCGGGAGCCGTGTGGCGCCCGGCTCCACGCTCATCCACGACATGGAGCCGGGCGCCACACGGCTCCCGTCAACAATCTGTCACTGAAGAGCCAGCACTACGACGCGAAGCTGCTCAAGGGCGTTCCCGACGGCCAGAACCCGCTGGGGCCCGTGAACCGGATGCGCTACTTCATGCAGTGCTTCCTGAGGGCTCATCCCGGCTCCAACCGGGACGACATGCGGGGCTGTGGCTATGAGTCCGCCCGAGGACAAGCTTGAGAAGGTCGCGATGGTGCTCGATCGGGCAATGCGATACCCGAAAACGCTCAGGTTCAGGCAGTTCTATGCAAGAAAGCCCAGTTCAGATGAGTTCGACGAGCAATATTTATCAACACAGTGCAAGGGGGGATTATATTTGTATTTCATCCGTGTTGAGCTTCACACGGTGCGCGACTCATCGCAAACTGGCGGGCGCAGCGGAAAGAAAACCGACTGCAGACGAACGATCGATATCGGGAGCAAATAGCCACCGGATGCTTTTCGGTCTCCTACGCGTCGACCTCCGCGATTTCTTCTGCGTCTCGCCAAGTTGAAAGGAGCGATGTCGAAAACTCCTTTTCGGTTAGCGTCAAGACATCCTTCACGCAAAAACCTTTCAATTTGTCAGGAAGCCCAAAACGCGCTTTTTTCCTAATCGAGCTGGCAACCCGCTTCATCGCGGTCTTGTTCTTGTCCTCGTTGTATACCAAAACAAAGACGCAGTGCTCGCGAAACCATCTCGTCCTCTTTCCCCACAGGTCCGAGCAGATCAAAACGCTGTCCTTGCACTTCTCGATGAGGGCGTCCCTTTGGCCAAGATTGATACCAAGCTCTTCGTCATCCTTGGGATTGAGCCTCTTCCCCAGCGTCTCCTTCAGACTGCCGTTTTTAAATTCGACTAGATATAACGTTTCCCGATCGCAATACAGCGCATCGGCGGAGCGCGGGAGTTGCATCCACCTATTGACCTTCTTGCAGTAGCATTCTTTAACAGAGTCAAAATTGACAACAGGCAAATCGTCATCCACAAGAGAGACGCTCCCGTCTCTGGATGTTTTGGAGATGGTCGACGTGCAGTCCCTTAGGATACAGGTCCTGCAACGGGAGCAACCATCGCTGCCATCTGGCACCACGGGAGAGTTCGGATGAGGGCAGGAGGCGCACAGGTCGCTACTCAAGGCCGTACTCCTCCCTCTCAAGCGTATCAAAAGGAGCCGCCAGCTTCTCGTAGGCGACCTCAGTCGAGCCGGTTATTTCGGCAAAGCGAGAGCGTCCATCAGCGCAGGTCTCCGCAAGATAATATGAGCACAATCCATCAACAGCGTGCTTCTTAGAATACACTTCGATCGCATTCAAGAAATATGGACTATGGGTGCTCATTAAGACGTGCATCCCGAGCTCTTTCTGGAGCAGCACGATTATCTCGGCGAAGGCCAGCTGCCATGCAGGATGAAGATGAATCTCGGGTTCATCGAGGATAATAGTCCCTCCGGCATCTAGCGCGCCGGACTTCAAGAGCACCTTCATGATGGCGAACGTCTTCAAGCCAGCAGAAAGGTTCCCAGGCTCCAACCCCCGAGCGAAGCCCTCTTCGAGATACGTAAGGTGACCGCGACTTTCGCTCCTCTCGAAATACCCCGGACATAAGGAGGAGACCTTGTCCATGAGAACCTTCAGGTGCCGCTCCTTCGCGATCTCGTCGAACAGCGAGGACTCGCTGTCATCGTTACGGATGGTCGCCTGAATCAAATCTTGCCGCAGCTCCTCCTGGTGTCCAAGGAGGGGCCTGAACCGAAAAGCGGGGCCGTAGGGCCCTCCGAGAGAATCGATCAGGAACGGGTCGTCCAGATAATGCGCCCTGAATCGCAAAACCCTCCTATCGTGCACCTCCGCCACCTCGTCACCTGCAACCGAGAAAACCGTAGATGCGTCCTTTATCTGGAGTTCGACCTTCCCGGGCTCTTCGCCGAAAACCGAATTGATCTGGCCGTTGAACTCGCTTTGGAACCTGTTTGTCGCAATCGCACGAAATACCTCATCATCGGAGATATCCATGATCTCGATAATCTGATCGGCAACTCCTGCTACGCCATTCGTGAAATCGGATTCGATCTCACGGGAGATCTCCTCCCCGTAATACTCCTTTATCTCATCAATAAGCTCGTCCCTCGTGCACTCGCCCGAAAAAACCCTGTCGATGAAACCATTCATTCTTCCAGCAGTTCGCCTGTGGCGAGACGTGGAGTCGAGAGGGCCTCCCACATATGCCTTCCTGATGGCGCGTTCAACACTATTGCGCCTCATGCGGTCGATTTTGTTCTCCGAATCGGACATGCTGTTGAAGGCCGCATAAAGCGCTTTTCCAACCGTGCTTTTCCCCGTCCCGTTCTCCCCGGCGATCACGGCAATGCCATTAATCTCGATATCGGCCTCAGCGACCCTGCCGATGTTTTTCACCTTGATTTTCAATGCATATCACCAGCTCTAAACTCGCGAGACTCAATAGCTCGATTATCGCACAGGGAGATCGACTTCTCGAGGACTCCCTAAATGGAACGCGCGGGGAGGACATGGCTCGCCGCCGTCCGCTTTGCGTTCGCGCGGGGAAGGGTGACGACCAGGGGCCTCTCCGGGCTCATCAAGAGGAGCGCCGGATCCTCCTCGTCCATTTGAACTGTATTGTATCCCAGGACACTTGACTTAGAGGAATGGCGTTGAGCGGCGATAATCGTTTCAGCGCCAAAAAGAAAGGAGTGTTCAGTCATGGCAGATAGGCTCTCCTGCACAGCGGGGCACCGCACCGAGGCCGCAGACTTCGCCGTCGCGTCGGGGAAGCCCATCGCCCAAGTGGCCGCCGACCTCGGCATCAATGAGAAGATCCTGGGAAGATGGGTGACGGTCAGAAAGAAGGAACTGGCCAACCACCCGGTCGCGGCGGCCGCGGCCAAGACCGAGACCGCCGAGATGAGGGCCGCCCGCAAGTGCATGCGCGAGCTCGAGCTCGAGAACGAGTTCCTAAAAAGCCCCGACCTCACATTGGAGGCCGGGGCCAGTAGATTTTTGGGACATGTCTAGAAATCTACCCATGCGGGAAGCGGCATGTGCCGAGCATGTCGCGTGCTAGGTTTTGAGGCATGCCACAAAACCTAGCACGGGGGAGTGGCTACTCGGCGTCGGCGAAGCCGTTGGGGTTATGGCTCTGCCAATTCCAGCTGTCGCGGCACATGTCCGCGATGTCGTACTGGGCCTTCCAGCCCATCATGCGTTCGGCCTTGGAGGCATCGCACCAGTTGGCGGCGATATCGCCGGCACGGCGCTCGCGAATCACGTAGGGCAGCTCCTTGCCGCAGGCCTTGGAGAAGGCGGCGACGACCTCGAGTACCGAGGTGCCGGTGCCGGTGCCCAGGTTAAAGATCTCGACGCCGGTCTTGCCGTTCATCCAGTTAAGGGCGGCAACGTGACCAGATGCCAGGTCGCACACGTGGATGTAGTCGCGCACGCCGGTGCCGTCGGGGGTGGGGTAGTCGTTGCCAAAGACCTGAACGGCCTCGAGCTTACCGACGGCGACCTGGGCGACGTAGGGCACCAGGTTGTTGGGGATGCCCTTGGGGTCCTCGCCGATCAGGCCCGATGGATGGGCACCGATGGGATTGAAGTAACGGAGCAGCACGACGTCCCACTCGGGGTCGGCGGTGTGGACGTCCATGAGGATCTGCTCAATCATCCACTTGGTCCAACCATAGGGGTTGGTCGCGGGCTTCTTAGGATCCTCCTCGGTGACGGGTGGGTTGTCCGGATCGCCGTAGACGGTCGAAGAGCTCGAGAAGATGATGGACTTACAACCGTGGTTGCGCATGACATCGATGAGCACCAGGGTGTTCTCGATATTGTTGTGGTAGTACTCGACGGGCTTGCTCACCGACTCGCCAACGGCCTTAAAGCCGGCGAAGTGGATGACGCGGTCGATCTGGTGGGTATCGAAGATCTTGTTCATCGCATCGCGGTCGAGCACGTTGGCCTCGTAGAAGGTGAGGTTCTTGGCGGCCTCGTCGCCCACGATGGTCTTGACGCGGTCGATGGCAACGGCGCTGGAGTTGGAGAGGTCATCGACGACGACAACCTGGTAGCCACCCTCGAGCAGCTGAACGACGGTGTGCGAGCCGATAAAGCCGGCGCCACCGGTAACGAGGACGCAGGTGTCTTTGGGGTCGAGTGCTTTGGACATGTAGTCTCCTATCGAATCAGGAACACTTCTAGAGGGGAGTATAGCGCAGGCGGGGACGCCCAAATCGTGCGCTGTAGGAAAAGCAGAGGATTATGTTAACGTACTCATAACAGAGCTTGCGTGCGCATAACCTGATCTTTGGTATTTGCTTACGAGCCGCCGACCTTGCAGTTTCCTGCCGTTCGTGGAAATCGTTGGGACGCGCCATATGTACGCTAATATGTATGAGTTGAGCGACATATAAATAAGCATGTAACGGAGTACATATGTCACCAAACAGCGATTCCATCCTTTCCCAGGAGCTCTCGCGCCGCACTGCCCTCAAGGCCCTGTTCGGCGCCGCTTCTGCGGCAGTTCTTTTTGGCCTGCCCGCTCGCGCCCATGCGGCGGAGGCTTCCAAAGAAACCACCGATAAACTGAATGCCGCCCAGGCCCAGCTCGACGAGGTTCAGGCCCAGCTCGACAGCATCGCAAATGAGTATGCGGCGCTGGCCAACAAGAATGCCCAGACCCTCAACGACATCGAGAATGTCCAGGGCAAGATTGACGACACGCAGGCCCAGATCGATGAAAAGAAGGCCGAGCTCAAGAAGAAGCGCAACGACCTTTCCGATCGCGTGGCCGCCAGCTACAAGTCCGGCGGCACGAACATCCTGTCGCTGCTGCTGGCCTCTGGCTCGTTTGAGGAACTCGTCGCCAACGCGCATTACGTTGAGAAGATCAACAAGAGCGACCGCGACGCCATCGAGGACATTCAGACCATCCAGGAAGAGCTCGATGCGCAAAAGACCGAGCTCGAGTCGCAGAAGGCCGACTTAGAGAAGCTCAAGGACCAGCAGACTGCCCAGATGCAGGACATGCAGGCCAAGCAGCAAGAAGTCCAGACCGTGCTGAACGGTCTTTCCGACGACGTCAAGGAGCTCATGGCTCAGCGCGATTCCGAGATTCTCGCTGCCGCCCAGGCCGAGGAGGCCGCTAGGAAGGCCGCCGCTGCCGCGGCCGCCGCGAACAAGAACAATTCCTACTCGGGTGGTTCGAGCTCGGGCGGTGGATCGTATGCGCCCGGAACTCCGCAGCAGAATGCCGGCTCGGGCAAGCAGCAGGCCGTCGTCAACGCGTGCTACTCCACGCCTTCGCCGGGTCAGAACTGGTGCGCGGCGTGGGTTACCAATGTCTTCCGCAATGCCGGCGTGGGCTATTTTGGCGGCAACGCGTGTGACATGTTCAACGCCTGGTGCTATAGCTCCGACCGCTCGGCGCTGCAGGTGGGCATGATTGTTGCCGACTCATCGCATAGCGGCACCGGTGCGCCGGGCCTGCTGTATGGCCACGTGGGCATCTATATCGGCGGCGGCATCGTTATGAGCAACGAGGGCCCCATTACGTCGAAGTCGCTCGATTCGTTTATTTCGTTCTACGGTACGGGCTCTGGCGTGCGTTGGGGCTGGCTCGGCGGCGTGGTGCTGTCGTAACGGCGGTTTGAAGTAAGTCGGTCCGTGGCTGCCCGGAAGGCATTAGGTTGCCTGCTCGGACAGTCCTGCTCGCACGGAGAGCACATTAAGTGCTCTCCGACTCGTGCGGAACTCGCGATCAACCTAATGCCTTCCGGGCAGCCACGGACCTCTCGGATCCAATGCGTCACACACCGGACTGGTTGTCTGAATAAATATGGCGAAGGCCCCTTTCGGGGCCTTTTTTAAATGAATTTATCGACTCCGTGGACTTTGGTTTTGGAATTTGGAGCCGACGGCTCACCAAAGTGGAAAATGAAATAGAACCTAGCTGCAATAATCGCCTTGTTGCGAACTCGAACTGATCATGTAGATTTAAAATAGCCGCAATTTACAATTGTCGAGCGGTGCGTTGGGTTGGAGCTGCTGCGGGTCCTATATGGATTGCGGTCTTGCGCCCCGATGTCCAAATAGGTTTCTCTCTCTAGACGGGAAGTTGCTCATGGACGCCATATATGACGGGGATGACTGGGTCGATCATTATACTTGGCGCCTGGTCGGCTCGAACGACAATGGGGATGTGGTGTTTGATGGACTATGTCCAAAGCATCTCCATCCTTTTGTCTCGTCGTTAATTGAGAGTTCCGCTCGTGTTGCCCCCTACAGCTCGGCATCGCTTCATGATACGGATGTTTTGAAGACCATAAAGGAATCAATTGACGAGGGCACGATGAGCGGCCCGCTGTTTTCTCGGCTTGTGGGGCTAGATGAGATTGGCTCGAAACGACTGCTTGCGGGCGAAAAAGTGGAACTCACTTATCGGTCGATGATTTCAATCCTGCGGCTAGCCGATGTTCTTCGCAAATAAATGATAACGGGACAAGTGAGCTAGATCACTTGTCCCGTTATTAATTAAAGTGGATCGCGGTGGGCAGGCTATAAAAATTCGCCGACTCGGTGGACTTCGGGTTCTAGGTCTACGTTGAATTGGTCTTTGACGGTTGTTTGGATGTGGCGGATGAGTTCGTCGACGTCGGCGGCGGTGGCGTGGTCGGCGTTGACGATAAAGCCGCAGTGCTTCTCGCTCACCTGCGCGCCGCCGACAGCATGGCCGCGCAAGCCGGCATCCATGATGAGCTTGCCGGCAAAGTAGCCCTCGGGGCGCTTGAAGGTGGAGCCGGCACTCGGCATGTCGAGCGGCTGCTTGTCCTCGCGGCGCTGGCGGTAGTCGTCCATGTCGGCCTTGATCATCGCGGCGTTGCCCGGGGCGAGATTGAAAGTGGCCGAAAGCACGATGAAACCGTCGTCGGCAATGCGGCTCTTGCGATAGCCCAGGTTGAGTTCGTCGACATCGAACTCGATGATGTTGCCGCTGCCGCGGGTGCCGTCGTCGAGCTGGCGAGCGGGTTTGTAGACGCGCACGGACCCCAGCACATCGGCCATGCAGGCACCGTAGGCACCGGCGTTCATGTGGCAGGCGCCGCCGACCGATCCGGGGATGCCCGAGATGGGCTCCATGCCGGTGAGACCGGCCTCGGCTGCCGCAGCGGCGACATCGGAAAGCAAGGCGCCGGCTGCCGCCGTGACGTGCGTGCCGTCGACCGTAATGTCGGAGAGTCCCTCGCCCAGCGCCACGACGACGCCACGGATGCCCTTGTCGCCGACGAGCAGGTCGGAGCCGTTGCCCACGATGGTGAGGGGCAGATCGCAGCGATAGCAGGTATCGAGCGTGGCGACGAGGCCCTGCTCGGTATCGGGCGTGACAAAGACGTCGGCCGGGCCGCCGATCTTAAACGTGGTGTGCTCGCGCATGGGCTCGCTCATCAGTACGTTGTCCTCGCCGGCAACGCCAGCAAGCGCGCACAGCAGGTCCTCGTTAAAAAAATCGTTTTCGTGCATACTAATAGCCGCCTTTTGGTGGTCGTTGTCATCAATCGATTGCAATATACCCCACCCGGACGGATTTGGTGCGCTGGCGGCGATAAAACAGCCGTCTACCGGATTGGTAAAGTGTTTATCACCGAGGTAGAGGGGTAGTCGCTATACTTTCAAGAGATTGCGCGTAAACCCGGAAGGAGCGAGATGGCCAACAAAGTCACCCTCAAGCAGATCGCCCAGGAGGTGGGGCTTTCCCCCTCGTCGGTCTCGCTTGTTCTCAATAATCGGCCCTGTCGCATCTCGGAAGAAAACCGCAAGCTCATCAAAGAGGTCGCGGCGCGCAACCACTATGTTCCCAACCAGATTGCGCGCAGCCTGGTCATGCGCGAGTCGCGCACGCTGGGCCTTATCGTCCCTAACATCGAGAGCCGCTTTTTTGCCTCGCTCGCCGGTAGCCTGGAAAAGCGCTGCCGCGAGGACGGCTATGCGCTCTTCATTACCAGCTCGGGCGGAAGCGCCGATGACGATCTGGAGCTGCTGCGCCAGCTGGTGACGCGCGGCGTTGATGGCGTCTTCCTGGTGGTGGGTGACGAGTTCTCCGATGACCGCGCCCTGCGCGAAGAGGTCAGCCACCTGCCCATCCCGGCCGTAATGGTCGACCGTGCCATTGAGGGGCTCGAGTGCGACAAGGTGATGTTCGACCACGAGATGGGCGGCTATATGGCCACCCGCTATCTGATCGAGCAAGGCCACCGCCGTATTGCCTGCCTGGTTAATGCCCGCCGTTCCAATACGGGTCGCAAGCGACTTGCCGGCTATGAGCGCGCGCTGCGCGAGGTTGGCCTGCCGATCGACGCGCGTTTGGAGTTTGAGAGCGAGTACTACATTCCGAGCGCATACGAGGCCTCGGAGGCAGTGCTCGCAACTGACGCCACTGCCGTGTTCGCAAGCTCGGATAACATTGCCCTCGGTTTGCTCAAGCGCTTGCACGGGATGGGGAAGAGCATCCCGGGCGATATCTCGGTGGTGAGCTATGACAACTCGGCGGCCGACGTTCTCTTTGAGCCGGCACTGACCGCGATTGAGCAGGACCCTGGTGTCCTTGCGGAGCATGCTTTTGGCTGCATGTCCAAGCGTCTTGCCGGTAGGGGCGGCAGGCGTGCCGAAGAGGTCGTTCTGGAGCCGGAGCTTATCGTTAAGGACAGCGTGCTCGAGCTTACTAAACACAACTAAAAACGTTTACCAATTTGCAGAGACCGAATGTGGAGCACCTGTGACAATCAACGTCGCAGGTGAATGTCGCGTTTTGCTAATCGATGGGATTGATAAGGGTGGTAAAACGTTTTTTCACCATGATAAAACGTTTTAGCAAATATACTGGTCCCAACGAAAGGTTGCCGTATTGGAGGGTGACCGCACAGCGAAGGGACATAAACAATGGCTAAAACACTGGGGACGCCGTGGCAAAAGCTGGGCCACGAGGTGCCGGCTTCCGAGCTCGAGGGCGTCGACCTGTATTGGCGCGCATCGAACTATCTGTCCGTCGGTCAGATCTACCTTCGCTCTAACCCGCTAATGCGCCCCGACTTTGTCGACGAGAAAACCGGTGAGGTGCGCGACTTCGGTCGTCCGGACGTTAAGCACCGCCTGGTTGGCCACTGGGGCACCACGCCCGGCATCAACTTCCTGTTCGGTCACGTCAATCGACTGATCGCCGACCACAACCAGAATGCTATCTTCTTGATGGGCCCTGGTCACGGTGGCCCCGCCGGTACTGCTCAGTCGCTGCTCGACGGCACCTACCGCGAGATTCGCCCCGACATCACCAATGACGAGGCAGGCCTGCAGAGGTTCTTCCGCCAGTTCTCTTATCCCGGCGGCATCCCGAGCCACTTTGCGCCCGAGACGCCCGGTTCCATCCACGAGGGCGGCGAGCTCGGCTACACGCTCAGCCACGCTTACGGTGCCGTCATGGACAACCCGAGCCTGTTGGCCGTGGCCGTGGTGGGCGACGGCGAGTCCGAGACCGGCCCGCTCGCGACCTCTTGGCAATCCAACAAGCTCGTGAACCCGGCAACCGACGGTATCGTTTTGCCGATCCTGCACCTCAACGGCTACAAGATCGCCAACCCCACCATCCTCGCCCGCGTGTCCGACGAAGAGCTCACCAAGTTCTTTGAGGGCATGGGCTATAAGCCGCACTTCTTTGTCGCCGGCTTTGACGACGAGAGCCACGCAAGCATTCATGCGCGTTTCGCTGCCCTGTTTGAGCAGGTCTTCGATGAGATCTGTGACATCAAGGCAACCGCGCAGGCCCAGGCCGCCGCAGGCGAGACCGTGGTCCGCCCGGCCTACCCCATGATTGTGTTCCGCACGCCCAAGGGCTGGACCTGCCCCAAGCAGATCGACGGCAAGAAGACCGAGGACTCCTGGCGCGCGCATCAGGTGCCGCTGGCGAGTGCCAAGGACACCCACGAGCACTTCCGCGTGCTGCGCGAGTGGCTGCGTTCCTACAAGCCCGAGGAGCTCTTTACGCCCGAGGGCCAGGTGCGCCCCGAGGTGACGGCCTTTATGCCGACCGGCGAGCTGCGCATCGGCGCCAACCCCAACGCGAACGGCGGTAAGGTGCGTCGCGAGCTCGAGCTGCCCGATATTCATGCCCACGAGGTCCCCGTCGACACTAATGGTCATGGCTGGGGCTCCACCGAGGCCGCCCGCGTCTTTGGTGAGTACACTGCCGACGTTCTGGCCAAGAACATGGATGACTTCCGCATCTTTGGTCCCGACGAGACCGCGTCCAACCGCCTGCAGGCTGCCTACAAGGTGACCAAGAAGCAGTGGGACGCCGGCTTCTACGAGGACGAGGCCAACGACGAGCTGCTGGCAGGTTCCGGTAAGGTCGTCGAGCAGCTGTCCGAGCACCAATGCGAGGGCTTCCTCGAGGCCTACGTGCTCACTGGCCGTTCCGGCGTGTGGAGCTCCTACGAGAGCTTTGTCCATGTGGTCGACTCCATGGTCAACCAGCACTGCAAGTGGCTCGAGGCTACCAAGCGCGAGATTCCGTGGCGTGCCCCCATCAGCGGCCTTAACATTTTGCTGTCGAGCCACGTCTGGCGTCAGGACCACAACGGCTTCTCGCATCAGGACCCCGGCTTTATCGACCTGCTGCTCAACAAGGCCAACGACACGCACATCGTAAACGCCTACTATCCGGCCGACGCCAACATGGCTCTCGCCGTGGCCGAGCGCGTCTACCAGTCCACTGACTGCGTCAACGCCATCTTCTGCGGCAAGCAGCCTGCTCCGACCTTCCAGACGGTCGACGAGGCCAAGGCGGAGCTCGCCGAGGGCGTTGCGGCCTGGGAGTGGGCATCGACCGCCGATTCGCTCGCCGAGGCCGACGTCGTGGTCGCCACCTGCGGTGACGTGCCGACGCTTGAGGCTCTGGTTGCAACCGACATGCTGCGCGAGCTGGGCATCAAGGTATGGTTCGTCAACGTGGTCGACCTGCTCAAGATTCAGAACGTCTGCGAGAACGACCAGGCTCTCAGTGACGAGCGCTGGGCTGAGCTGTTCGGCTGCGGCGATAAGCCTGTCCTCTTCGCGTTCCACGCCTATGCCGGCACGATTCGCCGCCTGATCTGGAACCGCCCCGGCCACGACGCCTTCCGCGTCCACGGCTACGAGGAGAAGGGCTCCACGACCACGCCGTTCGACATGCTGCGCTTGAACAACATGGACCGCTGGGCCCTGGCCGCCGACGTGTTGCGCATGGTCGACGCCGATAAGTTTGCCGAGCAGATTGATGAGTGGGAGGCCTTCCGCACCGAGGCTTTTGAGTTCGCGTGCGACGAGGGCTTCGATCACCCGGCCTTTACCGACTGGGTCTGGCCCGAAGCCGCAGCCGCGACTGCTGCCGACGGCGCGCTCTCTGCAACGCAGATGACCGCGGGCGATAACGAATAGCATCCGGGACGGTCTCGCGCTGGGGCCGCCTCCGGGCGGGTGCCTTCCTCTGAGAAGTTCGCGAAGCCCACTTCTCAAAATAAGGCAGGCACCCCGGCCCTCGTCCGTGAACTTTTCCGCTAAGCAGGCCATAGACGCCGTGCGCCGATAGGGTAGGGCGGCGGCTTGAAATTGGTGCTATATTCAGCTAGAGTTGTTTAATGCTAGTACGGGAGGCGGATATGGGGCTGTTCAAGAAGAAAAACCCGCAGGATGCCTTTGATCCCGATGTGTTTACCATCACGGATACGATTTTGGACCCGCCGCGGTTTACGTTTTTGCCGGCTATCTACCAGGATGCCACGCGTCGCAAGTGGGCCGTGCATCAGCGTGGTGCAGAGCCTAAGATTTTTGACTATGCGGACGTGTTGCAGTGCGAAGTAGCCGAGGCGGGCGATCCGGAGGCCGAGGAAGTGACTTCAAAACAGGAATTTGCCCAGCGTATCCTGGCAAATCCTGCCAAGGCGGCGAAAATAAACGCTGCCAAGCGTAATATGTGTCTTGGTATGGGCGTTGTTGTGGCGGTTCAGACGGGAAAAGACGAGGTTTCCAAATTAGAGATTCCCGTTATGACCGACGAAGTTAAACGCGATTCAAGTCTATATAAGTCGTATCGGAATGTCGCCGAGAAGATCAAGGCCGAATTTGATGCCATGGGAGGGCTGGCCTAATTTTGGCGGCATACGTTTCTGAATGAGGAGTCTGTGCAATGGCAGGCGAATCTTATGCAATTCCCCCCAAAGATCGTGCTGTTGAGGGAATTCTTTGGTATATCCAGCACCATCAGCTTGCCGGCGGGGATCGCCTGCCGGCCGAGCGCGTGCTGTGCGAAGAGATTGGCGTTTCGCGTACAGCGTTGCGTGCCGGTATCACGCGGCTCATCTCGTGTGGAACGCTCGAGAGCCGTCGCGGATCGGGTACGTATGTGTGTCCTCCCAAGCCGCTAAACATCTTTCAGGAAACGTATAACTTTTCCGATGCTGTGCGGACTGCCGGTCTGCACCCCTCTTCTCGTCTGGTTTCCACCGGGACCATCGAGGCGGATGAGGCGCTTGCCGACAAGCTTGGGGTGTCTGTAGGCGCTCCTTTGCTCCGCATGCAGCGCGTTCGACTTATTGAGGGCGAGCCGGCGTCAATCGAGACCGCTCACGTTAACCTGTCCCTGTGCCCATCGCTTACCGAGCACGATTTTGAGTGCGAGAGCCTTTACGATGTCTTGCTCAAAGAAGGCGGCGTGCGTGTTGAGCATGGACGTGAGCATATCTCTATCTCGCGTTTGAACGTCGAAGAGGCCGAGCTGCTCCAGCAAGAAGAGGGAACGCCGGTGTTCTATGAGAGCTCGATTGAATTTGATAAGGACATGCGTTTTGTGGAGCATTGCAAATCGGTGATTTTGCCCACAAAGTTTCGCTTTGCCGATAACGGCGAAGAGAACGGCATGAGGAGTGTGGCAGGTGAACAATGGCTGAAACAGTAGATGCCACCCCGGTTTATATGCGCATTCGACGCCGCATCGAGGAGCGTATCGAGCGCGGTACATATCCCACGGGTTCCATGATTCCGTCCGAAAAAGACCTCGCCGAGGAATTTGGTACGACACGCTTGACCATCCGAAGCGCTGTCGATGAGCTGGTTCGGCGCGGGCAGATTCGCCGTGTTCGGGGGAAAGGTGCCTTTGTGGCGCAGAAAGTACCTGCTTTTTTTGAACGCACGGGCGGTTTCCGTGAATCGGTCCGTGCTTCGGGCGGCGAGCCGTCCGTCCGTATTCTCGCACGTTCCAAGCGTTATGCGGGGCCATACTACGCTGACCTGTTTGGCATCGCCGAGGACGACCTGCTCTATTCCATTCGACGCCTGAACTGCATAAACGGTAGCCCCGTATCGATCGAGACGGCGCTGATTCCCTGCCTGCTGTTCCCAACCATCGAAGATATTGACGTGTCGGTCTTCAGCTTGTACGAGACCTATGAGATGCTGGGCCGAAAGCCAGTTATGGCACAGGAAAAGCTCGATATCGAAGCGCTGGGCGCACGAGATGCCGGCCTGCTTGGACTGGAGCAGGGTGATCTTGCCTTGACGCTGGAGTGCGTAAGCTTCGATGCGAGCGGCCAGGCGATCGAGTACGTCAAGTCGTTTAACCGCGGTGATGCGGGTGGATATACCTATACGTACTAGCTGGTTTTTTGCATAACGGGCTGAAAAGTTGACGGAATTTTGATTCGTTGAGCAGACCGTATATACAACCTTACATGGCTCAAAATCGACCGTTCGCCGATGGGGATAAATTAATCGACAAAGAGGTATCAAAAAGCCGTAACCTGTAACTGTGATTGGTATCAAATACTAATGATTTGTTACGAGGTGAGACGATGAAGATGCTCGATTACGTTCAGCTTGCCCATGTGCGTATGGGGGAGAACCTCGAGCGTTCGTCTGAGCTGGTAGCGCAGCTCGTTGATATTTTCCAGTCCGGTTCTTTTGATGCACTGCGCATCGTTGCTTCGGGTTCGTCGCGCCATGCCGCCGATTGCGCCCGCGATTACCTGCAAGATGCGCTGCAGATGCAGGTGTCCGTTGTGACGCCCGAGGCCTTCGTCGATTTTGAACACACCTATCCGCAGCATGCGCTCAACATCGCCGTCTCGCAGAGCGGCTATTCGACCAATACGATTGCGGCGCTCGATTACATGCGTGCACACGATATGGCTGCAGTTGCGCTCACGGCAAACGTCGAGGCACCCATCAAGGAACACGCTGACATCGTTCTTGACTACGGTGTGGGTGTCGAGTCGGTGGACTTTGTGACTCTGGGCGTCGAGGTTCTCGTTGAGTACCTGGTGCTCTTTGGTATTTACGGCGGTCAGGCGCGCGGAACGATTGACGCCAAGGGCGTTGCTCAGCGTCTTGATGACCTGCGCGAGGCTATCCAGGCTAATGCCGTGATGTGCAAGACCGCCGAGGCATATGTCCAAGATCACATGCTCGAGCTTTCTGAGCACATGCCCGCCATGGTCGTCGGCAACGGCCCCAACTATGGTGTTGCCGAGGAGGCAGCGCTCAAGCTGAGCGAGACCATCAAGATTCCTGCCATGCATCACGAAGGCGAGGAGTTCGTCCACGGTCCCGAGATGCAGATCGTTCCGGGCTATCTGGTGTTTATCGTCGACGATCCGCAGGGGTCGGAGCGTCTTGCGAATATCGCCGATGCGCTATCGAACGTTACGGCAAAAACGGTGCTGCTCACGGCCCATCCCAAGGGTAGGGCTCACGAGGTTGCGGTGCCTCAGGTGGCTCCGCTGCTCAGCGCAATTCCCAATCTTGTGTTCTTCCAGACGATTGCGGCCATGATTGCCGAGCGTCTGAAGTCATGGAACGTGCACCCGTATCTCGATACCGTCTCCAAGCAAATGGAGGTCAAGGCAGAGGGCTACGAAGAGTCAGTCAATGCGCTTAAGGCCAAAGCGGCTGAGTGTTACGGAATGTAAGCGGGTTTTGATGCCCGTTGGCATGGGGGATGTGGAAACAACCCCAGAAAGGAGAGACAAATGAAGGAAACCGAGAAGATCGAGATCATGCATTTCGACCAGGAGGGCTATCTCGAGGACGGCAAGGCGCTCTACGAGACCGGCAAGAAGATGACCGCGCTCGCCGACAAGGTCGCCGACGAGGGATACGACGCCGTGTTCCTGATGGGCGTCGGCGGCACCTGGGACGAGCTCATGCAGC
>UQHT01000023.1 GCA_900540875.1 uncultured Collinsella sp.
GGTGAAGTCGTAACAAGGTAGCCGTACCGGAAGGTGCGGCTGGATCACCTCCTTTCTAGGGAGATACATTCTTAGAGAGAAAACACTTTAACTCGAATAGAGGGCAGGAGCCCGTCCGGTGGATGTCGCCCGGGGGAAGTCCCCGCAGCACCCGGTCCCCGGGGTCGCACCCGCGTACCTTGAGAGCCGCATAGCGATAGGAGAGAGATGGAAGATCATTCTTCCAGACTCGATTCTTTTCTGCGATTAAATCAAGAATGATAGCAATCATTCATCCGATCCAAACAAGAAGAATTCACTTATATATGAGTGAGGAGCATCTGATCGCGAGCACAGTCAACTACTGTGCCGCGGTATGAGATACCCGAATTGCGACATACGAGCGCTATTCATGATATCGATTAATTAATTTTAGCGACACGTGGATATCCCGCGGGCCCGATGCGGTCCCGCAAGATACCACGGGCGCACGGCGGATGCCTTGGCACAGGGAGCCGATGAAGGACGCGGCAAGCTGCGATAATCCCCGGCGAGGAGCACACATCCTTCGACCCGGGGGTCTCCGAATGGGCGAACCCATGCACAGCAGTGTGCATATCCCCGGCCCGAACACATAGGGCCGGGGAGGACAACCCGGGGAACTGAAACATCTAAGTACCCGGAGGAGAGGAAATCAATCTCGAGACTCCCCGAGTAGCGGCGAGCGAAAGGGGACCGATGGCCAAACCGTCGAGCGGGCATACCCGGCAGGGGTTCCGCCGACGGGGTTGCAGGGCCGCGCATCCGGGGGCTGCCGCCCCCGGGCGCAGGTCCGGCTGGGGAGCGGAACGGCATGGGAGGGCCGGCCGCAGCGGGTGACAGCCCCGTACGCGAACCCAGACCGGACGGCGCGACGCGGTCCCTGAGTAGGGCCGGGCACGTGAAACCCGGTCCGAACCTGGGTGGACCACCATCCAAGCCTGAGTACTACCCTGTGACCGATAGCGCACCAGTACCGTGAGGGAAAGGTGAAAAGCACCCCGGGAGGGGAGTGAAACAGTACCTGAAACCGTGCGCCCACGAGCAGTCGGAGCACCCTTGTGGTGTGACGGCGTGCCTTTTGTAGAATGAGCCAGCGAGTCGCTGGCGCGGGGCGAGGTTAACCGAAAGGGAGCCGGAGCGAAAGCGAGCCTTAACAGGGCGACTTGAGTCCCGCGCCGCGGACGCGAAGCCGGGTGAGCTATCCGTGGGCAGGCTGAAGCGGGGGTAAGACCCCGTGGAGGGCCGAACGCACGTCGGTTGAAAACGGCGGCGATGACCTGCGGATAGGGGTGAAAGGCCAATCAAACCCGGAGATATCTCGTTCTCCCCGAAATAGCTTTAGGGCTAGCGTCGCGCGTTCACCGCCGGAGGTAGAGCACCGGATGGACGAGGGGGCTTCGCCGCCTACCGAATCCAACCGAACTCCGAATGCCGGCGGCCCAGAGCGCGGCAGTCAGAGCATGTGGGCTAAGCTGTGTGCTCGAGAGGGAAACAGCCCGGACCGCCCGCTAAGGTCCCCAAGTTCCAGCCGAGTGGCAAAGGATGTGCGTCCGCCCAGACAACCAGGATGTTGGCTTAGAAGCAGCCATCCATTCAAAGAGTGCGTAACAGCTCACTGGTCGAGTGGACATGCGCCGACAATACACGGGGCTAAGCTGGACACCGAAGCGGCGGGATTTTATTTTATAGAATCGGTAGGGGAGCTTCCCATGGGCGGCGAAGCCGCCGGGCGACCGGCGGTGGAGCGCATGGGAGTGAGAATGCTGGCATGAGTAGCGAGAGACGAGAGAGTAACTCGTCCGCCGTGAACCCGAGGTTTCCTGGGCAAGGCTAATCCTCCCAGGGTCAGTCGGGGGCTAAGGCGAGGCCGGGAGGCGTAGCCGACGCGCAGCAGGCAGACATTCCTGCACCGCGCACGCGGCGCTACGACCGACGGGGCGACGGATGGGGGTGGCTCGGCGGGGTTCTGGACGTCCCCGTGATGGAGCGCGGCCCGCGGACCAGGGAAATCCGGTCCGCAGAAGGGCGAGGCTCCGGACGAAGCGATTGAGCGAAGCGAGTGAGCCCGAGGTCCCTAGAAAAACCCCTAGGCAGGCGCGTGCGCGCCCGTACCGCAAACCGACACAGGTGGGTGGGTAGAACATACCGAGGCGATCGGGTCAACCATGGTCAAGGAACTCGGCACAATGGCCCCGTAACTTCGGGAGAAGGGGTGCCCGCGCGTACGTGAACGGACTTGCTCCGGGAGCGGAGGCGGGCCGCAGTGGAGAGGCCCAAGCGACTGTTTACCAAAAACACAGGACTCTGCAGAAGCCGCAAGGCGACGTATAGGGTCTGACGCCTGCCCGGTGCCGGAAGGTCACGCGGAGGAGTTAGCGCATCGCGCGAAGCCCCGAAGCCAAGCCCCGGTAAACGGCGGCCGTAACTATAACGGTCCTAAGGTAGCGAAATTCCTTGTCGGGTAAGTTCCGACCTGCACGAAAGGCGCAACGACTTGGGCGCTGTCTCGACCATGGACCCGGTGAAATTGCACTGGTCGTGAAGATGCGACTTACCCGCGGAAGGACGGAGAGACCCCGTGAACCTTCACTGCAGCTTGGCATTGGCCGCTGGTCCCGCGTGTAGAGGATAGGCAGGAGGCACAGATCCGGAGGCGCCAGCCCCCGGGGAGCCGCCCTTGGAATACTGCCCTCGCGCGACCGGCGTCCTAACCCGAGGCCGTCAACCGGCTCGGGGACCGTGCCAGGCGGGCAGTTTGACTGGGGCGGTCGCCTCCTAAAGGGTAACGGAGGCGCGCGAAGGTCCGCTCGGGACGGTCGGCAACCGTCCTTTTGAATGCAAGAGTACAAGCGGGCTTGACTGCGAGGCCCACAAGCCGAGCAGGTGCGAAAGCAGGCTCTAGTGATCCGGCGGCCCCGAGTGGGTGGGCCGTCGCTCAACGGATAAAAGGTACTCCGGGGATAACAGGCTGATCTTGCCCAAGAGTCCACATCGACGGCAAGGTTTGGCACCTCGATGTCGGCTCATCGCATCCTGGGGCTGGAGCAGGTCCCAAGGGTACGGCTGTTCGCCGTTTAAAGCGGTACGCGAGCTGGGTTCAGAACGTCGTGAGACAGTTCGGTCCCTATCCTCCGTGGGCGCAGGAGAATCGATGGAGGCTGCCCCCAGTACGAGAGGACCGGGGTGGACGCACCTCCGGTGAACCGGTTGTCGACCAACGGCACGGCCGGGTAGCCGCGTGCGGCGCGGATAACCGCTGAAGGCATCTAAGCGGGAAGCCGTTCCAGGGATTAGTTCTCCTTCCGGTAAGGGCCCAGGTAGACTACCTGGTCGATAGACGGCAGGTGCAAGGACGGCGACGTCCTCAGCCGAGCCGCACTAATCGCCCGAGCTCTTCCGGAACCGCACCTCGCGGCCCGCGGGACTTCGCGCTCGAAAGCGCGGTCCGGGCACGAGGATGCCCCCGAGTCAGATCTTTCCTATGCGCCATGCGGCCCCCAGGGCACGTGTATGCGATACCGGACACCGTAACGGTGGGCGCCGCCCACCGGTCAGCGGCCAGAGCATGGGGGGCACGCCCGGTCCCGTTCCGAACCCGGAAGCTAAGCCCCATCGCGCCGAGAGTACTGCGGGGCCAGCCCGTGGGAGGCCAGGGCGCCGCTGACCGGTGGACGGCACCGAGCCGTCGCAACGGACTGAAGAAGGGGGAGGCTTCGCGGCCTCCCCCTTTTTTGTGCTATATGTACGTTGTGCTTTGGGATCTAGCTCCCCTGTATGCGCTCTTACTGTTTGGCTGTATTTTGAGTCCTTCTTTTGTATTTGCGCGATAATAACTCCCATTGGCGTTAGGGAGGACTTGATGTTTACCGTTTTTGTCTTGGGCAATATTGCTTCGGGTAAGTCGACTGCCTGCCGCTATCTCGAATCTCATGGCGCCATGCTTATCGATCTGGACGAGCTTGCCAAATCGCTGTATGTGCCAGGCTCCGATATCGTCAATGCCCTCGCGGAAGAATTTGGCTGGGATATTTTGGACGAGGAGGGCGGCGTTCGCCGTAACATCCTCGCTTCTCGAGCTTTCGCTTCTCCTGATTCGGTCGCACGGCTCAATGACCTTGTGCACCCCGTTCTCATTGAACAGCTTTCGCTTAGGATTCTCGATCCGGTTTGTTGTACGGTTTCGTCCCCCCGTTATCCCTTTGCGGTTGTCGAGGTTTCTGCCCCGACTGGTTTTGAGGATGCTTTTGGCCTGGCTGATGAAATTCTGGTTATCAGTGCTCCTTTGGCAGTTCGTCGCGAGCGTGCCATTCATCGTGGTATGGGGTCCTCTGATTTTGATGCTCGCTCTGCATGCCAACCTGATGAGGCTTCGCTTTGCAATCTCGCTACGACGGTAATCGATAATGCGGGAGGCGATAATTCGCTCTTTGAACAACTGGACGCATGGCTTGTGCGCCATGGCTTCGGGGATGTAACGGATAAGGAGGAGGCCGATGCCTAAGACACGTTTCTTTACGTGGTATCGCGTTGCGCCACTTGCCGTTGTGCTCGTCTTCGGCTTTATTTCGCTCGTCTACTCGTATGCTCCTGCCGCCTTCTTTAAGCCTTTGTATCCAATTGACTACGAGGCGTATGTAAAGCAATCGAGCATTTCGCACAATCTTGATCCATATCTGGTGTGTGCTGTCATAAAGTCGGAATCGAATTGGGATCCCGAGGCTGAGTCGAATCAAGGCGCTCGGGGATTGATGCAGCTGATGCCCGAGACTGCCCAGGATATGATTGCCAAGGGTCTTGTCGATGGTAGCGAGTATTTCGCCGACAACCTTAACGATCCCGCTACGAACATCGAGTTTGGCTGTGCGTATCTTTCGTATCTTCTAACGTATTTTAACGGGTCGACTGACAGCGCCATTGCCGCCTATAACGCCGGCATGGGCAATGTCGACGGATGGGCGCAGCAGAGCACGTCGCTTCATAATGCAATCACCTTTCCCGAGACGCAGGCGTATCTGATTCGTGTCAATAATGCCTGGGTTCGCTACAAGACCCTCTATCCCGATCGGTTCGTATAGGACTATGCCTGCCGCCTGCGTATACTGCAGATATATGAGTTAGGAGTATCCATGGCGGAATTTGAAGTTGAGCGTGTTGGAGGAGAGCTCAAACGTTTTGGCGTTGAGGGCTCTGAGGTGCCGTTTGAGGTCGTGTCTCCATACGAGCCCGCTGGTTCCCAGCCTAAGGCCATTGAGTCGCTTGTGCAGGGTGTGAGGGACGGAGATCGCTATCAGGTTTTGCTGGGCGTGACTGGTTCGGGCAAGACCTTCACGATGGCTAAGACTATTGAGGCCCTGGGGAAGCCGACGCTGGTCATGGCTCCCAATAAAACGCTCGCCGCTCAGCTTGCGAGCGAGCTCAAAGAGTTCTTTCCCAACAACGCTGTGGTCTACTTTGTCTCGTACTACGACTACTATCAGCCCGAGGCGTATGTGCCGCAAAGCGATACATATATCGAGAAAGACTCCTCGATTAACGAAGAGGTCGAGATGCTGCGCCATCAGGCGACCGCGTCACTGCTCTCTCGACGCGATGTGATCGTTGTCGCATCGGTCTCGTGTATCTATGGCATTGGCTCTCCTGAGGACTATGCGGGTCTGGCTCCAAACGTCGACAAGAAGGTGCCGCTCGAGCGCGATGACTTTATCCATGCACTTATCGACATTCAATATGATCGCAATGACTATGACCTGGCGCGCGGCACGTTCCGCGTGCGCGGCGATGTTGTCGACGTGTATCCGCCTTATGCCGAGCATCCGTTGCGGTTTGAGTTCTTTGGCGACGAGGTCGAGCTGATTGCCGAGATCGATGAGGTTACCGGTGAGATGCTTCGTGAGTACGAGGCCATCCCCGTATGGCCGGCATCGCACTACGTGACCGAGAAGCCGAAGGTCAAGGCGGCTCTGAAATCGATCAGCGAAGAGTGCGAGAAGCGCGTGGCGGAGCTCAAGGCGACTGATAAGTTGCTCGAGGCGCAGCGTCTGCAGCAGCGCACCGATTATGATCTTGAGATGCTCGAGACGATGGGTTTTTGCAACGGCATCGAGAACTACTCGCGTCATCTGGACGGTCGCAAGCCGGGTGAGCCGCCGTTTACCCTAATCGATTACTTTCCCAAGGATATGCTCTGCATCATCGATGAGAGCCATGTGACGGTGCCGCAGATTCGCGGCATGCACGAAGGTGACCGCTCGCGTAAGGTGACGCTGGTGGAGCATGGTTTTCGCCTTCCTTCGGCACTCGATAACCGCCCGCTTCGTTTCGATGAGTTTGAGGCAAGGATACCCCAGTTTATCTATGTTTCGGCCACACCGGGCGACTACGAGCTGCGGGTGAGCCAAAACGACGTTGAGCAGATTATTCGTCCAACCGGTCTGCTCGACCCCAAGATCGATGTGCGTCCGGTTCGTGGGCAGATTGACGATCTTGAGGACGAGATTCGCGAGCGCGTTGCCCGCAAGGAGCGCGTGCTGGTGACCACGCTCACCAAGCGCATGGCCGAGGACCTGACCGACCATCTGCTTGATGCCGGCATTAAGGTCAATTACATGCACTCCGATACAGCGACGATGGACCGTGTCGAGATCCTGCGAACGCTGCGCGAGGGCAAGATCGATGTTCTCGTTGGCATCAACCTGCTTCGCGAGGGCCTAGACCTTCCCGAGGTCTCACTGGTGGCAATTCTCGATGCCGATAAGGAAGGCTTCTTGCGCAACCGCCGTTCGCTGATTCAGACGATTGGCCGCGCGGCCCGTAACGCCGATGGCGAAGTCATCATGTATGCGGACGTTGTGACCGATTCGATGAAAGAGGCCATCGAGGAGACGCAGCGCCGTCGCGAGATTCAGATGGCATATAACGAAGAGCATGGCATTGTGCCCAAGACGGTGCGCAAGGCCATCAACGACATCTCAAGTTTTATTGCCGAGGCCGAAAAAACCGTGGGTTCCAAGGGGCGCTCGAAGGGCGACTCTCTTGGACATGGCGCATTCTATACGCCCGATGAGTCGGGCGAGGGTGGCGTGCCGGAAACGGTGGCGCCCGAGCAGACACTTGCGGAGCAGTTGGAAGAACTGCCGCATGACGAGCTTGTGCGGATCGTCGAAACCATGGAAGAGGATATGCGTAACGCTTCTGCTGCCATGGACTTTGAGGAGGCGGCGCGCCTGCGCGATGCCGTCGTTCAGATTCGGGCGATGCTCGAGGGTGCGTCTGAGGACGAGACGATCGAGCGCTTACGTTCGCAGGCCCGCAAGGGTTCCACGTTCGCATCGGGCAGAAAACGCCAGGGTGCACGGTTTAAGAAATAGTGAACAGGCCCCGAGTTCCCTGTGGAGCTTGGGGCCTGTGTCTTTTGCGCGCTGGAATTCGTGCGTTAGAGGTCTGCGATCAGGGCTTCGGCACAACGGATGCCGTCGGTGGCCGCGCTCATGATGCCGCCGGCATATCCAGCTCCCTCACCACAAGGATAGAGGCCCGGGGTCGACACGGCATGGCACGTTCGGTCTCGGGTGACAGTGACCGGTGAGCTCGAACGAGTCTCCACGCCGGTAAGAACGGCGTCGGGGCGGTCGTAGCCGCGTAGCTTTTTTCCGAGTAGGGGAAGTCCCAGGCGGAGCGACTCGACGATATGCTGCGGCAGGGCTTCGTCAATTGCCGTCCAGGTCACACCGAGCGGATAGGTGGGCTTTACCTTTCCGGGCGCCTTGCTGGCACGTCCTGCGAGGAAATCTCCGACGAGCTGTGCCGGTGCGTTCCAGTTGGAACCGCCCAGGCGATAGGCGGCCGCCTCGCAGGCACGCTGGAGCTCGATGCCGGCGAGTGGGTCATCGTTGGGAAGGTCCTCGGGTGTGACGTTAACGAGCAGGGCGGCATTTGCGTTGCGTCCGCCGCGGGCATTGAGACTGGCGCCGTTGACGCACAGGTGGCCCTGCTCGGAAGAGGCGGCGACAACCTGCCCGCCGGGGCACATGCAAAACGAGAACACGCTGCGGCCGTTGGGAAGATGGGCGACGAGCTTGTAAGGGGCTGCTCCGAGGGCAGGATGTCCCGCCGAGGCTCCGTATTGGACTCGGTCGATGTCGCGCTGCGGATGCTCGATGCGAACGCCCATGGCAAAGGTCTTTTGTGCGAGGGCCACGTTGTGGCCCTTAAGGAGCTCAAAAATATCGCGAGCAGAATGCCCGCAGGCGAGGATGAGGTGATTTGTCTCGATTGGCTCGCAAGCGGCGTCTTGGGACGATTGGACATCAATACCGGTGATGGCGCCAGACGCGTCGATGCGAATGTCGACGAGCTTCGTTCGATAACGGACGACACCTCCGAGCTGCTCGATGCGCTGGGATATAGCGGTGACAACCGTGGGAAGGATGTCGGAGCCAATGTGCGGCTTGGCATCCCATAGAATATCGCGGGGCGCGCCCGCCTCGACGAAGGTTTCGAGGATAAGGCGATGGGCGGGATTTTTGGTTCCCGTATTGAGTTTGCCGTCCGAGAAGGTTCCCGCGCCGCCCAGGCCAAACTGGATATTGCTCTCGGGGTCGAGGATGCGCTCCTTTAGAAAGAGGTCGATCGCCTGCGAGCGGCGAAATGCCGGGTCGCCGCGCTCGATGAGCAAGGGCTTAAGACCTGCTTCGGCGAGCGTAAGCGCAGCGAAAAGGCCGGCGCATCCGGCACCGACAACGACAGGGCGTTCTTGAGGTGCGTCGGAGGCGGGGGAGGGGAATGAAGGCTCATCGTCTTCTATCGCGCGTACGCGCGAGCGGTCACGCTCGGCAACGCTGTCGACCGCTTCTCGCTCGAGGTGGGGACTAGTCAGCTCAACACGAAAGCTCAGGATAAAATGGACGTCTCGTTTTTTGCGAGCGTCGATTGACTTGCGGTGGAGCTCGATGGACTTGATCTCGGAGTCCTTGCAACGTAGGACGCGCTTGGCGACTCGCTTGCCAACAATGAGACAGGCATTTTCATCGTCGGCTTCATCGAGCGACGCGTTGACTTGGGTGATTTCGATCATCGAGGTCTCCTTAGAGGCAAGAAAGAGTCCGTCCGGTATCCCAGACGGCCCGAATGCGTTTTTGATTATAGACTGCGCGGCTACAGGCTGCTTGCAGCGCGAATGCCCGAGATCCAGGCCCACGCAAGGTTAAAGCCTCCGCAATCGGCGTCGATGTCGAGCGCTTCACCGCAGACGTAAAGCGGGGCGTCGACAACGCTGCGCGCGCGTAGGCTGGGTGTTGAGATGCTCTCGACAGATACGCCACCACGCGTGACCTGCGCTGAGCGCTCCTCGGCTGTTCCCTTGACGAGCAACTTAAAGTGCTTGAGGATCGAGACCAGGTGGATGACATCGTTGGAGCCTGGATGGCACTGCTCGAACGCTGTGCAGACGACGCGGGAGAGTTGCGGGGCGAGCATGCCGTCGAGCCAACGGGGATCGCGGGGCGAAAAGCCGCCGAGCAGCTCAACGCGCCGGTTGAGCATATTGAGCAACTCGTCTTTGGAGAGGTCGGGGAAAACGTCGAGCAGGATCGTATCGCCGTGCTGGATACGACGAGAGAGGTTGAAGACAGCGACGCCCGAGATACCGAAGGTTCGAAACAGCACTTCACCGTCTTCGTGCCAGAGCTCATTATGATTGCGGGCGAGCGTCAAGCAGGCGCGGACGCGCAGGCCATCCAACGTCTTGAGCGCCGCCCGATCGCCAAAGACCGTTGCCGATACGGGGCAGAGGATGGGGCGCAGCGAAGTGAGGGGGAGGCGAAACGTATCGGCGATACCGGTGGGGTTGCCGCCCGTGGCGATAATTACGGCATGTGCCTGCAGGGCCTCGTTCTTGCGAGGGACATCGGCGAGCGCTTTCCGAAGCGAGCGGAGCTCCGATTTTCGGTCGTCGTGCTTTTTTGCCTTGAGTGCCCGCGCCGGACGGTCTATTTGGAGTGCCCAGCCTTCGGAAGCTTTGTGCGCCGAGGCAACGTTGGCTCCGCAGATTAAGGTGATACCTAGGCGGTCGCAAACGCTGAGAAGCGCGTCGCGCACCGATTCGGCGCGAAGGGAGCGCGGGTACAGCCGGCCTTCCTCGGAGGTTGTCATGATGCCCAGCGAGGAGAAGAAACCCATAAGCTCTTGTTCGGGCTGGGGGCCCATGACGGATTCGACGAATGCGGGGTGGTTATACCGCTGAGGATCAATCGATTCGTTGGAGAGGTTGCAACGGCCGTTACCGGTCGCAAGGAGCTTGAGGCCGCAGGCGACATCGCGCTCAACGATGCAGACGCTTTTGCCAGCGCGTGCGGCCGTAATGGCGGCGGCGAGGCCTGAAGCCCCGCCGCCGATTACCAGGACGTCATAGAAGGCGCTCGCGTTCACTTAGGCCTCGTCGGTCTCGTGCGGGGTAATAGCCTCGACGGCAGAGACTGCCTTGGGCAACATGCCATCGGGCAGCGCGGTCTCGACCTCGCCCTTATCGCAGGCCTCGGCGAGTGCCGGATTAATGGGAAGCTGCCCCAAGATGTCGAGGTTATAGCGCTCTGCGACCTCGGGGAGCTTGCTCTTGCCAAAGACCTCGATCTTCTTGCCGCAGTCGGGGCACTCAATATAGCTCATGTTCTCGACAATGCCCAGAATGGGGACGTTCATCTTCTCGGCCATGTTGACCGCCTTGGCGACGATCATCGAGACCAGATCCTGCGGGCTCGTGACGATGACGATGCCGTCGACGGGCAGCGACTGGAAGACGGTGAGCGCGACGTCGCCTGTTCCCGGAGGCATGTCGACCAGCAGGTAGTCGATGGGGCCCCACGAGGTCTCGCTCCAGAACTGCCTAATGGCGCCTGCGATGACCGGACCGCGCCAAAGGACGGGGTCGGTCTCGTTTTGGAGCAGCAGGTTGGAGCTCATGACCTTGACGCCGTGCTCGGAGATTTCGGGCAGCATAAGGTTGCCAAGGGCATGGACGTGGCGTCCACTCATACCGAACATCTTGGGGATAGAGGGACCGGTGATGTCGGCATCGAGGACGCCGACCTTGTGGCCGTGACGGGCAAGCTCGGTGGCGATGGCACCGGTGACAAATGACTTGCCGACACCGCCCTTGCCGGAAAGCACGGCGATGACGCGCTTGACCTCGGACAGCGTGTTCTCCTCAAATTGCGACGGCGACGTTTGTCCGCCGGCGGCCTGTGCGTGTTCGCAACCCATGTATGACTCCTTTGTATATGCTGGGGCCGGGGCCCCGCGATGTGACACGAGCGTCATTGTACCCTCGTTTGCGAGCGGGAGTCATTTGCGATGCGTTTGGGCCGAGCGTGCTTGCAATACGATGGGCCCAAGCGAATGGGCGGGCTTACTGAACTTTGCTGGCGAACTCGAGGTATTGCATGCGCTGCAGCTTGTCGATCGTCGAGGCGTAGGGGCTGTCTTCCGATTCCAAGTCGTAGCGCAGCCCGTCGGCACCGAGATAGCCGGCGACATTGATGGTGGGCACATCTGACCTTGTCGCAAGCAGGGCCTTTTGGTAATTGGTGAGCGGGGCGCCGATCTTATTAAGGGTAATGGCTGCAATCTCGTTTGCCCCGACGGTGTCGTAGACGTTGAGCTCGGTATTGCCGGCGATCTCATAGTTAGCCCAGACGAGATATGTCGACTGATAGATACGGAAAGCGTGGCTTGCCGTATCTTCCTGAGGGTACAGCTCGTCGTTGAGAGTCGTTGCGGCGCTCGGCTGATGGTCGCCAAAAAAGACAAGAACAACCGGTCTGCCGATGTTGCGGAGCTCGTTGATAAAGTACTCGAGGTCCCGGTCGGATGCGTTGATGCAGGTGAGATAGGTGTTGAGCGCGCTGTTGGCGCCTTCGCTGGCTCCCTCGACCCAATAGTTTGTCAGCTCTTCGGCGGGAACGGTGCCATAGTCGTAGCCGCCGTGATTTTGCATCGTGACGTCAAAGATGAACTGCGGCGCTTCGTCGGTTCTAAGCAGGTCGAGTATCTTGTCGTAGGTGGCGTAGTCGCATACGCCGGCATGGTAATAGGGCGCACCTTCGAAATCGCCGATTGAAAGAAAGTCTCCAAAGCCCAGCTGCTGATAGATTTTATCTCGATGGTAGTTGACGGGGTTTTGCGGGTGCATAGCGGTAGTGGTATACCCAAGCTCTTTAAGGTCCTTTGCCAGGCTGTTTACGCCATTCATCTGATACAGCTGATAGGGGATCTTGCCTAATCCGACAAAGGCCGTTGTCGCTCCGGTCAAAAATTCGAATTCGGAGTTCGCCGTTCCGCCACCGGCGACCGAAGCGAGCATGGTGCCGCGAACAAGTGTGTCGGGAAGCGAGTTGTAGAATGCGGGGCCGGAGTACCCGGCCGCCTGGAGCTGCTCAAAGCACGAAAGGTCGCTAAAACTCTCGTTCATGATGGCAACAATCGTCGGCTTGATTTCATTGAACTGGGCAACGGCCGCCGCGCGCTGTTCGCTCGAGCCATATGTGCTGTCGTAGACGGCGGCGAGCCCCTGCTCGATGCTCTGCGCCTCATCGGGCGTATAGTCTTCGGGCTTCTCAATGGGCAACTCGTTGACCATTTCGGTGAACGAAGTGATAAAACCCTGAGACGCATACGTGGTGATGGGCTGCCAACGGTCAAATCCAAAATCCAGCGCCTGCTCCAAGTCGATGTTGGAAAAGCCTGAGAGCCCCACAACGGTCACTAGCAGAAAAGCACAGAGGTTAGCGGCGATAGCGGGGAAGACATGGGTGGGCGTACGGAGCTTTCGCGGTCGGATGAGCGAAAGAAGCCCCAGGGAAATCTCCAGCAGGGCGAGAGAGGTTACGATTCCGGCGGTAAAGGTAAACTCGTATCCCTCGCTCACTTCCATTGCGGTGCCAAGGGCCAAGATATCGCTTGGCAGGATGGCTTCGCCTTTAAACGTTATGACGAAGTGCTCGGCAATGCCAAGGATGCAGCAGACGACGGGCACGAGGGCCATGACGCCTCCATGACGCTGTCCCAGCAAATAAAGGGAGAGCAGAACCGTCGCGAGCAGCCCGACGGAAAACCCGAATGAGTTGGCGGGAATGCGATAGAACGTTTCGTTGCAGGCAATTTCGAGTGAAACGAACGAGAGCGCTGAAACAGCGGCGATGACAAGGATGTCACGGCAAATACGGGCAACCGTTCCCGTCGCAAGGTCGGTTTGGTCGATAAGTCCCGAAACCAAGGGCTCGACAAGAAGCATGACGGCGGCAGCACCGAGCGCCGAATAAGAAAGGACCCATAGGGAGCTGCCCTCATTTACGAGCAATTGATTCGTAACCCATGCAGCTACCACGCCGAGCGGGATGAGGAGCGTCGCGCACCAAAAGACGCGGGCAATGGGTGGCTTTTCGTTGCGTTTGATTGAAAAATACACGCGCACGACGACGGCGGCCACGATAAGGACGGCGATGAATATGGGCAGATTGGCCATGTCGCTCGAAGTGATTTCAAGGGGGATATCTTCGGTCATGGACGTTCCTCTGGTACAGCAAATTAAGTTCAGTATTAGATTACTGTAACCTTTCCACGGCATTTCGAGAAACAAAGCGCCCGATACGCAAAGCTAAAGGTCTGCGAATCTTGTATTACGAACATCTGTGCGCGTCGAGTGCGCTAAACTCATCGGCAGTATGATTCGATGCAATAGGAGGCAAGGAGCTTCCATGTCTGATTCTTCTATCGTTATTCGCGGCGCTCGTGAGCACAACCTCCGTGATATCGATGTTTCCATTCCGCGTGACCAACTCGTGGTCATTACCGGTCTTTCTGGCTCGGGCAAGAGTTCGCTGGCATTTGACACTATCTATGCCGAGGGCCAGCGTCGATACGTCGAGAGCCTTTCGAGTTATGCGCGCCAGTTCTTGGGCCAGATGGACAAACCCGACTTGGATTCAATCGACGGCCTTTCGCCGGCGGTGTCGATCGACCAAAAGACGACGTCTAAAAACCCTCGCTCGACGGTTGGCACCGTAACCGAGATTTATGACTATCTGCGCCTGCTGTTCGCCCGTGTGGGCACCCCGCACTGTCCCGAATGCGGCCGTGTCATTGAGCGTCAGACGACCGATCAGGTTGCCGACAAGGTCTTGGCGGCGGGGGAGGGCCGCCGCGCGTTTGTGCTGGCACCGGTGGTACGCGGGCGAAAAGGCGAGTACACCAAACTGTTTGAGGATCTTCGCGCCGAGGGCTTTAGCCGCGTGCGTGTCGACGGTGAAGTGCGCTCGCTCGACGATCAGATCGATCTGGACAAGAAGTTCAAGCACGATATCGAGGTCGTGGTCGACCGCATCGTGATCCGTGAGAACTCTCTGGGCCGTATCGCCGAGTCTGTTGAGCAGGCGACCGCGCTGGCGCACGGCAATGTGAACGTATACTTGCTGCCCGACCGCGACGCTCCCGAGGGGACCGAAGGCGAGTTGCTGGAGTATTCGCTGGCGTTAGCGTGCCCGGAGCATGGGCACTCCATCGATGACCTGCAGCCGCGTGATTTCTCGTTCAACGCGCCCTATGGCGCGTGCCCAGAGTGCGATGGCCTGGGCTTTAAGAAGACGGTCGATGCCGAGGCCCTAATCGAAGACCCCTCGAAGTCGATCGCCGACGGGGTCTTTGGCAGCCTGTTTGGCAACTCTAACTACTATCCGCAGATTTTCGCTGCGGTCTGCAAACACTTTAAGGTGAGCGTCGATACGCCGTGGGAGGATCTGCCTCCGCGGGTGCGTCGCGCGTTTTTAGACGGCATGGGCGACCAGAAGATTTCGGTCGACTATCAAAAGCTCGATGGGCGCCGCAGCCAGTGGGACACCAAGTTCTCGGGCGTGCGCAATATCCTGTACGAGCGCTATACCGAGACGACGAATGAGAACACCAAGGCGCGCTTGGAGAAGTACATCCGCGAGGAGCCGTGCTCGAGCTGCCACGGCGCTCGTTTGCGCCCCGAGATGCTCGCTGTTACCGTAGGCGGTAAGTCCATTTACGAGGTCTGTTGCCTATCGTGCCGCGAGTCGCTCGAGTTTTTTGAGGGCTTGGAACTCACCGAGCGCCAACAGTTTATCGGCGGGCGCATCGTCAAGGAAATCCTGGAGCGCTTGCGTTTTCTGGTCGATGTCGGACTCGACTATCTGACCCTCGATCGTGCCTCGGCGACGCTTTCCGGAGGCGAGGCCCAGCGCATTCGCCTGGCAACGCAGATCGGCGCCGGCCTCATGGGTGTACTGTACATTTTGGACGAGCCATCGATTGGCCTCCATCAGCGTGATAACGAGCGCCTGATCAAGACGCTTGAGCGCCTACGCGATATCGGCAATACCGTCATCGTCGTCGAGCATGATGAGGATACGATTCGTGCTGCCGACTATGTGATCGACATGGGCCCCGGTGCGGGCGTGAACGGCGGACACGTGGTCGCCGCGGGAACGCCTGCCGATATCATGGCGTGCCCCGATTCGATGACGGGTGCCTACCTGACCGGCAAGCGAATGATTCGGGTTCCCGATGAACGCCGCAAGCCCGGTCGCGGCTGCCTTAAGATCACGGGCGCCCGCGCCAACAACCTCAAAAACGTTACCGCCAAGATCGAGTTTGGTACGCTTACGGTCGTTACCGGCGTGTCGGGATCGGGTAAGAGCTCCCTGGTTACCGACACCATCGCACCTGCCCTTACGAATGCCATTCACCGTTCGACGCGCCCTGTGGGTCCGTACAAAAAGCTCGAGGGTATCGAGTGCATCGATAAGGTGATCGACATTGACCAGTCGCCGATTGGCCGCACGCCGCGTTCCAATCCCGCTACGTACATTGGCCTGTGGGATGATCTGCGCGCGCTGTTTGCGAGCACACCGGAGTCGAAGGCACGCGGCTACTCGCCGGGACGTTTCTCCTTTAACGTGAGTGGCGGGCGCTGTGAGGCGTGCAAGGGCGACGGACAAATTAAGATCGAGATGCACTTCCTTCCCGATATCTATGTCCCCTGTGAGGTCTGCGGCGGCAAACGCTATAACCGCGAGACGCTTGAGGTCACCTACCGTGGTAAGACCATCTCGGACGTGCTCGACATGAGCGTCACCGAGGCACTGGCCTTCTTTGGGAATATCCCGCAGATTAAGCGCAAGCTCCAGACGCTGTACGATGTAGGCTTGGGCTACGTGAGCCTGGGCCAGCCCGCTACGACGCTCTCGGGCGGCGAGGCGCAGCGTGTGAAGCTCGCCAAGGAGCTTCATCGACGCCAGACGGGCAAGACGTTCTATATTTTGGATGAGCCGACGACTGGCCTTCATTTTGAGGACGTCCGCCAGCTGCTCGATGTGCTGCAGCGCTTGGTCGATGCGGGCAACACGGTGCTGGTGATTGAACACAACCTTGATGTCATCAAGGTTGCCGACCGCCTGATCGATATGGGCCCCGAGGGCGGTAACGGCGGCGGAACCGTCGTGGTTTCGGGCACACCGGAGCAGGTTGCGGACTGTCCGCAGAGTTATACGGGCAAGTTTTTGGCGCCGTTGCTCAGGCGTGACCGGGAGCGTCAGGCTCAACTTGATGCTCAATAAATAGGCGATTCAGTTTATGGGCGCCATCGACTCCTTGTGATTCGATGGCGCTTGCTGTGTCGAAGTGACGTATGCAGCCGAATTGGACATATACTTAATCCTTGCGTCCGAATGCGAGGGAAAGGATATGCCATGGCAAAGGCTGTAAAGACGCCAAAAACCAATGCGATGCGCGAGCTGGAAAGCGCCGGCATTTCCTATGTTCTACATACGTACGAAGACGATGGTGATGAGTCGGCGGGCCTGGGGGTCGCGATTTCGGAGCAGCTTGGCGAGGAGCCCGGACAAGGATTTAAGACCTTGGTCTGCGTGACGCCGTCCAACGACCATGTCGTGTGCTGCATCCCTGTTGCCGACGAGCTCGATCTAAAGTCCGCCGCGCGTGCCGCGGGGGAGAAGTCCTTGGCCATGATGCATGTGAAGGATTTGCTTGCGGCGACTGGCTACGTTCGCGGCGGCTGCAGTCCGGTCGGTATGAAAAAACGCTACCGGACGCTCATTGATGAGACATGTGTCCTTTGGGATACCATTTTTATTTCGGGAGGCAAGCGTGGTTATCAGCTTGAGCTTGCACCCGATGATTTAATTGCATTTTGCGGGGCGACGGTCGCCCCGATTACGAGAGAGGACTGAGCGATGCCGCAGGAAGAATTGAAGTGCGGAGCTCATTTTGCAAAAGAATCTGCGCCTCAGACACCCTCATCCGAAGCTTCTTCGTCGCGAGATGGCACTGATGATATGGGCTCGTCGGACTACTCCACGGTTGGTCGTTCCGCCGGGCTTATGACCATCCTGACCATCGTGTCTCGCGTCACCGGCTTTATCCGCACATGGGCAATGGCGGCCGCTATCGGCATGTCGCTGCTCTCGTCCTCCTATCAGGTCGCCAACAACCTGCCCAATATGCTCTACGAACTCGTGATGGGCGGCATGCTCGTGACGGCGTTTTTGCCCGTGTACATGGGCGTGAGGCGTGAGCAGGGTCGCGAGGCCTCGAACGAGTACGTGGGCAACCTGCTCGGTATTCTGCTATTGGTGCTGGGTGGCATTTCGTTGCTGGGGACCGTGTTCGCTCCGGGCTTTATTTGGACGCAATCGTTCCTTTCGGGTGACGGCGGCAGCATGGATACCGCTGCGTTCATGTTCCGTTTCTTCGCCATCCAGATTCTGTTTTATGGTTTGGGCTCGGTGTTCTCGGGCGTTCTCAACGCACACCGCGACTACTTCTGGTCGACGTTTGCCCCGGTCCTCAACAATGTGATCGTCATTGCGAGCTTTATGGGCTTTGCGCCCGTGTCCGCACAGTTTGGCGAACGTGCCGGCATCATCTTGATTGCGGCCGGTACGACCCTCGGTGTCTTTGTTCAGATGGCTTGTCAGATCCCCGCGCTTGGCAAGCACGGCGTGCATCCCCATATCCATATCGACTTTAAGGACCCCGCACTGCGCCAGACGATTGCGCTCGGTATCCCGACGCTGCTCGCTACGGTGTGCATGTTTGTCTCGACTTCTATCACGAACGCTGCCGCGCTGGTGGTCCAGCCCGAGACCGGTCCTTCCGTCATCGCCTATGCGCGCCTGTGGTACACGCTGCCCTACGCGCTGATTGCCGCCTCGCTTTCGACGGCGCTCTATACCGAGCTCTCTCACGACGCACAGGAGAAGGATTACGACAGCGTTCGCACGGGCATTTCGCGTGGCGTCGCCCAGATGCTGTTCTTCCTGGTTCCGTTCGCGCTGTACCTGATTGTCTTCGCGCGTCCGCTCAACATGATCTACTGCGCTGGCAAGTTCGATGAGTCCGGCGTGGCGCTGGTGTCCGAGTTCCTTGTCTACCTGGCGTTCTCGCTGCCGCTCTACGGCGTGGTCGTGCTGATGCAGAAGAGCTTCTCTGCCTTGCTCGACATGAAGCCCTATAGCCGCTATTGCCTGTATTCCGCCATCGGCCAGGCCGGCTCGGTTCTGCTGTTTGGCGTTGTGCTGGGCTTCGGTATGCCGGCAATCGCGCTTTCGTATGTCGTCGACTACGTGATCTTGGTCGGTTGCTCGCTGTGGTGGCTGCGTCGTCGTCTGCGTGGTCTTCAGGTTAAATCTATCCTGCATGGCGGTTTCTTTGGCCTTTTGCTCGGTGGCCTGGGTGCTGCCGCAGGCGCCGGCGTCATGTGGGCGCTTGAGCACTTTGTCGGGGCACTTGGCGGCTCGATTCTGATTACTCTTGGCTACGTTTGCGTTGCGGGTGTCGTCTCGCTTGCTGTTACCTTTGGCCTTGCCGTCGTCCTTAAGATGCCCGAGGTCTCGGCGCTGATTCGTCGCAAGTAGGTGCGCGTGGCCGGTCACGACAACATTCCAACGCTTGCCGAGCAGGTTTCGCGCGTTCCCACGCAGCCCGGCTGCTACCTTTGGAAAGACGCCAAGGGCGATGTCATCTACGTGGGCAAGGCGAAAAACCTGCGCGCCCGTATGCGTCAGTACGTGACGCTGCAGGACGAGCGCCAGAAGATCCCGCTGATGATGCAGCTGGTGGCGAGCTTTGACTATATCGTGGTGGAGACCGAGCACGAGGCGTTGGTGCTCGAGCGCAATTTGATTGGTCAGTACCATCCGTACTTTAACGTCGACCTCAAGGATGACAAGAGCTACCCCTTTATCGCCATTACAAAGGGCGACCTGTATCCCGCTATCAAATACACGCGTGAGCGTCATAAGCCGGGAACGCGCTATTTTGGACCTTATACCGATAGCCGCGCGGCACGTGAGACGATAGATACGCTGCGCAAGGTTATCCCCATCTGCTCCGCATCCTGTGCGGAGTGGCGTCGTTGTCGCCGTATCGTCGAGTCCCACAAGGGCGAGGAAGACATCGTCAATATGATTTGCGCGCAAAACGGGCGCCCCTGCTTTGACTACCATGTCGGGCGCGGCCCGGGTGCGTGTGTCGGCGTGATTTCCCCGGCAGACTATGCCAAGAACGTCAAGCGTGTCGAGCGCTTTTTGTCGGGCCATCGCAAGGATGTCGTCGATGAGCTGACCTCCGAGATGACGGATGCCGCTGAGGCGCTCGACTTTGAGCGCGCGGCACGCGTCAAACGTCGTTTGGAGGTCATCAGGGGTCTGGACGATCGTCAGCAAGTCGTTTTTCCCTCCAGTGTCGATATAGATGTCATCGGTTTCTATCGCGAGGAGACCATCTCCGCCGCTTGCGTCTTCGTCGTTCGCGAGGGCCGAACAGTTCGCACCTGCGAGTTCATTCTCGACAAGGGTCTTGATGTTGACGAGGAAGAGCTCCAGTCGGGCTTTCTTAAGCGCTATTACGACGAGACGGCTGATATTCCAGCTGAGGTCAACCTTTCCGTCGATCTTGAGGATGCGGAAGCGCTGGGGGAGTGGCTTGCGGGCAAGCGTGAGCGTTCCTGCCATCTCCATAGGCCGCAGCGTGGCGAAAAGCACCGTCTGCTCGATATGGCATCCAAAAATGCGCGCCATGCCCTCATGCGCTACATGATGCGAACGGGGTACGCTGACGACCGCACCAATCAAGCGCTCCTGGAGCTCGAAAGTGCGTTGGCGCTGCCATCGCCGCCGTTGCGTATCGAGTGCTTCGATATCTCTACACTGCATGGCACCTTTACGGTCGCCTCGATGGTGGTGTTTACCAACGGGCGCGCCGACAAGAGTCAGTATCGTCGTTTTAAAATTCAGGCCGAATTGGACGAGGCAAACGACTTCGTGTCGATGTCCGAGGTTTTGGGACGACGTTATGCTCCCGAGCGCATGGCCGACGAGCGCTTTGGCTCGCGCCCCGATTTGCTCGTTGTCGATGGCGGTAAGCCGCAATTGACCGCTGCGATCAAGCAACTTGAGGCTCTTGGGCTCGATATACCAGTTTGTGGCTTGGCAAAGGCCGATGAGGAAGTTTTTGTGCCTTGGGACGAGACTCCCGTCGTGCTGCCGACCGGGTCCGCGTCGCTCTATCTAATTAAACAGGTGCGCGATGAATCGCACCGTTTTGCCATCACGTTCCATCGCGAATTGCGCGATAAAGCCATGACGGTTTCGGTACTCGATGACGTTCCAGGCGTGGGACCCACCAGAAAACGTGCCCTTATGCGCCATTTTGGCTCGATGAAGCGTTTGCGCGCGGCGAGCGAGCAAGAGATCGCGGAAGTTCGAGGCATTCCTGCCGATGTCGCCAAAGCGGTTCACGAGGCGCTCGTTGCATGGAATGCCGAGCGCGCCGAGGCGGCGGCAAAGCAATCCGAAAACTAAACACGCCTCTAAACAACTGATATACATGATTGCGTGATTTTCAATCATTTATTTCACGGCGATTACCAGCCGATTTCGGGTTTAATTAACGCTAAAACGTTTGACTAGCCATGGTGAACAACCCTGCTATCCTGCGGGTTGACGAAGACTGATATCTCACCTCGTCGATACATACTGTCTGGCGAATCGTTTGTCAATGAATTCGGTGAACGGTAGTAAATACCGTTCAAGCGTATGTATGTATCGGTCGCCGAGCGCGGCACCTCAGTTGGGTTCGTCGGTAGGTAAGGTATATATCGTCCGCAAGTTGCGCGGGGGCGCGTCTAGGTGCTCCCGGGTAAGATTCTCTATTGATAGGAGAAGACATGGCCATCATCAACAAGGGTATGTCCAGGCGTTCGTTCCTCGGCCTCACCGGCAGCGTCGCTGCTGTCGCAGGGCTTGGTCTCACCGGCTGCGGTGGCAGCTCTAGCGACGAGGGTTCCGCTTCCGGTTCCACCGATTCCGCCAACCGTGGCGGCGGCGTGATCACCGCTGGTTCCGCTTACGCTCCGTCCAGCTTCGATCCCGCCAGCACCGGCTCCGCTGTGGGCCTGGGTGCTAACTGGCACGTCGTCGAGGGCCTCTACGGCATCGATTACCACGACTACAGCACCTTCAACGAGCTCGCCACCGACGATCCCAAGTCTGTGGACGACACCACTTTCGAGGTCACCATCCGCAAGGGCGCCAAGTTCTCCGATGGCACCGAGGTCACCGCTGACGATGTCGTTGCCTCCTACACCGCTTGCGCCGCTTCCGCTACCTATGCTCCGTTCTTCCAGCCCTTCGAGTCCATCGAGGCCAAGGACGCCAGCACCGTGACGGTCAAGACCAAGGTCCCCAACTTCTCCCTGCTCAAGGATCGTCTGGCCATCGTCCGCGTTACCCCGGCCACCCAGACCGAGGAGGATCGCGCCAAGCAGCCGATCGGCTCCGGCCCCTGGATGTACGACTCTATCTCCGATACCGAGATCACCCTGGTTCCCAACCCCGAGTACAACGGTGAGTATGCTGCCGAGGATAAGAAGATCCAGTACAGCATCCTGACCGACCCCACCGCTCGCGTTACCGCTCAGCAGGAGGGCTCCACGCTCGTTATGGAGCTCGTTACCGCTGACGCCGTCGACCAGCTCGAGAGCGCCGGCTGCAAGATCGATAACGTTCAGGGTTTCGGCACCCGCTTCATCATGTTCAACGTCGCCAAGGAGCCTTGGAACAACGTCAAGGTCCGTCAGGCTGTCATGTATGCGCTCGACACCGAGAAGATGGTCAGCAACACCTTCGCCGGCCTTGCCACCGCTGCCAGCTGCTACCTGCCCAAGAGCTTCACCAACTATCATGAGGCTTCCACGGTGTACAAGACCGACGCCAAGAAGGCTAAGAAGCTCATCGAGGAGTCTGGCATCACCCCGGGTGCCATCACCCTGCGCACCACCGACAACGAGCAGATTAAGGGCATGGCCGCCCAGGTCAAGAACGACCTCGACGCTCTCGGCTTCGATGTGACCATCCAGACCGATACCTCGCCGGCCACCTACGCTGCCATCGACGGCGGCGAGGCCTACGATATCCTCCTTGCCCCTGGCGATCCTTCCTGCTTCGGCGCCGACCCCGACCTGCTGCTCAACTGGTGGTACGGCGACAACGTCTGGATGCAGACCCGTTGCCCGTGGAAGGAGTCCGCTGAGTGGCAGAAGCTCCACAGTCTCATGGACGAGGCTCTTGCCGCCGAGGGCGACGAGCAGCAGAAGAAGTGGAACGAGTGCTTCGACATCATTGCCGACAACGCCGTTCTGTACCCCGTTGTCCACGTCAAGACCGTCTCCGCTTCCTGGGACGATCCGTCCACTGCGCCCAACGGCGAGGCCCTCGATGGCTTCAAGGGCATCGGCACGACGAGCATGTCCTTCAGGGGCGTTGCGACCGTCAAGGCTTAAAGACTCGCTTGAGTCTGTATGCAGGATGTCGGTCGTTGGGACCGTATCCTCATAGTTGAAACAAAGACCCGGGCGACCTCGATGTCGCTCGGGTCTTGTAATGAGTATCCGTACTCATATACCAGTTGGTCCTACCGACAAAAGAAAGGGGAGAGAACGTGAACAACTTGCTACGTTTGATTGGAAGGCGTCTTGTGGCGCTGCCGATCATGGCATTGGGCGTCACCGTCCTGGTGTTCTTCCTTATGTCGTTCTCCAAGACCGACCCCGCCTACACGGCGTTGGGTGACGGTGCCTCGCCCGAGGCGGTTGCCGAGTACCATGAGAAGTATGGGCTGGACGACCCCTGGCCCGTGCGCTACGTGCGCTATATGGGCGATTTGATCCATGGCGACATGGGCACCTATGGTGCTGCTCGCAACTCCGTTGCCAAGCGCATCTCCACGGCCCTGCCCGTCACGATGCAGCTGACCTTCATCGGCCTTGCCATCGGTGCGGTCGTTTCGTTTTTGCTCGGCGTCATCGCGGCACTGTATCGCGACAAATGGCCGGACCAAGTGATCCGCGTCTTTTCCATCGCCGGCTTGGCAACCCCGTCGTTCTGGCTTGCCGTTCTGTTGATCCTGCTGTTCTCTTCCTACCTTAAGGTGCTCCCGGCATCGGGTGCTCTGCCTCACTTCACCACGAATCCGGCTGGTTATCTGGGCCGCATGATTATGCCCGCCATCGCCTTGGCATTTCCGCTGACGGGCCAGATGACTCGTATCGTGCGTACCGCCATGGTCGAGGAGCTCGACAAGGACTATGTCCGTATGGCTCGCGGTGCCGGCGTTCCCGAGAAGGTCGTCGTCGGTATCAACGTTCTTCGCAATGCGCTGATCACCCCGGTCACCACCCTCGGCCTTAAGATCGGTTACCTCATGGGCGGCGCCGTCGTCATCGAGGTTATCTTCAACCTCCCCGGCATGGGCACCGCGATTCTGCAGGGCGTTCAGGGCAACGAGGCGAACCTGGTTCAGGGCGTCGTTATCGTCGTTGCTCTTGCCTTCATCATCATCAACATCGTGGTTGACATGCTCTACCTGCTCATCAACCCGCGCATCAGGACGGTGTAGATTATGGTAAAGATTCGAGAGAAGCAAACCGAGCAGCTCGAGAAGGCTGCCTCCAAGGGGCTCAAGCTCGGTGGCTGGAAGAAGATGACGCTGTCTTCTAAGATTGCCGCCGTCGTGTTGGTGCTGGTCGCCCTGACTGCGATTCTGGCGCCCCTTCTTGCCCCCTATAGCCCGGTCGAGATTTTTACGGCTCGCCAGGCTCCCGGCAACGGATTTATCTTCGGTACCGACGATAAGGGTCGCGACATTCTGTCGCGCATGCTCTACGGTGGTCGTTACTCGCTGATTATCGGCTTTGGCGCCACTGCCATGGCTCTGGTCTGCGGCTCGGTCGTGGGCGCCCTTGCGGCGGTTTCGCGCAAGGCCGTTTCCGAGACGATCATGCGTATCCTGGACATCATCATGTCCATCCCGGGCATCGCCCTCGCGGCCGTCTTCGTCTCCATCCTGGGCAACTCCGTGCCGTCGATCATCTTCGCCATCGGCTTTATGTACACTCCGCAGATTGCCCGTATCGTGCGCGCCAACATCGTGTCCGAGTACGGCGAGGACTATGTCCGCGCGGTCATCGTTTCCGGCGCCAAGGCTCCGTGGATTTTGATCAAGCATGTTCTGCGTAACTGCATCGCCCCGATCATGGTCTTCACCGTTACCCTGGTCGCCGACGCCATCATCTTCGAGGCCTCGCTGACCTTCATCGGCGCTGGTATCCAGGAGCCCACCGCTACCTGGGGCAACATCCTCGCCGACGCCCGCGGCGGCGTGCTCGCCGGCCGTTGGTGGCAGGCGCTGTTCCCGGGCCTGGCCATCATGATCACCTGCCTGGCGCTCAACATCCTCTCCGAGGGCATTACCGACGCCATGGCCGCTGCTCCCTCCGCCGCCCTGGATCCGACCGATTCCTCCAAGCGTCGCGAGGCCGACCTGCTGGTCTCCGACCCCGTTCGCGCCTACAAGGAGCAGGCCCAGTCCCTCTCCGCTCGCCTTGGCGCCCTGCGCGATGTCGAGCTCAAGCGTGACGATCGCCATGTGCCCGACGAGTCTGTCGAACCGATTCTCTCGGTCCGTGACTTCTGCATTCAGTTTGAGCATCACGGCGATATCAACGTCGTCGACCATGTCAACTTTGACGTCCGTCCTGGTCAGACCATGGGCCTGGTGGGCGAGTCCGGTTGCGGTAAGTCCATCACCACGCTGGCCATCATGGGCCTGACCGACGATGACGAGCACCTTTCCGGCCAGGTCCTCTGGGAGGGCCGCGACCTGCTCAAGATGAGCAAGAAGGAGTGGTTCGGCCTGCGCGGTACCGATATCGCTATGGTCTATCAGGACGCCCTGTCCTCGCTCAACCCCTCCATGCTCATCTCTGCCCAGATGAAGCAGCTCACCAAGCGCGGCGGCACCCGCAGCGCCGAGGAACTCCTGGAGCTCGTGGGCCTCGACCCCAAGCGTACGCTCGAGAGCTACCCGCATGAGCTTTCCGGTGGCCAGCGTCAGCGTGTCCTGATCGCTATGGCCCTTACCCGCGACCCCAAGCTGGTCATCTGCGACGAGCCCACGACCGCTCTGGACGTTACCGTCCAGAAGCAGGTCATCAAGCTGCTCAACGACCTTCAGGCCAAGCTCGGCTTTGCCATGATCTTCGTCTCGCATGACCTGGCGCTGGTCGCCGAGGTCGCCCATAACATCACGGTGATGTACGCCGGTCAGGTTATCGAGCAGGCGCCCACCAAGGAGCTGCTCACCAACCCGATCCACGAGTACACCCGCGGTCTTCTGGGTTCCGTTCTGTCCATCGAGAGCGGTTCGGGCCGCCTGCACCAGGTGCCCGGCGCCGTTCCGAGCCCGCGCGATTTCCCCAAGGGCGATCGCTTCGCGCCCCGCTCGAGCCATCCGCGTATTGGCCTGGACACCCGTCCGGTCTTCAAGCGCGTGCCCGGCACCGAGCACTTCTATTCCGAGCTCCCCGACGAGGTGCTCAAGGCAAATGGTTTGACCCCTCACGCGGAGGTGATGTAGATGAGCGAGACCGCAGTCAACGGCGTCGAGCCGATCATCTTCCTTGATGACGTCCACGTCACCTTTAGGACCCGTACCGGCTCGATTCTGCACCCTAACCTGGTTCACGCCGTCCAGGGTGTAACGATTAGGCTCATGCCCGGTCAGACGATCGGCATCGTCGGCGAGTCCGGTTGCGGTAAGTCCACCACCGCCAACGTCATGTGCGGCCTGCAGGCCCCCACGAGCGGCAAGGTCTACTTTAAGGGCAAGGACGTTACCAAACGTACCGCCGAGGACCGTCGCCACATGGGTCGCGTCATCTCGGTCGTGTTCCAGAACCCGGCCACGGCACTCAACCCCCGTATGGTCGTTCGCGAGCAACTGCTCGATCCCATGCGCGTCCACAACCTGGGTACCGAGGCCGAGCAGGAGAAGCGCGTCAAGGAGCTCTTGGAGCTCACCGGTCTGCCCAGCTCCGCCGCCGAGGTTCTTCCCGGCCAGCTTTCGGGCGGCCAGCGCCAGCGCGTCGCAATTGCCCGTGCCCTGTCGCTGAACCCCGATGCCATCATCGCCGACGAGCCCACCTCGGCTCTGGACGTTTCGGTCCGCGCGCAGATTCTGAACCTGCTGACCGACCTTAAGAAGGAGCTCGGCCTGGCCATGGTGTTCATCAGCCATGACATCCAGACGGTCCGCTATATCTCTGACGACATCATCGTTATGAATGGCGGCAAGATCGTCGAGCAGGGCGAGGCCAAGCAGGTCTTCCAGCACCCTCAGGACCCCTACACCAAGATGCTGCTCGGTGCTGCGCCGTCGCTGCTGCATCCCAAGCTCGGCGAGTAGCCTCGCTTTCCCTCCCGTGCGCCCGGTTCCCTTGCCGGGCGCACCTCCGTTGCGATTTCGAAAGGTTGGGTTCACGAGCCATGCCAAGTGCTCAGGAGCTACAACAGCAATTTGGTGGGTATCGGGGCGCCATGCCCCGTCCATCAGATTTCGATCTCTTTTGGAAGGACCGCATGGCCGAGGCCGACGCCGTCGGACTTGACTATGCGATCGAGACGGCATCGGTCACCGATGCCGTGACCTGCCAGCTTTTCGACCTCTGGTATACCGGCATGTGTGGCGCTCGCCTGCATGCCAAGTACCTTAAACCCGTCTCGGACGAGCCCGTGCCATTGGTACTTCAGTTCCATGGGTATCCGGGTGCAAGCCGCAGCTGGTTTGAGCAGGCGTCGTTTGCGGGCATGGGCATGGCACTCATCGCCCTCGACTGCCCCGGCCAAGGAGGTCCCTCCGAGGACATTGGTGGATTTGAGGGCACAACGGTCGCGGGCCATATCGTCGCCGGTATCGACGGCGATCCGGCCAACCTCTACTATGTCCGCTTGCACCAAGATATTCGCGTCCTGTGCCGCATCGTTCGCGAGCTCGAGGGCATCGATCTTGCCCGTGTGTTTGTGAACGGCGCGTCGCAGGGCGGCGGTTTGGGCATTGCGACCTGTGCGCTTAACAGCGAGCTTATCAATCGCGCCGCCATCCTCTATCCCTTCCTGTCGGATTTCCGCCTGGTCTGGGATTTGGATGCCGACGACATTGCCTACGAGGGCCTGCGCTATTGGTCTCGCTGGTTTGACGAGGACTCGACTCGTATCGACGAAGCCTATGCCAAGCTGGCGTACTTCGATTCCAAGAACTTTGCCCCTATGGTCAAATGCCCCGTGCTGTTTGGCACCGGCACAGCCGATACCGTCTGTCCGCCAGCGACGCAGTTTGCGGTCTATAACAACCTGACCTGTGAAAAGCGTCATGAGTTCTTTGAAGGCTTTGGCCACGAGGAGATTCAGGATTTTGACGATCTGATCATTCCGTTTTTCTGCAAGGGAGGGGAGGCTCATGTCTAAGTGCGAGAGCAATGTCAATGAGCTGATTGTCTCCGACCTTGTGGGGATTCCCGGAACGGTCTCGTCAAGGCTCGCTGATTTCCGGGATTGGCGCGGTGATGCTTCTGCGGATGTTTCCGAATTAGAGATAGCCGCTTCGGACCTTGAGGTTTGCGGGCCGAGTATTACGGCGATCGATTTCGCCAATCCGTATGCCCGCTACTCCGAGGTTTCCTTTGAGCTTGGTGGCGATGTGGTCCACGCACGTTTGATCGAGCCTGCCGGTCGCGCCCGAGCATCCGAGCTTGTGCCGCTATGTCTGATGTTTCACGACATCGACCGACCCGTGCGGGGATGGCATCACATGACGAGGTTTGCGGCCATGGGATATGCCGTGCTTGCGCTGGACGATGAGGCGATTGGACCCAGCGATCTGCGACAGGGGATTACCTCGCCTGCTTTTGTCAGGCGCGTCCGTTGGGGTTGCGCGATGGCGAAGGTGGCGCGCAATCTTGATGGCGTGGACCCCGACCGCATCTTTGCATGGGGCGAGGGCCTTGGCGGCGGAGTCGCGCTGGCGGTTTCTGCTCTGGACGAGCGGGGCCTCGCCTGCACGGCGGTTGCCAATCCAATTCCCGGTGGCCTCGAGGCGTTGTCGTCTCGGGTGCGTGGATCGGTGCTCATGGGCACATCGCTCATGGATGCCGTGAGTGATCCCAAGGGCCAGTTTGCCGTATTCAACGGTCTTGAGTGTGACCGGAGGCATATCATCTATGCCAAATACGCTCATGAGCGCATCAACGCGTTCGAAAACGAAGTCATCGACTTTTTTAACCAAACGTTCTACCCGTGTTCTTTGGCCTAGACGGCCTGGACACTGCCAACAAGAGTGGGTGGCATAGGGCCGCCCGCCAGACAACTAAGGAGATTCTTGTGGCAACTCAGAAATTCACCGGCGTTATCCCTCCCGTCGTTGTTCCCGATACCGAAGACCACCAGCTCGACGTTGCCTCCTTTGAGCGCAGCATCAACCGCATGATCGATGCCGGCGTCGATGGCCTGTTCTTCCTGGGCTCTTCGGGCGAGGTCGTTTTCTCCACCGATGAGCGTCGTCGCCAGATCATCGCCGAGGCCGTGCGCATCGTCGACCACCGCGTGCCCGTCCTGGTCGGCATCATCGATACCGAGACCGAGCGCATGATCGAGCACGGTAAGGTCGCTCAGGAGCTGGGCGCCGATGCGCTTGTCGCCACCTGCCCGTTCTATGCCCTGCAGGGCATGACCGAGGTCGAGGAGCACTTCCGCATCCTGCACGAGGAGCTCGACCTGCCCATCTTTGCCTATGACATTCCCGTCTGCGTTCACACCAAGCTCCCCTGGAAGCTCCTTGCCAAGCTCGGCGCCGAGGGCGTCCTTGCTGGCGTCAAGGATTCCTCGGGTGATGACATCTCGTTCCGCTATCTCGTTCAGGAGAACGAGAAGAACGGCCATCCGATGAGCATCCTCACCGGTCACGAGGTTGTTGTCGACGGCGCTTACCTCGGTGGCGCCGACGGTTCTGTCCCGGGCCTTGCCAACGTTGAGCCCGAGGGCTACGTGCGCCAGTGGAAGGCCGCTCAGGCCGGCGACTGGGCTACCGTCAAGGCCGAGCAGGATCGCCTCAATGAGATTTCGCACATCTGGGACGTCACCTCGGGCGTCCAGGGCTATGCCGGTGGCGTCGGCGCCTTCAAGACCGCTATGAACCTCATGGGCATCTTCGACAGCCCGACCATGCCGCGCCCGGTGAAGGCCATGACCGGCGAGAACGTCGAGGCGATTAGGAAGGTCCTTCAGGACAACGGTCTCCTGTAAAGCTTTCCCAGGCACCCGATCTTGGGGCTCAAGTGGTCGGGCGTGACCCATTAGGTCAACGTCCGACCACTTTCACCCCAACCTCGGGCACCTGGGAAACCTTTATCAACCTGTGGCGATAATTCTGCCCTCATTTCCTGTAGTTGTTTTTATCTCCTAAGGAGAGCGACATGGAGAACAAGTACGTCTGCTCTGTCGATATCGGCGGAACTAAAATTGCGACTGCCATCATGGAGTACCCGGCTGATGGCAGCGTGCCCCATCCGGTCTTTGAAGCCGAGGTTCCCACCGAGGCCCAAGAAGGCGGCGAGGCAGTTTTCCAGCGCATCGAGGCGTCTATTAAGGCCGCCATCGAAGCGAATCCCGATGTCGAGGTCCTCGGTGTCGGTATCGGTGCCGCAGGCGTCGTCGATCCCAAGACGGGCGCCATCGCGTATGCCAACGAGATCATGCCCGGCTGGTCCGGCGTTCAGTTAGGGCCGCGCCTGCGCGAGGACCTCGGTCTTCCCGTTGCCGTTGTGGGCGATGTGCAGGCTCATGCGCTGGGCGAGGCCCACTGGGGCGTCGGCAAGGGCAAGTTCTCCGTCTTGTGCCTGGGCATCGGTACGGGCATCGGCGGTGCATATGTCGAGAATGGCCGCGTGATGCAGGGCTTCCATGGTGCCGCCGGCCATATGGGCCACATCGAGTGCTCGGCTGCCGCCGGCATTCCCTGCGCCTGCGGACGTTCCGGTCATCTTGAGTCGGTTGCTTCGGGCACTTCCATTGGTCGTATGTACGATGAGCGCTTTGGCCGTGTCGACCCCAGCCGTCCTTCGGTCGGTCGCGATGTGAACGACCTGTGCCGTGCGGGCGACGCAAAGGCGACCGAGGTCATCCACGATGCCGGCTTTGCTCTGGGTGCCAGCTTAGGCTCGCTTGCCAACATTCTGGATCCCGAGGTCATCGTGCTTTCGGGGGGTGTGATTCACCAGGGTCCCGATTGGCGCTCACAGACGTGGAAGGATTCGGTGCACGAGGGCTACGCCAGCCAGGCGCTCGACCCGCTTCAGGACACGCCGATCCTCATTGGTTCTCTGGAGGGCGACGCTCCGCTCATCGGTGCCGCCGAGCATCTTCTTGCGTCGTTGAAGTGAACATAACTACCAAGTGCGCCTTCTGAGGTGCCGCAGATTGACGTGAAAGAGGAGCGAAGCGTACTTCGGTACGCGAGCGACGGTTTGAACGTCAAGGTGCGGTGTCTCAGAAGGCTGTTTTGAGAAAGGTTGAGTCGCACATGACCGTTGATCCTTTGATTCAATCCCTGAAGGGTAAGCTCGTCGTGAGCGTTCAGGCATATATGGGCGAGCCGCTTCGTACGCCCGAGACCATGGCTCAAATGTCTCGTGCTTGCGAGCTGGGCGGCGCCGCCGCCATTCGCTGCCAGGGCCTTGCCGACATTGCCGCCATTAAGGGTCGCTGTGAGGTTCCTGTTATCGGCCTGTGGAAGGATGGGCACGAGGGCGTCTACATCACGCCGACGCTGCGTCACGCCCGCGCCTGCGTTGCTGCCGGTGCCGATATCGTGGCAATCGACGCCACCGATCGTCCGCGCCCCGATGGCAAGACGGTCGAGGATACCTTCCGTCCGCTGCACGAGGAGGGTGTGCTCCTGATGGCGGATTGTGCCACCATCGAGGACATTCGCCGTGCGGTTGATATGGGCTTCGACCTGGTATCTACCACGCTCTCTCACGGTGTCGCCGCCATCGACTGCACCATGGCCGATGGTCCCGACCTGCCGCTCCTGCGTCAGGCGACCGAGGAATTCCCCGGCCTTCCCATCATTTGCGAGGGTCGCGTGCACACGCCCGAGGAGGCTCGCGCCGCGATCGATGCTGGCGCCTGGGCCGTTGTCGTCGGCACCGCCATCACGCACCCCACGAGTATTACAAGTTGGTTCAAGGCTGCGCTTGAGGCGTAAGACAGGCCTCGTATCCGCTCGGGGCGGTATACTCAATAAAGGCAATTGACCGCGCGGGATCCGGGTTGCTGGGTCCCGCGCTTGTTTTCGGGAGGCAGCACATGCAAAAGGGAGATGCCATGGATGCGGCGGAGCGCTCGGAGCGCATCCCCGATATCGTCATCATCACCGGAATGTCCGGATCGGGCCGCACGCAGGCCATGCACGTGTTCGAGGACATGGGCTATTTTTGCATCGATAACCTGCCTCCGCGTCTGATCGCCCAGCTTGCCGAGCTCGTCGGCATTAATACGGGCGTGGGCAGGCATCTCGCCGTCACCTGCGATTTGCGTAGCCAGGGCTTGTTCGATGAGCTGCTCGATGCGGTCGCCGCGCTCGAAGAGCGTGAGATGAGCTGCGACATCGTGTTCCTGGAGGCTTCTGACGAGGTGCTGATTCGTCGCTACAGCGAAAATCGCCGCCGTCATCCCATTGCCAAGCCGGGGGAGACTACGGCCGATGCGATTCAGCGCGAGCGCCTGCAGCTGCAGGGTGTGCGCGATCGAGCCGATATGATTATCGACACGAGCCGCCTACGCACCTCTGCGCTGCGCAACAAATTGCGCATGGCGTTCTCCGAGTTGTCCGACCAGCAGCTCATGGACGTTCACGTGTTCTCGTTTGGCTTTAAGCACGGTATGCCCGTCGAGGCGGACATTATGATTGACGTTCGCTTCCTGCCCAATCCGTTCTACGATCCCGAGATGCGCACCATGACCGGTCTCGATAAGAAAGTCTCCGACTTTGTTCTGGACCATCCCAAGACGCAGGAGTTCTGGAAGGCCTGGACGCAGCTGCTCGATACGGTCATGCCCGGTTATATCGCAGAGGGCAAGCCGCAGCTTTCTATTGCCATCGGTTGCACGGGCGGTCAGCACCGCAGCGTTGCCATCGCCGAGGCCACGGCGCGTTATTTGGAAGGCGCCCAGTATCACGTGAGCATTTCCCATCGCGACTTGTCGCGCGCCAACACGAAAGCATAGGCCTGCATGTCGTTTACCGCCGAGGTGCGTGACGAGCTTGCGCGCTGCGAACCCGAATGTGAATACTGCGATTTGTCGACGCTTGCCGCCCTGACGCGTGTGAGCGGTACGCTTTCGTTGGCCGGTTCCGGGCGGTATCGTTTGACGGTCGCGACCGAGACGGGAGCCGTCGCGCGCACGATGATCACGCTGACGCATCGCATTCTTAAGCTCAAAACGGAATTCACCGTTCGTAAATCGGTCTTGCATAAGGTCCGTAACTATCTCATTACCCTGCCCGATCAACCCGACCTGGACAAGGCTCTGGTGCTGCTGGGCATTCTAGACCGCAGGGGAGGGCTCGTTGCTGGTGTTCCCCGACACATCGTTGCCCGTCCCTGCTGCAGGCTTGCCTACATCCGCGGCGCGCTCATCGCGGGCGGCTTCGTGGCCGATCCACGCGGCGATTTTCATTTGGAGATCGCGGTGCAGGGCGAGCAATATGCTAAGGGGCTTTGCGACCTGTTGGGGCAGATTGGGGTCCATGCTCGTGTTAATGCACGGCGGGGGTCATATGCCGTGTACATTAAGAGCGCCGAGGAAATCGAGCATCTATTAAAGCTGATTGGTGCCAAGCGCAGCGTTGCCGAGATTGAGGAGGCGCGCGCGGTCAAGTTGGTTAAGAACGATGTGAACCGTCGCGTGAACGCCGAGCTCGCCAACCAGACCAGAAGCGCCGGTGCTGCCCAACATCAGCTTGCGGTTATCGATGAGCTCGAGCAGCGCGGCCTTCGCGATGCGCTTCCGGATGCCTTGGCGGTCTTTTGCGACCTGCGCGAGCGCTATCCCGATCTGTCGCTGCGTGATTTAGGGGAGATGGCTGACCCTCCCTTGTCGAAGTCGGCCCTCTACCATCGAGTTTTGAGGCTTGAAAAGCTCATTGAAGCAAACCGGTAGTTTAAAGTATCGACTTATATACGGATTTAGCTGCTATTTTATTCTTTAAAACGTTTTAACGTAAATTTGATTTTCAATTTCGACTATTCTCGTGAAATTCAAGTCAAAAAAAAGGTATATTAGGCGAGTGGTTAGTTTGTGGGCCTCAACGGCGGGCGCTGTAGCTTGCGGGGGCCTTACGAAAGGAGACACAATGGCAGTAAAGGTTGCTATTAACGGCTTCGGTCGCATCGGTCGTCTGGCTTTCCGTCAGATGTTCGGTCATGAGGGCTCCGAGATCGTCGCTATCAACGACCTCACCTCTCCCGATATGCTCGCTTACCTGCTGAAGTACGACTCCACGCAGGGCAACTACGCTCGCGATCACGAGGTCGTTGCTGGCGAGGATTCCATCACCGTTGACGGCAAGGAGATCAAGATCTACAAGGAGGCCGACGCCAACAACCTGCCTTGGGGCGACCTCGACGTCGACGTCGTTCTCGAGTGCACCGGCTTCTACACCAGCAAGGCTAAGGCTCAGGCCCACATCAACGCTGGCGCCAAGAAGGTCGTCATCTCCGCTCCGGCCGGCAGCGATCTGCCCACCATCGTGTACAACGTCAACCACGAGACGCTGACCGCTGAGGACAACATCATCTCCGCTGCTTCCTGCACCACCAACTGCCTCGCCCCGATGGCCAAGGGTCTGAACGACTTCGCTCCCATCGTGTCCGGCATCATGACCACCATTCACGCCTGGACCGGCGACCAGATGCCGCTCGACGGCCCGCAGCGCAAGGGCAACAAGCGTCGTAGCCGCGCCTGCGCCGTCAACATCGTCCCCAACACCACCGGTGCTGCCAAGGCTATCGGCCTGGTTCTCCCCGAGCTCAACGGTAAGCTCATCGGTGCCGCCCAGCGCGTCCCGACGCCGACCGGCTCCATCACCAACCTCTACGCTGTCGTTGACAAGAAGGTCACCGTCGACGAGGTCAACGCCGCTATGAAGGCCTACGCTTCCACCATCTCCGAGACCTTCGGTTACAACGAGGACGACATCGTCTCCACCGACATCATCGGCGAGACCCACGGCTCCATCTTCGACGCCACTCAGACCATGTGCTCTGACCTCGGCAACGGCCAGACCCTCGTTCAGGTCACCTCTTGGTACGACAACGAGAACTCCTACACCTCTCAGATGGTCCGCACCATCAAGTACTTCGAGAAGTTCGTTGCTTAATTTAGCTTTTAGCGAATAGCTCGTTGAGCGTCTAAAGAAGGGCGCGGCCTCATAGGGCTTACACCCTAGGGTCGCGCCCTTTTTATAGGAAATCGTCTGCCGTAATGGGAGGCAGACACGTACGAAAGGTAGAAGCAAACATGGCCTTTACCAAGAAGACCGTCCGCGACATCGATGTCGACGGCAAGCGCGTTCTCGTCCGCGTTGACTTCAACGTGCCTATCAAGGATGGCGTCGTTGGCGACACCACCCGCATCAAGGCTGCCCTGCCCACCATCAACTACCTCGTTGAGCACAACGCTCGCGTCATCCTCATGAGCCACCTCGGCCGTCCCGATGGCACCGGCTTCCAGCCCGAGCTCTCCCTTGAGCCTGTCGCCAAGAAGCTCGCTGAGCTCTCCGGTCTCGATGTTGCCTTTGTCGCCGACACCTACGGCGAGAAGGCCGCCGAGGCTGTTGCCGCCGTCGAGCCGGGCAAGGTCCTCGTTCTCGAGAACGTCCGTTTCGACAAGCGTGAGAAGAAGAACGATCCCGAGATCGCCAAGATCCTCGCTTCCTATGGTGACGTCTTCGTTCTCGATGCTTTCGGCACCGCTCACCGCGCCCAGGGTTCCGTCGTGGGCCCCGCCGCTTACCTGCCTGCCGTCGCCGGCTTCCTGCTCGAGAAGGAGGTCGACACGCTGACCGGCATCTTCGCCGAGCCCGAGCGCCCCTTCGTCGCTATCGTCGGCGGTTCCAAGGTTTCCTCCAAGATCGGCGTTCTCGATCACCTCATCGACTCCGCTGATACCCTGATCATCGGTGGCGGCATGGCCTACACCTTCTTCCTGGCTCAGGGCCTGACCGTCGGTCAGTCCCTCAAGGAAGAGGACTGGGTCGAGCGTGCCGGCGAGATGCTCAAGAAGGCCGAGGAGAAGGGCGTCAAGATCCTGCTCCCCATCGACAACCGCGTTGCCGATCACTTTGGCGAGGACGCTGTCCCCGAGGTTGTCGCTTCCGACGCTATCCCCGACGATCGTGAGGGCATGGACATCGGCCCCAAGACCGAGGAGCTCTACGCCGAGGCTGTCAAGGGCGCCAAGACCGTGTTCTGGAACGGCCCCATGGGCGTCTTCGAGTTCGATAACTTCGCTCACGGCACCCAGGCTATCGCCGAGGCCGTCGCCGAGGCCGACTGCACCTCGATCATCGGCGGTGGCGACTCTGTCGCAGCTGTCAACAAGTTCAACCTAGCCGACAAGATGAGCTGGATCTCCACCGGTGGTGGCGCTTCCATGGAGCTCGTCGAGGGTAAGGCCCTGCCCGGAGTGGAGGCGCTTCTCGATGCCTAATCGCACCCTTCTTATCGCTGGTAACTGGAAGATGAACAACGACGTCGCCGAGGCCGCCAAGCTCGCCGACGAGCTGGCTCAGGCTCTGCCCGAGGTTCCGGCTGGCGTCGAGGTGCTCGTCTGCCCCCCGACCATCGACATCACCACGGTTCATGACCGCATTCAGGCTGCCCCCATCGCCCTCGGTGCACAGAACGTGTACTGGGAGGCCAAGGGTGCCTTCACCGGTGAGTCCTCTTGCGACATGCTCAAGTCCGCTGGCTGCACCTACTGCATCATCGGTCACTCCGAGCGTCGCGACTACTTCCACGAGACCGACGAGGATCAGAACAAGAAGGCCAAGGCTCTCGTTGCCGCCGGTCTTGTTCCCGTCTTCTGCTGCGGCGAGTCTCTCGAGGTCCGCGAGGCTGGCACCTATGTCGAGCACGTCGTGAACCAGGTCAAGGCTGGCCTTGCTGGTCTTGAGATCACCTGCCCCAAGCAGGTCGTCGTCGCCTACGAGCCCATCTGGGCCATCGGCACCGGCAAGACCGCTACCGCCGAGGACGCTCAGGAGGTCTGCGGCGCTATCCGTGAGACCCTCAAGGAGATGTTCGGCGAGGAGCTCGCTAACGGCATCCGCGTTCTCTATGGTGGCTCTGCCAAGCCCGGCAACATCGCTGAGCTCGTCGCCAAGCCCGACGTTGACGGCGCCCTCGTGGGCGGCGCTTCGCTCAAGGCTGCCGACTTCGCCTCTATGGTCGTCAAGGCAGGCGAGTAGGACATATGGCACAGCGTCATCTTCCTGCACTCCTGATCATCATGGACGGCTGTGGCCTGGCTCCGGCCGATGGCGAGAACGCCGTCGCCGCTGCCAAGACGCCCTTCCTTGATAGCCTGTACGAGAAATACCCCCACACCACGCTCGGCGCTTCGGGCGAGGACGTGGGCCTTCCCGATGGCCAGATGGGCAACTCCGAGGTGGGTCACCTCAATATCGGTGCCGGCCGCATCGTCTTCCAGGAGCTTTCGCGCATCAACAATGCCATCAAGGACGGCTCCATCGCCAAGAACGAGGTTTTCGTCAAGGCTATGGATGATGTCAAGGCCGAGGGCAAGACCCTTCACCTTATGGGCCTTATGAGCCCTGGCGGCGTTCACTCCCACATGAACCACGTCGAGGCTTTGGTCAAGATGGCTGCCCAGCATGGCGTCAAGACCGTTCGCGTCCATGCCTTCATGGACGGCCGTGACGTCGACCCGCAGTCCGGTGCCGGCTACATGAGCGAGTTCTGCGCCTTCCTGGCCAAGATCTCCGAGGAGACCGGTTGCGACGCTCGCGTTGCCACCGTCTCGGGCCGTTATTGGGCCATGGACCGCGATAACCGCTGGGAACGCATTCAGCGCGCCTACGACGTCATGGTCAATGCGTCCGATGCCGATACCGACCCCGTTGCCGGTATCAAGGCCTACTACGAGAAGGATCCGCGCGGCGACGAGTTCGTCGAGCCCTTTGCTGCCCACAATGAGGGTATCCACGAGGGCGACGCGGCTATCTTCTTCAACTTCCGTCCCGACCGCGCCCGTCAGATGACCCGCGTGTTCACGGACAAGGAGTTCGACGGCTTTGAGCGCGAGCAGATCAAGCTTTCGCATTTTGTGACGATGACCGAGTACGATCCGACGTTTGATGTGGAGGTCGCCTTCCCCAAGACGTTCCCCGAGAACGTCCTGGCCGACGTTATCGCCGCCAATGGCCTGAAGCAGCTGCACACCGCCGAGACCGAGAAGTACGCCCACGTGACGTTCTTCCTCAACGGCGGCATCGAGGAGCCCAAGGAGGGCGAGGAGCGCGTGCTCGTCGCTTCCCCCAAGGTTGCCACCTACGATTTGCAGCCCGAGATGAGCGCTCCCGAGGTTACCGAGAAGCTCGTCGCCGCTATTAACGAGGATCGCGCTGACTTCTACATCGTGAACTTCGCGAACTGCGACATGGTTGGCCATACCGGCGTGTTCGATGCTGCCGTCAAGGCTGTCGAGGCCGTTGACGATGCTCTGTCCAAGGTTGTCCCGGCGATTCTCGCCAAGGACGGCTTTGCGCTGATCACCGCCGACCACGGCAACGCCGACCACATGTTTGACATCGCTTCCGACGGTTCCAAGCATCCGTTCACGGCTCACACCACCAATCGTGTGCCGTTCATCATCGTTGATGAGAAGGCCAAGCTCACCGGTATCGAGGACGGCCGTCTTTCCGATATCGCTCCGACCATGCTCACCATGGCTGGTCTTGAGCCTTCCGCCGAGATGACGGGTCGCGTGCTCGCCACCGAGGCCTAAGAGAAAGCTCCAAGCGTTTCGTTGCAAAAGGGGTTGCCCATATTCGGGCAACCCCCTTTTGGTATTTCTGCCATTTCTACCCCGTCCCCAAATGGCAGGTGGGGGAGTGTCGGGGGTTGTGGTACAGTACTGGAGTTTGAATTGTTCTATTAAGGAGCTTATCTATGGGTCCGTTCCAGATTCTTCTGTTTGTCGTTTGGGCTGTCTCTGCCGTGGCGCTGACGATTCTCGTCCTGATGCACTCCGGTAAGGGCACCGGCGTTTCGGATATAATCGCTAGCTCGCTGTATAACTCCAGCTCTGCCACGGGCGTCATGGAACAGAACCTCGATCGCCTGACGGTAATTATGGCCATCGTTTTTGCCGTGTGTGTCGTCCTGTGTATGTTCTTCTTCCCGCAGGGCATCGTCGGCTACTAAGTACGAACCGCATAAATACATGAAAGGGTTCCGCAGTGCGGGACCCTTTTTGTTTACAAATTTGTAACAGAGCCAAAATATCCCCACATACTTCGCCCAACTAAAGAAATTCTCGACCGTTAACCGGAATCAGCGCCAAATCGTGCATAAAATGCGCTACTGTATTGCAAAACGTTGTCCTGTTGTGCATAACCAGCCATAGCAGCGGGCGGCGTTTTGATGGTTCGGATCGGATTGTCTCGACATATGTCCGACTGAACATTTCTTTGTCCTATCTCATAAGGAGGATGGCATGGCTGATTCTATGTTCCACCAGCCCGTTATGGGTCGTCGCGCCTTTGTCGGCGGCACCCTCGCTGCGAGCTCCATGGCTTTTCTTGCCGCATGCGGCAAGAAGGGTGGCGACGTTTCCGGTTCCGGTTCCGGTTCGACGCTGAACTTCTACATCAATAACCCGGTCTGCATCGAACCCTACAACGTCCAGGAGGATCAGGGCACCCAGGTCGAGTACCAGCTGTTTGACGCTCTGACCGAGTACGACTTCGAGAAGGGCGAGATCGTCCCGCTGGCTTGCGAGTCCTTCGAGGCCAACGACGACGCCACCGAGTTCACCTTCAAGCTCAAGAAGGCCAAGTTCCATAACGGCGACGACGTCACCTCCAAGTCCTTCAAGCTTGGCTGGGAGCGTCTGGTCAACACCAAGTCGGCCATCGCTAAAGAGTATGGTCCTTCCGAGATCTCCTATCACCTTTCCATGGTCGAGGGCTATGACGATTTGGTCGCTGGCAATGCTACCGAGTTGACCGGTGTCACCTGCCCCGATGATAAGACCCTCGTCGTTAAGTTGTCCTCTGCTTACGCCGACTTCCCCTTTGTCGCCTCTCACCCGGCTCTGTCCCCGGTTCCCGAGTGCGCCGAGTCCGATGCCAAGTCGTTCTACCTCGCCCCGATCGGCAACGGTCCCTTCCAGATGGACGGCAAGTGGGAGGATGGTCAGGAGATCAACCTCAAGAAGTTCGACGATTACTATGGCGACAAGGCCAAGATCGACGCCATCCACTTCCAGATCATCAAGGACGTTGAGACCGCTTACAAGGAGTTCCAGGCTGGCAACCTCGATGTCTGCGACGTTCCCGTTGCACAGATCGATGCCGCCAAGAAGGATCGTGGCGAGTCCAAGGATGGCTACACCATGGGTGACGGCCAGCACATGCTGCTCGGCGCCGAGCCTGCCACCTACTATCTGACCTGCAACAACACGGCCGAGCCGTTCAACAACGCCGACCTGCGCAAGGGCATCTCCCTGGCCATCAACCGTGAGGCCATCTGCAAGACCATCTTCAAGGGTACCCGTACCCCCGCCGACGGCATCGTTCCTCCGGGAATCGCCGGCTACAAAGAGGGCGCTTGGGAGTTTGCTGCCTACGACGTCGACAAGGCTAACGAGTACCTCGATAAGGTTGCTCCTGCTGGCGCCAATGGCGACCGTGGCATTAACGTGACCCTGTCCTACAATCAGGACGGTGGCCACAAGGAGATCATGGAGTCCATTATCGGCGACCTCGCCAAGGTTGGCATTAACGTTACTTCCGATACCCCCGAGTGGTCTGCCCTGCTCGAGCAGTATTCGAACATGAACTATCAGTTTGGTCGTCTGGGTTGGACCGCTGACTATCCAATTATGGACAACTTCCTGTACCCGCTGTTCGACTCCGACTCTCTCGGTGGCGACAACAAATCCGGTTACAATAACCCCGAGTTTGATGCTAAGGTCAATGAGGCTCGCACTACCGTTGATGACAAGGAGCGTATCGCCAAGATGCAGGAGGCTGACGCAATGGTCGCCGCCGACTGCCCGGTCATCCCGGTGATGTTCTATACGCACACCACCGCCGGCTCCGATCGCATCAAGCACCTCTATATCGATCCGCAGAAGCACGCCGATCTGAGTACCGCTGAGCTCGCCTAAGGGTTTTGCAGCTTCCATGACGGTCAAGTTTTTACGTAGACCTCATGGGAAACATACAGTTCTCCCTAACCTAGGGTAGACTGGCTTGTGGTAATTTTGGGATGCCGGTCTGGCGATCGGCATCCCATTTAGGTTAATCCCTAGATAGGGGAGTGGTATGGGTAAGTACATCGTTAAACGTGTGCTTCAGTTCATCCCGGTATTTTTGGGCGTTACGCTGATTCTGTTCGCCCTCCAGAATATCGTGCCGGGAGATCCGATCAAGCTGATCGGTGGAGACAAGGCTCTGTCCCCCGAGGTGGAGCTTCAGCTTCGCGTCCGCTATCACCTGGTCCAGTCGGACGAGGACGGCAACGCGATCCTTGACGAGAACGGCGACCCCGTTCAAACGTCGCTCGTGGACCGTTACTTGTATTACATGAACGGCCTGCTTCATGGCGATCTGGGCAATTCGTATCAGCGCAAGCTGCCGGTTACGGAAATCTTTGCCCAGAAATATCCGTATACGATCAAACTTGCCGCGTGCGCTATCGTACTCGAGGCAATCATGGGCATCGGTGCGGGCATCATTTCGGCGGTTAAGCGTTATTCCTTCTGGGATATTTTGGTAACGCTCACCACGTCGATTCTCGTTGCTGTCCCGGCCTTTTGGCTCGGTATGTTGCTGCAGCTGTTCTTTGGCGTCGTTCTCAAGGACGCCACGGGCGGTGCATTCTCCATGCCGATCTCGGGTGCCGGCGGTGCCAGCTCTCAGTATCAGGATTGGATGCACTATGTGCTTCCGACCATTACGCTGGCTTCGGTTTCGACCGCCTATGCCGCCCGTATTATGCGCTCGCAGCTGCTCGACGTCATGAACCAGGATTACATCCGTACGGCAAAGGCCAAGGGACTCTCCAATCGCGCGATCATCATCAAGCATGCGCTTAAGAATGCACTCATCCCGGTCGTTACCTATATTGGTGTCGACTTTGGCGCCATGCTCTCGGGCGCCATTCTGACCGAGACGGTCTTTAACTGGCCCGGCATCGGTTTTGAGGTCTACCGCGCTATCAGCATGCGCGACTGGCCCGTCGTGATGGGTGGCGTTACGCTCATCGTCGTCGTCGTTATGGTGATTAACCTGCTCGTCGACATCAGCTATGCATTCCTCGACCCGCGCATCCGCCTTGGCGGTCCGTCGGATAAGGCCTAAGGGAGGTACGTCTCATGCAGGAAACTGATTCTCAGTCTCAGGAGCAAGCTACCGCCACCGAGGCCGCGTCTGCTCCCGCTAAGTCCCGCACGCTGTGGGGTGACGCTTTCAAGCGTCTTCGTAAGAACAAACTCGCCGTCATCGGCGTCTGCTGGATCGTCATCGTCGTTCTCATTGCGCTGACTGCCGATCTGTGGGCCCAGCCTTGGCTCGGTTCTCCGACTGCCTCCGACTCGACCACCATGGCAAAGACGGCGCTTATGGCTCCGTGTGCCGAGCATCCGTTTGGCACCGACGCTCTTGGCCGCGACATTTTGGTCCGTGTTATCTACGGTGCACGCGTTTCGCTTTCCGTCGGTATTATGGCGACTGCCATCTCGACGGTCATCGGTCTAGTCATGGGCGCCCTCGCCGGTTTCTACGGTGGCATCTGGGATACGATCATCATGCGCTGTGCGGACATCTTCCTGGCGTTCCCGTACGTGCTGTTCGTCGTTGCCATGATCGCCGTTATCGGCCGTGGCCTTCAGAACGTCTTTATCGCCATCGGTATTCTCGGCTGGCCTTCGATTGCGCGTGTCTTCCGCTCTGCAATCTTGACGGTCAAGGAAAACGACTATGTTGACGCTGCGCGCGCGATGGGTGCATCTGATGCTCGTATCGTTATGCGTCACATCTTCCCGAACTCCGTTGCCTCCATCGTGGTCTACGCGACTATGAATATCGGTGGTGCCATTCTGACCGAGTCCGCTCTGTCCTACCTTGGAATGGGCGTTATTCCGCCTACGCCTTCTTGGGGCTCGATGATTCAGGACGGTCAGCAATATCTGATGACCGCCCCCTGGATGATGATCATGCCCGGTCTGGCAATTCTTACGACGGTGCTCGCCTTCACCCTGCTGGGTGACGGTCTGCGCGACGCCCTCGACGTCAAGATGAAGGACGCATAAGGATGAAGAAGAACAAGAACTATGTGGACCTGAAGGACCAGCCGGTTCCCGAGGGCCAGCATCTGCTCGAGGTCGACGACCTCAAGATGTATTTTCATACCGAGGATGGCGTCGTTCGCGCTGTCGACGGTGTGTCCTACACGCTCGATCGCGGCGAGACCCTGGGCGTCGTCGGTGAGTCCGGCTCCGGTAAGTCCGTGACCGCCATGACCATCATGGGCCTTATCTCGATGCCTCCGGGAAAGATCGAGGGCGGTGACGTCCGCTATCGCGGTCGCTCCATCCTCGAGATGACCGAGGAAGAGATGCAGCACATTCGCGGTAACGATATCGCGATGATCTTCCAGGATCCTATGACCTCCTTGAACCCGGTCTATAAGATCGGCAAGCAGGTAGGCGAGGGTCTTCGTCTGCACCGTGGCTACTCCAAGCAGGAGGCACTCAAGCGCGCCACCGAGCTTTTGGACCTCGTTGGCATTCCCGAGCCCGAGAAGCGCGTCACTGAGTATCCGCACCAGTTCTCTGGTGGCATGCGTCAGCGCGTCATGATTGCCATGGCCCTTGCCTGCGACCCCGATATTCTGATCGCCGACGAACCAACGACTGCCCTGGACGTTACCATTCAGGCTCAGATTATTGAACTTATGCAGGAAATGCAGAAGAAGAACGGTAACGCCATCATCATGATCACCCATGACCTGGGCGTTGTCGCCGATATGGCCGACAAAATCATGGTTATGTACGCCGGCCGTCCCGTCGAGTTCGGTACTGCTGAGGAAATCTTCTACGAGAGCCGCCATCCCTACACCTGGGGCCTTATCCGCTCCATCCCGGAGCAGGCTATCGATGAGAAGAAGCCGCTGACGCCGATTCACGGCAACCCGCCTTCGCTCATGAACCTGCCCGAGGGTTGCGTGTTCTCGCCTCGTTGTCCCTATGCGACGGATAAGTGCCGCAAGCAGCGCCCCGAGCGTGTTGTCATCGAGTCCGGTCACTATTCTGCGTGCCACTACGCCGGCGACCCCGAGTTCCTCAAGAACGCTCCTGAGACGTCCCGTACGCGTAAGGATTTCAAGAAGGGAGGCGAGGCGTAAATGGCAGACAAAAACACGCGCACTCCGCTGCTGAAGGTCGAGCACCTCTCTAAGGAGTTCCCTGCAGAGTCCGGCATGTTCGCCAAGCGTTTTTCCAAGCGCGTCGTCTCTGCTGTAAATGACATCTCTTTTGAGATTTATCCTGGCGAGACCTTTGGTCTGGTTGGCGAGTCTGGTTGCGGTAAGTCCACGACGGGCCGCACCATCATGCGCTTGACCAAGCCGACTGCTGGTAAGGTGTTTTTCCAGGGCAAAGATGTTGCCGAAATGAGCAAGCATGAGATCAAGGACATGCGTCGTGAGATGCAGTTTATCTTCCAGGATCCTTATGCTTCGCTCAACCCTCGTATGACTATCGGCGAGATCGTCTCCGAGCCCATGACCATCCACGGCGTGGGAACCAAGGAGGAGCGCATTGAGCGTGTCCGCGAGCTTCTCGACGTTGTCGGACTGAACCCCGAGCACATCAACCGCTATCCTCATGAGTTCTCCGGCGGTCAGCGTCAGCGTGTCGGCATTGCCCGCGCATTTGCGCTGAAGCCCAAGCTGATTATCTGCGACGAGCCGGTTTCCGCTCTGGATGTATCCATTCAGGCCCAGGTTTTGAACCTGCTCAAGGAACTACAGGACAAGTTTGGAACGGCGTATCTGTTTATCGCCCACGACTTGTCCGTCGTGCAGCACATCTCCGATCGCGTTGCCGTCATGTATCTGGGTAAGATGGTCGAGGTCTCGGACTGGAAGACGCTCTACAGCGAGCCTCACCATCCGTACACGCAGTCGCTGTTGTCTGCCGTGCCGGTTCCCGATCCCGATATCCAGAAGACCCGTAAGCGCATCATCCTCGCTGGCGATCCGCCGTCGCCGCTGGATCCGCCAACCGGCTGCCGTTTCCACACGCGCTGCCCGATCGCGCAGGGTATTTGCTCCGAGAAGCTTCCCGAGTTTAAGGAAGTTGCCCCGGGCCACTGCTGCGCGTGCCACTTCGCGGAGCCGTTCCCGATCAAGGAATCGCACATCGACCTGTAGTCGGTTGTTCTCGTCCGGGCCCGCCCTGGTATTGCTTTTCAGAACGTCCTCGGACATGCAAGAAACCCCCGCTGCGCACTTCGTGCGGCGGGGGTTTCTTGCGTCCTGACGCTCCTATTTGGCAAGGTGTTTTTTAGAATCCATTTTGTGCTCGGC
>UQHT01000024.1 GCA_900540875.1 uncultured Collinsella sp.
TGCGGAAACGCGGGGTCCGTTCAGGCTGTTGCGTTGAGATTGAAAATCAACCACATTGTGGAATTCGGGGGTCTTGTCATATCCATTTCAAAAGAGCCTGCTGTCGCGATTTGGCTGTCGCATAATGCAAGGCCGTTGCGGTGTCGAGCTATGGAAAGACACCTACGGAATTGTCCTACCGATAAGCGGACAAGCCTTCGGCTGGTGCCTTTGCCGTGGTAAGGTAAGCCGAATTGTTTCCAGGCTGTTTCGGGGGAGCGGAATGAGCAAAGAGTGTGTCGAGCAGGTCGAAGGCGCAGGGGCTTCGGTGCCGATGACCGATATATCGAACATTGATGTGCCCGAGGGCACCGACGAGCTCAGCCGCAACACCCGTCGCGCATGGCGCGACCGCCTGAACAGCGCTTCGACGCGCAAGATGATCACGGGCGTCTTGGCTACGCTGGTGGGCGGTTCGTTTTGGGGCTTCTCGGGCACCAGCGCGAGTTTTCTGTTCGATACCTACCACGTCGACACCTTGTGGCTTATGAGCGTGCGTCAGATTCTCGCCGGTCTACTCTTTATGGCCGTGGTTGTTACGCGCGACCGCGAGCGCCTGATTAAGCTCTGGACCACACCCGCCGATCGCAAGCAGCTGCTGCTCTTTACCGCCTTTGGTCTGTTGTTCAACCAGTTTTGCTATCTTTCGGCCGTGCGCCTGACGAACGCCGGAACCGCGACGGTGCTCCAGTGCCTGCAGCTCGTTATCATCATGGGCTACGCCTGCGTGACCGATCGCCGCATGCCGCGCACTCGCGAAGTCATCGGCATTGGCCTGGCTCTGGGTGGAACCTTTTTAATCGCCACCGGCGGCGACCCCACCAGCCTGAATATCTCGCCGCTTGGCCTGGCAGCAGGTCTTATGTGTGCGGTCAGCGCCACGTGTATGGCGGTGATTCCCGCCAAGATCCTGCCCGAATACGGCAGCCCCATCGTCACGGGCTCGGCAATGCTCACGGCGGGTGTGGTCTCGTGTGTCTTCGTGCAGCCCTGGGCGTATATGCCGGCGCTCGACGCTGCCGGCGTCGAGGCGCTCGCGGTGTTCGTGGTTATCGGCTCGTTTTTTGCTTACATGCTCTATATGCAGGGCGTTAAGGACATCGGCTCGGTGCGTGCGAGTCTCATCGGAACTGTGGAGCCGGTTTCGGCGACCATCACCAGCGCCGTTATGCTGGGCACGGTGTTTTTGCCGACCGACCTTATCGGCTTTGCCATGATCATCGTGATGATGTTCCTCACGGTGTAGCTGGCGCCGCCGCCAAGACAGAAAAGGTGTTGTGCCGCATTTTCGCCAATTGATGTCCGTGTCTGGAGTTTAGCTGTCGATGCTCAAAATGCCATAAACTAGTAACGTTATGGACTTTTTCATTGCGACTCAATTGCGAGGATTTCTTTATGGCTGGTAATCACTTTAAGGGCAGCGATAGCGGCCGTCCTGCAGTTCCGCCGCGTCCGAACGGGGCTGGTAAGGCCGGCACGCCGGGCGGCGCTGGACGGGGCGGTTCCGGTAAGCGCGTGTCCCCGGGCGAGACGGCGATGTTTACCGCTCTGTACGAGCAGTCTCAAAAGGCAAAAAAGACCGGCCGTGCAAGAGGGAATGTCTTTGCGGGCGGTGCAACCTCCACGTCGCAGCCGAGCGGGGCTCCTTCGGCACCTGAGAACAATGCAGGTGCTGCCAACGCCGCGAATGCCGCCGGCAACGTTAATGCCGGCAAGGCCGCCAACAATACTCCCTCTGCCGGTGGCGCGGGGCTTACGGGTAACCTTGGCACGATTTACACCGGCGCCTCCGAGACTGGCACGTTCGCCCGCCTGGATGATAGCGGTGCTGAGTTTGCGGGCTCGGGTTCCAAGGAAGATTATTACGATTTTGGCTTGAACTACGGTAGCGACGCTTCGTCGAGTTCGACCTCTGACGGCCTGGTCCGTCATCGCCATCGCAAGGGCGAGCGCGAAAAGCGTCACACCGGCGCCATTATTGCCGCTGTGGTCGCGGTGCTTCTCGTTGCGCTTGGCGCAAGCGGCTTTATGCTGCTTAACTCGGCAAAGACCGTAAAGAGCGAAGCGAAGGAGGCTGTCGAGATCGTCGGTGGCCTTAAGGACAAGGTCACGTCGGGCGATTTTTCGACGCTGCCTGACGGCGCGAAAAAGATCGATGAGCTCTGCGACAGCATGAAGGCGGAGACCTCGAGCCCGCTGTGGACGGCGGCTTCGTTTATCCCGGTGTATGGCAGCGACATCAATGCGGCCCGCACCATGATCGACGTCCTGTCCGATGTCTCGAGCAATGCACTGGTTCCCATGGCCGATAACCTTTCGCAGGCCACGCCCGGCAAGCTGTTCCAGGACGGCATGATTAACGTGTCCGCGCTGCAGGCCGTTGCCGATTCGCTTTCCGATAGCTCCAAGGTGTTCAAGAGCGCCAACGAGAAGATCCAGGGCATTGGCGATACTCATATTTCCCAGGTGACCGAGCTGGTCGATAAGGCCAAGGACGGCTTTGCCACCCTCAACGGCGCGGTTGACGCGGCGGAGAAGGTCGCCCCCGTCCTTCCCCAGATGCTCGGCGCCAACGGCCAGACGCGCAACTACCTTGTGTATGCCATGAACAACGTCGAGATTCGTGCCTGCGGCGGCTTTGGCGGTTCGCAGGGCCTGATTTCGGTCACCGACGGCCAGATGTCGATTGGCGAGTTTGTTCCCCGCATTGGACTCAGCGAGGATGAGGCAGTCGAGAGCGTCGACGAAGAGGATGAGGCGCTGTTCGGCAACCACAGTAACCTGTACAACTCGGGCAATACCTATTCGCCTGATTGGCCCCGCAACTCGCAGCGTGTCGCAGCCCTGTGGAAATCTCAATATGGCCAGGACGTCGATGGCGTCATTGGTATCGACCCGGTGTTCCTGCAGTATCTGCTGGGCCTGGTCGGTAACGTGTCGCTGCCCGACGGAACGGTTGTCGACGGCACCAACGCCGCAAAGGTCCTCATGCACGATGTGTACTGGAACTATCCGGTCGAGGAGTCGGACGGCATCTTTGCATCCGTCGCCAGCGCTGCCTTCGACAAGATCCTTGGCGGTATCGGCGATGTCGATGTTACGAAGCTTGTCAGCGCCGTTGAGCGCGGTGCCGAAGAGGGCCGCCTGATCGCGTGGATGAAAAACGATGACGAGCAGAACGCTATCAAGGAGATGAACATCGACGCCTCGCTGCCCGATCCGGATGACCCGAGTGAAGATCCCGTTGCTGGTGTCTACTTTAACAACCTGAGCTTCTCCAAGCTCGACTGGTACCTGAATGCCGATACGCAGATTGGCCAGGGCATCAAGAACGGTGACGGCACATGCTCGTATCGCATCGCCGTTACCCTGACGAACATCATGACGCAGGAGGAGGCCGGCAAGCTGCCCGACTACGTCGCGGCGAGCGCGCCCGATGCCGCGCGCGACGACGAGCGTCTGAATGTCTCGTTGTTTGCCCCGACGGGCGGCAACATTACTGATCTGACCGTCGAGGGCACCCAGTTTGGTCTTGGCGCCGCTACGTGGCATGGAATCCCCTTCTATTCGGGCACCGTTGACCTGCATGCTGGCGAGACGACGACGATCACATATACGCTGACCACGTCAGCCGAGGCGGGGGACAAGCCGCTTACGCTGCGTCAGACTCCTACATGCCAGGCGGCTCGCGACAGCGCGTCGGCGTAGGGTTTTTCTGGTAGCGCAGATAATCGAGTACCATTTTGGGGCGGACAGGCAATCTGTTCGCCCCTATTTTGTAAGGAGAGCGCATGAAGTACTTTGGCACCGACGGCTTTCGCGGTGAGGCTAACGTTGGGCTGACGGTAGAGCACGCTTATAAGATTGGCCGTTTTGTGGGCTGGTATTACGGCGCCAACCGCGAGCGCAAGGCGCGCGTCATCGTGGGTAAGGACACGCGTCGCTCGAGTTATATGTTTGAGGCGGCGCTGGTGAGCGGCTTGGTCGCGAGCGGCGCGGACGCCTATATGCTGCACGTGATCCCCACGCCGGGCGTAGCGCATCAGACCGTGGAAGGCTGCTTCGATTGCGGCATCATGATCAGCGCGAGCCACAACCCGTTTTGCGATAACGGCATTAAGCTCGTCAACAGCGATGGTTTTAAGATGGACGAGGATGTACTGGAGCTCATCGAGGACTACATCGATGGCAAGAGCGAGGTGCCGCTGGCCACGGGCAACTACATCGGCGCCACGGTGGACTACATGCAGGGCCGCAACCGCTACATTGCCTCGCTCATCGCCAGCGCGAACTTTTCGCTGCAGGGTGTCAAGATCGGCATCGACTGCGCCAACGGCTCGGCTTCCTCGGTGGCCAAGCCGGTGTTTGACGCGCTCGGTGCCGACGTGCGCGTGATCAACGCCGCGCCCGATGGTTTTAACATCAACGTCGACTGCGGCTCCACGCATATGGAGCGCCTGCAGCGCCACGTGGTGGAGCAGGGCCTGGACGTGGGCTTTGCCTACGATGGCGATGCCGACCGCTGCCTTGCCGTGGATGAGCGCGGTCGCGTGGTAGACGGCGACCAGATCCTGTACGTGTGCGGCGTGTATCTGAACAAGCACGGTCGCCTTTCGGGCGGTACCGTGGTTCCGACGATTGCCAGCAACTTTGGCCTGATCAAGTCGTTGGAGCTTGCCGGCCTAAGTGCCGTGACCAGCGGTGTGGGCGACCGTCACGTGTATGCCAAGATGCGCGAGGGCGGTTACAGCCTAGGCGGCGAGCAGACGGGCCATACGATCTTTGGCGATATCGAGCGCACGGGCGACGGCATTATGACCTCGCTGCGCTTGATGGAAGTGATCCGCGCCGAGCGCGAGACGCTCTCGCAGCTCACGGCTCCGTGCAAGCTGCTACCGCAGGCGCAGGTGGCCGTGCGCGTGGCGGACAAGGACGCCGCGCTCGAGAACATGGGCGTGCAGAACGCCATCGCCGAGGCCGAGGCTGCGCTGGCAGGCGAGGGCCGCGTGCTCGTACGCAAGAGCGGAACCGAGTCGGTTATCCGCGTGCTGGCCGAGGCGCCCGACCAAGCATCCGCCGATGCCGCCATGAAGCGCATCGCCAACGCACTCAAGGCTCTATAAGGTGCCTTCTGGGCTGTCTGACGGGGGGGGTTATAAAAGGCTGTGGTCAAAAAAGGGCAAATATGAGTACTGTTACTAAATAAGTAACAGCAAATTTTGCCCTAAGAGGCTATTTTGGCAACGCCTGGACGTCATATCAAAGAGCATTGCTCCTCACATGTCCAATAAACAGGGTCCCAAATGAGAATAAATCTCATTTGGGACCCTGTTTTAGCCCAAAATAATGCTATCAACCAGACAGCAGTACTCATTTTTGCCCTTTTTTGCCCACAGCCTCTCCGGAGCAGTCATCCGGCACCTGGGGACGTTCCTAAACTGCCGGCAAAAAAGGAACGTCCCTAGGTGCCGGGCCGGGAGGTAGTCATTGGGGACGTTCTTAAATGACTGGTCATTAAGGAACGTCCCCAATGACTAGGGGGCGCCGTGGGATTGATCCCGCGGCGCCCCCTTTGCGTCGGCGTGTCGGTTATGCCTTACAACTCGTACAGCGTGGTGAACTTGTCCTGCAGGTAGCTGCAGTAGTAGCGGGCGTCAAAGGCCATGCCGCAGGCGCCCTTGATGAGTTCCGGCGCGTCTTTGGCGCGGCCCCACTGCCAAATGTGCTCGCCCAGCCAGGCGCGGACGGGCGCCAGATCGCCGCTCGCGCAGGCGCCATTGAGGTCGACACCGTCGCGGCACATGGCCGGCACAAACATGGCGTCGTAGGCGCTGCCCAACGCATACGTGGGGAAGTAGCCAAACGATCCGCCGCTCCAGTGCGTATCCTGCAGACAGCCGCGCGTGTCGTCGGGAACGGGAATGCCCAGGTACTCGTCCATTAAGCGGTTCCAAAGCGCAGGGATGTCCTTGGCCGTGGCCTCGTCGGCAAACAGCATGCGCTCGATCTGGTAGCGCACCATAATATGCAGCGGGTAGGTGAGCTCGTCCGCCTCGGTGCGGATCAGCGACGGCTGCGCAATGTTCACGGCGCGGTAGAGCGTGTCCTCGTCCACGTTGCCGTAGACTTCGGGCGCGTGACGGCGCAGCACTTCGAGCAGCGGTCCCATAAAGGCGCGGCTGCGTCCAACGGTGTTCTCAAAGAAGCGGCTCTGGCTCTCGTGGATGCCCATGGAGGTGCCACCCTCAAGACAGGTGCGCGCATAGGCAGGATTGACACCCAGCTCGTACATGGCGTGCCCCGCCTCGTGGATGATGCTGTAGACGTTGGAGATACAGTCGTCCTCGTAGATGTGCGTGGCGATGCGCGCGTCGCCCACCGAGAAGCCCTCGCTAAACGGGTGCTCGGTAAAGGCAAGCGTGGTGTCGTCCAGGTTCAGGCCGACAAGCTTCATCAGGTCGAAGCTCATGGCACGCTGGGCGGCCTCGGGCACGCGGGCGTGCAAAAAGTCGGCAGCCGGCTGCTGGCCGCGCTCGCCGATGGCGTGCACGAGCGGCACGACCGTGGCCTTGACCTCGTCGCAAAACGCGTCGAAGCTCTTGGCGGAAAGGCCGCGCTCGTACTGGTCGAGCCAAACGTCGTATGGATCGCGCTTGGGGTCCATGAGCTCGGCCTGATGCTTAAGTTGGGCGACGATTCTATCCACATAGGTCTCAAAGCTCGCCCAGTCGTTGGCTGCCTTGGCCTTGTGCCACACGGCGTCCGCCTCGCAGGTGAGCCTGGTCCAGGCCTCGGCTTCTTCGGTGGGGATGGCACTGGCCTCACGTTGATCGCGGCCGAGCACACGGATCTCGTCGAGCAGCTGAGGGTCGTCGATTTTGCCGCCGGCGACGGTCTCGCGCGCTAACGAGCGTACGAGCTCAACGGACTTCTCGCTGGTCAGCAGCTTGTGATGCTCGCCGGCAAGCGTGCCCATGGCGTCGGCACGCGCTGCTGCGCCGTTGGCAGGAGCAATCGTCGCTCCATCGAACTCGGCAATCTTGAGCAGGTACTCGCGAGTCCACAGCTTGCCTTCGAGCTTGCGGAGCTTCTTGATGCTCTTGCCCGCCTTGGCCTTCTTATCGAGTTTCTTTCCCATACCTATATCCTTGATCTCGCAGGTCGAGCGCCACGGGTGGGCGTGCGGCCAGTTTGCACAGCTACCTGCCTTGTACCCAGTGCGAACAAAACGGAACGCGGCGATGCACACGCAGAATGTGTTATCCTATAGCCCAATGCGTTGACGGAGAGGGTTTTGCCCGCCGCGTCGCCGGCAAGAGAGGGAAGGTCATGGGCTGCGAGCCTTCCTGTGGTGACAAGGGCCAAGCGTTCACTCCCGAGCAGCGACCTCAACGGGCACGCGGCCAGCGGCGGCGAAGCCCCAGTAGGGAAGCCGTGAGCCTCGCGACAAGGGGTACAGAGTGGGCGCGGCGGGCCAGACATCCGCCGGGTCAAACAAGGTGGTACCGCGGAATTCAACCGTCCTTGGGCAATGCACATGCCCGAGGGCGGTTTTTTGTTACCGAACCGGGCCGCGTTTTCACAACGCCAGACGGTGGCAGCCGCCTCGGCAAACGGAGAGCGCGAGAGACGAAAGGGAAGACATGAGTCTGATTGATGATCTGGTCAAACTCGAGGAAGAGGCCAAGGAGCTCGTCGCAGGCGCCGACGACGCAGCCAAGCTCGAGGCTGCGCGCGTTGAGCTGCTCGGCCGCAAGGGCCGCATCACCGGCCTGATGCGCATGATGGGCAAGCTCGCCCCCGAGGATCGTCCCGTGATGGGCAAGCGCGCCAACGAGATGCGCCAGCTGATTGAGGGCATGCTCGACGAGCGCAACACCGAGATGAAGGCCGCCGCCCTCAAGCGCGCACTGGAGCACGACGCCGTCGACATCACGCTGCCGGGCATCCGTCCGCAGATCGGCCACCAGCACCTGATCAAGCAAATCATCGAGGAGGCCGAGGACATCTTCTGCGGCATCGGCTACACCGTCGAGTCCGGTCCCATGGTCGACACCTCCTACTACAACTTCACCGCGCTCAACGCCCCTATGGATCACCCGAGCCGCTCGGCCCGCGATACCTTCTACGTGGTCGACAATAACCCCGGCAGCGTCGCGCACCCCGAGGCCCACGCCCACGGCGAGTCCGACGTGCTGCTGCGCACCCAGACCTCGGGCGTGCAGATCCACACCATGGAGTCGCAAAAGCCGCCCATCTACATGATTTGCCCGGGCACCGTCTACCGTCCCGACACGGCCGATGCCTGCCACCTTCCGCAGTTCAACCAGATCGAGGGTCTGGTCGTCGACGAGGGCATTACCTTTGGCGACCTGAAGGGCACGCTCGACTACTTTGTTAAGTGCATGTTTGGCGAGGACCGCAAGACGCGCTATCGCCCGCACTTCTTCCCCTTCACCGAGCCCAGCTGCGAGGTGGACGTGAGCTGCCACGTGTGCGGCGGCAAGGGCTGCAACTTCTGCAAGCACAGCGGCTGGATCGAGATCCTGGGCTGCGGCATGGTCGACCCCAACGTCCTGATCAACTGCGGCATCGACCCCGAGAAGTACACCGGCTTCGCCTTTGGTATTGGCGCCGAGCGCGTCGCGGCACTGCGCTACGACCTGCCCGACCTCAGAACGCTCATGACGGGCGATATGCGCTTCTTGAACCAATTTTAAGTTGACCTGTCCCGGCGGCTTCCCGAGCCACCGCACCTTGCCTTTCAATCGTCGGTTGCGTACCTAAGTACGCGGCCCTCCTCTTTCAAGGCAATCTGCGGCACCTCGGAAACCCGTCTCCGTAGCTGGAGTTTTCCGTCTGTTTATTGCAGACGTTACAGATGAAAGGAGACCAGTTAGATGCGCGTTTCTTACGACTGGCTCAAGACCATGATCGATATTCCGGAGGATCCCAAGACTCTTTCGGACGAATATATCCGTACCGGCACCGAGGTCGAGGCGATCGACACCGTGGGCGAGTCCTTCGACCACGTGGTGACCGCTCAGGTGCTCACCAAAACCCCGCACCCCGATAGCGACCATATGTATGTGTGCTCGGTCGACGTGGGTGACAAGAACCTTGACGCTGACGGCAATCCCGCTCCGCTGCAGATCGTCTGCGGCGCGCAGAACTTCAAGGCCGGCGACCACATCGTCACGGCCATGATCGGCGCTGTCCTGCCCGGCGACGTCAAGATCAAGAAGAGCAAGCTTCGCGGCGTTGTGTCCATGGGCATGAACTGCTCCGCGCGCGAGCTCGGGCTGGGTGGCGACCACTCCGGCATCATGATTCTGCCCGAGGACACGCCCTGCGGTATGCCGTTTGCCGAGTATGTGGGCTCGAGCGACACCGTGCTCGACTGTGAGATCACGCCCAACCGCCCCGACTGCCTGTCCATGATCGGCATGGCCCGCGAGACCGGTGCCATTTTCGACCGCGATTTCCATGTGGAGCTGCCCGCCATCAAGGCGGAGACCGGCCGTGCGACCGACGACGAGCTTTCGGTCGAGATTGCCGACGAGGGCCTGTGTGACCGCTACGTTGCCCGCATCGTGCGCAACGTCAAGGTCGGCCCGTCGCCCGACTGGATGGTCAAGCGCCTCAACGCCCTGGGCGTGCGCCCGCACAACAACATCGTCGACATCACCAACTACGTGATGATGCTCACCGGCCAGCCGCTGCACGCCTTTGACCTCGACACCTTTGCCGAGCGCGATGGCCACCGTCGCGTGGTGGTTCGCGCCGCCCAGCAGGACGAGAAGTTCACGACGCTCGATGGCGAGGAGCGTGTGCTCGACGCCGGCATGGGCCTCATCACCGACGGCGAGCGTCCCGTGGCGCTGGCCGGCGTTATGGGTGGCATGGATTCCGAGATCGAGGACGATACCGTTGACGTGATGGTCGAGAGCGCCTGCTTCAACGCCGGCCGCACCTCGCACACCAGCCGTGACCTGTCGCTGATCTCCGACGCCTCCATTCGCTTTGAGCGCCAGGTTGACGAGACCGGCTGCGTGGATGTCGCCAACGTTACCTGCGCGCTCATCGAAGAGATCGCCGGCGGCGAGGTTGCTCCCGGCTATGTCGACGTTTTCCCCGCGCCCAAGACCATCGACAGCATTAAGCTGCGCCTGGCCCGTGTGCACGCCATCTGCGGTGCCGACATCGAGCCCGACTTTATCGAGCGTTCGCTCACCCGTCTGGGCTGCACCGTCGAGCGCGACGGTGAGGACTTCATGGTCACGCCGCCGAGCTTCCGTCCCGACCTGCCGCGTGAGATCGACCTGATCGAGGAGGTCCTGCGCCTATGGGGCATGGGCCGCGTCACGGCGACCATTCCGGCTGCCAAGAACCACATCGGCGGCCTGACGCGCGAGCAGAAGCTTACCCGCAAGGTCGGCGAGATCCTGCGCGCCTGTGGCCTCAACGAGACCACGACCTTTGGCTTTGCCGCCCCGGGCGACCTGGAGAAGATTGGCATGTCCACCGAAGGCCGCGGCTGCCCCGTGGTGCTCATGAACCCGCTGGTGGCCGAGCAGACCGAGATGCGTCGTTCGCTGCTGCCGGGCCTGCTGCAGTCCGTGGCCTACAACGAGGCGCACGGTACGCCCAACGTGCACCTGTACGAGGTCGGCAACCTGTTCCACGGTCGCGAGAACGCCAGCCTGCCCAAGGAGACCAAGTCCGTGGCGGGCGTGCTCTCGGGCCAGTGGAGCGAGCAGTCCTGGAACATGAAGTACCGCAAGCTGCGCTTCTTCTTTGGCAAGGGCATTGTCGAGGAGCTGCTCGCCCAGCTGCGCATCGAGAAGGTTCGCTTCCGTCCCGTCGAGGGCGAGGGCTACGCTTTCTTGCAGCCGGGTCGTGCGGCCGAGGTTCTGTCCGGCGGAACCGTGCTGGGCTGGGTCGGCGAGATTCACCCCGAGGCGCGCGAGGCGATGGGCATCGATGAGGTCGTCGTTGCCTTTGAGCTCGACTTGGACAAGCTGATCAAGGGCGCCCGCAACCAGGAGAACTATCGCGAGTTCTCGCAGTACCCGGCTGTTGAGCATGACCTTGCCATTGTGGTCGACAACACTGTGACCTGCGAGGATCTTGAGCGTCGCATTACCAGTGCCGGCGGCAAGCTGCTCGAGGGCGTGCGCCTGTTCGATGTCTACCGCGATCCGGTCCGCATCGGTGCGGGCAAGAAGTCCATGGCCTTTGCGCTCACGTATCGCTCGGATGACCACACGCTTACCAGCGAAGAGGTCGAGAAGGCGCACCAGAAGATCGTCACCAAGGTGTGCAAGGGCGTAAACGGCGAGGTTCGCTCGTAATCTTTGCCGTTCGGAACCCGCCCCCTGCGGGGTTTTCACGGCAACGTCCTCGCCGCTTCGCGGCTGCGGGATGTTGCCTTAGAAAACCCCTCTCGGGGGCGGGTTCCTGCGTTAACCTTGTTGCGAGCGGACTGCACCTTCTTCCGGGTGACCGGAAAGTTGGGAGTGCATGGGCCTTTAATGGACGGTGCGTGGACCTGGGTTAATAACGTACGTATTGCAAGGGCGTGCTGCGTTGTGGGCGGTGCGCCTTTTTGTTAGTATGCAGAGTCGGTGTTACGGATTGTTGGAAACGTAACACGCAACGTTCTGATTGAGAGGGCTCATGCATATTCCCGATAATTATCTGTCCCCGCAGACCGATGCCGTTATGGCGGTGGCGATGGTGCCCGTTTGGGTCCATTGCATCAAAAAGGTACGCGCCACGCTCGATCGCGAGCACATGGCGTTCCTGGGCATTTGCGCCGCATTCTCCTTCTTGCTCATGATGTTCAACGTGCCGCTGCCCGGTGGCACCACTGGTCACGCCGTTGGTGGTGCGCTCATCGCACTGCTGCTGGGTCCCGAGGCCGCTGCCATCGCGGTTTCGGTCGCGCTGGCGCTGCAGGCGCTGCTGTTTGGCGACGGCGGCGTTCTGTCCTTTGGCGCCAACTGCTTTAACATGGCCTTTGTGCTGCCGTTTACCGCTGCTATCGTGTTCCGTGCGCTCAACAGCCGTCTGCACGACAAGAGCTGGGGCACCTCGGTTTCTGCCATCGTGAGCGGTTGGGTCGGCCTGTGTCTGGCGGCCCTGTGCGCGGCGATCGAGTTTGGCATTCAGCCGATGCTCTTCACCAACGCCTCGGGTGCTCCGCTGTACTGCCCCTTCCCGCTGTCCGTGGCTATTCCGGCAATGTTGATCCCGCATATGCTGGTTGCCGGCGTGGTCGAGGGCGTAGCGACGGCCGCCATCTACGGTTTCATTAAGAAGACGGCGCCGAGCGTTATCGTCGGTCCCGAGGCCGTCGATGGCCAGCTTGCCGCCGAGAGCGCTGCCACCAAGAAGACCTCGCTGGTCCCCACGCTCATCCTGGTCGCCGTGCTTGTCGTGGCCACGCCGCTGGGCCTGTTGGCCACAGGTGACGCATGGGGCGAGTGGGACGCCGAGGGCGCCGCGACCGCCGTTCAAGAGGCTGGCGACGACAGCCTGCAGGCTTCGGTCGGTCTCGATACCCCGACCTTTGCCGATGCCCTGCCCACGGGCGATTATCTGCAGGCCTATTCCGAGGAGCAGGGCCTTGGCTTTGCCGGCCAGGCCGCGATGTATATCCTTTCGGGCGTGATTGGCGTGGCGGTGCTCACCATCGCATTCCGCCTGTTCTCGCTGACGGTCAAGGAAAGCGGTGCTCATGGCAATAGCCGAGCTGCCTAGCTGGCTCGCGGTCGAGCAGCGTTACGAGCCCGCGGGGGCTCGACATCGTGTGATGCAAAAGAACGTCCTGCACCTGGCGAGCCTGCTTGAGCGGGTTCGCCTGGGCGGCGGCGCACACAAGGGCGGGTCGATAATCGACCGCGCCCTTTCTTCCGTTTCGGCCCCGGTGCGTTTGGTAGGGATGTTCGTTTGCGTTCTGTGTGTGTGCCTGACGCAGAGCCCGCTGTACCTCATGTTGATGGCGGCTATCGCGCTGGTGCTCGTTGCCGTGCGCCCCGTACGCGGGCTGCGGGCAACCTTTGTGCCGGCGCTTGGCGCTGCGGGGCTCGCGGTGGTTCTGGCACTGCCTGCCCTGTTGCTGGGCGCGTCTGCCACGGGTGCCATGCTCAAGATCGCGCTCAAGACGTTTATTAATGTGTCGCTGGTGCTGGGTGTTTCGTGGACCCTCACGTGGAGCCGCATGTCGGCGGCGCTCAAGATGCTACATCTACCCGACGAAGTTATCTTTACGTTTGATATGGCGCTCAAGCATATCGAGGTGCTGGGACGCACGGCGCACGATCTGTGCGAATCGGTCATGCTGCGCAGCGTTGGCCGTGCACCTGCGGGTTTTTCGCGTACCGACTCGCTGGCGGGTATCATGGGCATGACCTTTATCAAGGCGATGGAATGCAGCCGCGCGATGGATGAGGCTATGCTTTGCCGCGGCTTTGCCGGTGCGTATCCGGCGCCTGCACGCGCTGGGTTTGGCTGGCGTGATGCGGTCTATGCGGCCGGCGTGGCGCTGCTGGCAGTGTTGTGCGCCGTGCTGTAGGCGCTGCTGGTTCCGACTGGGGATGCAAATAGGGAAGGGCGACGTTTTGACGATCGATATGAATAGTGCGGCGGGCACGAACGGTGCGGGCGGCGCCGAGGTCGTGCCGCTCATCGAGCTGCGCGACGTGGTGTTCTCCTATGCGGGGCATACGGTTGTCGATGGTGTGTCGCTGCAGGTCGATCGTGGTGAACTCGTTGCCCTACTCGGTCCCAACGGCTGCGGTAAGACGACGATTATGCGCCTTATTAACGGCCTTGAACTCGCGGACGCAGGGATATACCTGTTTGGCGGGCACGTGATCGATGCGGCGTTTCTAAGGGATTCCGCGGCCGCTCAGCGGTTCCATCAGCGCGTGGGCTTTGTGTTCCAGAATGCCGACGCCCAGCTGTTCTGCGCTACGGTGGGCGAGGAAGTTGCTTTTGGCCCCGCGCAGATGGGGCTGCCGACAGACGAGCTCGAGCGCCGCGTCCGCGATGCTATGGAGCTGTTCCAGGTTGCCGATCTGGTCGATGCCTCGCCCTATCAGCTTTCGGGCGGGCAAAAGAAGCGCGTTGCGCTGGCTGCGGTCGTGTCGATGAACCCCGATATCCTAGTGCTCGATGAGCCCACCAACGGGCTCGATGAGGATTCGTGCGACATCGTAGTCAACTTTTTGCTGGCCTACGTTGCTGCCGGTAAGACGGTTTTGATGAGTACGCACCATCAAGATTTGGTGCGCCGCTTGGGGGCCCGTGCCATCTATATCGATCGATATCACCATGTGGTCGAGGCGCCTTCGCCGTCGTATGGAACCGAGAGCGGTGCTGCGGAATAGTTGCTGCGTAGAGGATGCGTAGCCGCCCGCGCGGCTTTGCCGTGATGGTATAGTTATCCAGGTTTTTTATGGGGGTGGCTATGCCAAGCTGGAACATTCATATCGCTCAAACGGAGCGCTTGCTGACACGTGCTAGCGTGCTTGCCGATAGCGTGCGCGACCGCAATGCCTTTTTGTTTGGCTGCGTGGTTCCGGACATCTTTGTGGGCTACATGGTTCCCGGCATTGCCGATCCCATCCCGTACCGCATCACGCACTTTGCTAAGCCCGAGCCTATCCCCAAACCACGCGAGCACGAGTTCTGGGATACCTATGTGACGCCGCTGCTTAAAAGTTCGCCCACCGGTGCGCCAGCCGCGGCGACCTCGATTATCGAGGAGCGCGAGCGACTGAACCGCGTGCACTATCCCCAGCGCTACAAGGATGCCGAGCCGGTTGCCGGTCCCGGCGCCTGTGAGTTCTCGCTTGCGTCCGAAGATGTGGCGCAGTCGTTGCTCGATTTAACGCTGGGCGTCTGGTCGCATCTGGTGGCCGATACCGTATGGAATACGCGCGTGAATCAGTACCTGGAGGCGCACGGCGGCAAGCCGTGCGAGGAATTCCGCATTAAAAAGCAGGGCGATTTTGACTGGTTTGGTAAGACGCTCGGCATTGTTTCCATCCCGCGTGCGACCGATCGTCTGTATACCGCTGCGGCACGTTTTGGGCAGTATCCCATCCATAAGGAGTATGCGCTCAAGACCATCGGCGTTATGCACGAGATTGTGCGCGAAAACCCCGGTGAGCCCGATCATCCGCCATACCGCCTGCTAACTGAGGAGTTTTTCGATGCAACGTTTACCGAGGTCATCGAGCTGACCGAGGTGGGCTTTGCGACTCGCGTTGCCGCTTCTGACGTCCCCGCAGTCCCTCTGATCACTAGCTGCTAGCTGGCCGGCTTGACGGCGAACAGCTCATCCCAATCGACCAATAGCTCCCGCCGCAGGGCATCTTCGGTGGTGCGTTCCTGATCGGTCTTTGGGATGTAGGGGAGCCCTGCCTTTTTATGGATGAGTTCGGCGATGTTGTTAAAGCTCTTCGTGTCTTTGATTTGCTCATAGGTTATCTGGATAACGTCATAGCCCATGCTTGTGAGGGCGGTGGTGCGCTTGGCATCGGAGAGACTTGCGGCTTCGCCATCGTGGGCGGAGCGGCCTTGGCATTCCAAGATGACGCCCATGCTGTCGGTGTTGCTCTCGATGAGGATATCGGCGTAGCAGCAGGTTTTGTCATACAGTGAGCGCGCGGCGTCGCTGAGTGGGATGCGCACGTTGTTTGCGATGTTGATGCCCATGCCGCCCTCGTTGCGGGGGAGCGAGACAAGCATGGAGGTCTGTACTTCGAAGGGCGAGGCGGTCTGCCCCGTCATGTGCTCGGCCGCCCAGCGCAGTTGTTTAACGCCGCGCAGGCCTGCAGCCTGCTTGGCGAACGCGGCGATATCCGCCGCGCTGAGGAGCGGCGGGCGCTTCCACAAATTGGTGTCATTGCCCTTGGTGTCGACAACACGCTCCCAACCGCAGTTGGGTGGAATGAGCTTAAGCGAAATGGCTTCATCGAGTTGTTGTTGCGTTCGCTCGCAGGGCGTAAACACTGCAAAGGAGCCGCACATCTCGTAGCAAGCCATGAGTAACTGGTTGCGTGAGACCTGCGTAGCAAGGCTGAGCAGCGTAAACTCGGGCGACGTGACATCAAATCCATGTTCAGTTTGCCTAAACGACCCGGGAGGCGGCTCTTGGGTCAGGAGGTGCGATTTAAACAGGCTTCGCGACCCGGATTGTGCTCGAGTGAATACAAGCCTGTGAAGCGGTGCATGAAGCAGGTCTTTTACAACTGCATGACTTCCGAGGCCGCAACATCTGCGATCCATATTGCCAAGGCTAATGGCGGGGTAAAGCCCTAATACCTGCGGCGGGATACGGTGATAGTAAAAAGCGGATTGACCGCATAGCGTCAGGTCCATGATATCCTCCTGGTCGAAATGTGCTTTTGGACCGTGCGATGCCAGCGTCAATTCGGAAGTATGCGGCAAAATCTGAACCCTGTGAGCAGACCTGGCTTTTGAGGCCAGTTTATCAGGCATTTTGTTGCGAAAAAACGGGGTGTGCTCGGAGGTCTCAGAATTTGCCGCATACTTCCGAAAACGCGGTCGATCTAGCTCTTGCTAAAACGATTTAGCAGCGTCGGGTAAGGTGTGGTTTCGCCATCGGGCGAACACTTTTAGCGCTTGGGACTTTATTTTTGGGCCTCGAAAGGTGGATTTCGCGCTTTTGGTAAAGAAATGGGTGCGTGTTTTGCCGTGTGCCGGCATTGACACAGAAAAAGGGCCCGGAAGGCGAAGCCTTCCGGGCCCTTTGCAATGCAAACATGCTTGCAAGTACGACTTAACGCACCTGAGCGACGTAAGCGACGTTGGTCGAGGAGACCTTGTCCTCGAGCTGGACGCTCATGCGGGGATCGCCGGCGGTAGCGACGGTCAAATCGCCAGCCTCGACGTAGCCGAGCTCCTTAGCGGTCTCGATCGCCTTGACGATCGTGCCGTTGACGGTGCCCTGGGTAATCTCGGCCTGATGCGGGATAACGCCCCAGTACATAATCATCTGCTGGACGGCCCACTCGTGGCGGGAGAACGCGCAGATCGGCATGTTGGGACGGAAGTGCGAGATCAGGCGAGCAGTACGACCGGTGGTCGTCGGCACGGTGATGCACTTGGCGCCAACGGTGGTGGCCATGTTCACAGCGGACATACCCACAACGTTGTTGACAACGCGGGTGCCGTGAGCATCGGCCGGAACCTCGAGCGGAGCGTGGGCCGGGAGGTACTTCTCGGTCTCGAGAGCAATGCTGGCCTGCATCTTGACGGCCTCGACCGGGTACTTACCGGCAGCGGACTCGCCAGAGAGCATGACGGCGTCGGTGCCGTCGTAGATGGCGTTAGCAACGTCGGCAACCTCGGCGCGCGTCGGGCGCGGGTTCTGCTGCATGGAGTCGAGCATCTGCGTAGCGGTGATGACGGGCTTGTAGGCCGCGTTGCACTTGGCGATGATCTCCTTCTGGATGTGGGGAACGAGCTCGGGCTTGATCTCGATGCCCAGGTCGCCACGGGCGACCATGATGCCGTCGGAAGCCTCGAGGATCTCGTCAAAGTTCTCGACGCCCAGGGCGCACTCGATCTTCGGGAAGATCGTCACGTGCTCGCCGCCGTTCTCGCGGCAAAGCTTGCGGATGCCACGGACGGACTCGCCGTCACGGATGAAGGAAGCGGCGATGTAGTCGATGTTCTCGGTCAGGCCAAAGAGGATGTCCTGACGATCGCGCTCGGTGATGGCGGGCAGCGAGATGTTGACGTTGGGCATGTTGACGCCCTTGCGCTCGCCGATCAGGCCGTCATTCTTGACGACGCAGGTCATGTCCTGGCCGTCGACGGACTCGACCTCGAGGGCAACCAGGCCGTCATCGATCAGGATGAGGGAGCCCTTCTCGACCTCGGAGGGCAGAGCCAGGTAGTCGAGGGAGATGTGCTCAGCGGTGCCGTGGAAATCCTCGGACGTAGGCTGAGCGGTGACGACGATCTTATCGCCGGTCTTGACGGCAACCTTCTTGCCGTCGACCAGAAGGCCGGTGCGGACCTCGGGGCCCTTGGTGTCGAGCAGGATGCCGACGGGCAGACCGAGCTCCTTGGAAATACGGCGGACGCGCTCGATGCGACCGTGGTGCTCGTCGTAGGAGCCGTGCGAGAAGTTAAAACGGGCGACGTTCATGCCCGCCTTGATCATCTCGCGGATGGTCTCGTCGCTATCGCAGGCGGGACCCATGGTGCATACAATCTTAGTGCGCTTGTACATTCAGACCTCCATCTGACATCGTCTTGCGCTGATAGATAAACCATAAGAAATAAAACCGTGTTGATTATAACGAAATGCTGACCGAATACCCCATAAAATCGACCGTATGCCGAATTAGAAGTTCATTTTTTGCGGGATAAACGGTATATGAAAAAATTTACCAACCGCTCTAACCGCTGCTATCTGGGCGATATGTCAGTTTGGCGATGTGCCGAAGAAAAAACGTTTTACCAATGTTGAGCATCACACGGTCTGCACCGTTGCGTGCGGACCATATTTCCAAACCGATTGTTTTGGCTAGACGCGTCGCTTTGGGGTACCATAGCTCCACTATCAACTGCCGCTCAGCACGGCAGCCTTGATGAGCCCTTGCCCTTCTCCTGGGAATTATGATCGGGCATCAATCTGCTGAGTGGCCCGAATCCCAGGAGGGGACTCTATATGCAAAAGGAATACCTGTCCGCCGCGGCGGAGGTGCTCAGCGACCAAGGTGTCGATGAGAACCTCGGCCTGAGCAACGACGAGGCGTCTTCGCGCCTCGCCAAGACAGGCCCTAACAAGCTCGAGGAAGCTGAGAAGACGCCGCTGTGGAAGCGTTTCTTTGAACAGATGGCTGACCCTATGGTCATCATGCTGATCGTTGCCGCCGTCATCAGTGCGCTCACGGGCATGGTCAAGGGCGAGCCCGACTTTGCCGATGTTGCCATCATCATGTTCGTCGTTATCGTCAACTCGGTGCTGGGCGTGGTCCAGGAAGCCAAGAGCGAGGAGGCCCTCGAGGCCCTGCAGGAGATGAGTGCGGCGCAGTCCAAGGTGCTACGCGACGGCAAGCTCGTGCACCTGCCGAGCGCCGAGCTCGTGCCCGGCGACGTGATCATGCTCGAGGCGGGCGACTCCGTCCCGGCCGACTGCCGCGTGCTCGAGAGCGCCACGATGAAGATCGAAGAGGCCGCGCTCACCGGCGAGTCCGTGCCCGTCGAGAAGCATGCCAACGTGATCGAGCTCGTCGCCGGCACCGACGACGTGCCGCTCGGCGACCGTAAGAACATGTGCTATATGGGCTCCACCGTCGTGTACGGCCGTGGTCGCGCCGTCGTGGTCGGCACCGGCATGAACACCGAGATGGGCAAGATCGCCGGCGCCCTGGCCGAGGCCAAGGAAGAGCTCACGCCGCTGCAGGTGAAGCTCGCCGAGCTCAGCCGCATCCTCACCATTATGGTTATCGTCATCTGCGTCGTCATCTTTGGCGTTGATATCATCCGCCACGGCGTGGGCAACGTTCTTACCGATCCGACCGCCTTGCTCGACACCTTTATGGTTGCCGTCTCGCTCGCCGTCGCCGCCATCCCCGAGGGCCTGGTTGCCGTCGTGACCATCGTCCTTTCGCTTGGCGTGACCAAGATGGCCAAGCGCCAGGCGATTATCCGCAAGCTCTCTGCTGTCGAGACCCTTGGCTGCACACAGACCATCTGCTCCGACAAGACCGGTACCCTTACCCAGAACAAGATGACCGTCGTCAAGCACGAGCTCGCTGCGCCCAAGGAGAAGTTCCTGGCCGGCATGGCGCTGTGCTCCGATGCTCAGTGGGACGAGGAGCTGGGCGAGGCCGTGGGTGAGCCGACTGAGTGTGCGCTCGTCAACGATGCCGGCAAGGCGGGCCTCACTGGCCTGACTGCCGAGCACCCGCGCGTGGGCGAGGCCCCGTTTGACTCGGGCCGCAAGATGATGTCCGTGGTCGTCGAGACCCTTGACGGCGAGTATGAGCAGTACACCAAGGGCGCGCCTGACGTGGTGATCGGCCTGTGCACCCATATCTACGAGGGCGATAAGGTCGTCCCCCTGACCGAGGAGCGCCGTGCCGAGCTCGTGGCCGCCAACAAGGCCATGGCCGACGAGGCCCTGCGCGTGCTGGCGCTGGCAAGCCGCACCTACACCGAGGTCCCGAGCGACTGCAGCCCCGCTGCGCTCGAGCACGACCTGGTCTTCTGCGGCCTGTCCGGCATGATCGACCCTGTCCGCCCCGAGGTCGCCGACGCCATCCGCGAGGCCCACGATGCCGGTATTCGCACCGTCATGATCACGGGTGACCATATCGACACCGCCGTGGCCATCGCCAAGCAGCTGGGCATCGTCGCCGATCGCAGCCAGGCCATCACCGGTGCCGACCTCGATCGCATGAGCGACGAGGAGCTCGACGCGCACATCGAGGATTACGGCGTGTACGCCCGCGTCCAGCCCGAGCACAAGACCCGCATCGTCGAGGCTTGGAAGTCGCGCGACCAGATCGTGGCCATGACTGGCGACGGCGTCAACGACGCTCCGTCCATCAAGCGCGCCGACATCGGCGTGGGCATGGGCATCACCGGTACCGATGTCACCAAGAACGTCGCCGACATGGTACTTGCCGATGACAACTTCGCTACCATTATCGGCGCCTGCGAAGAGGGCCGTCGCATCTACGACAACATCCGCAAGGTCATCCAGTTCCTGCTTTCGGCCAACCTTGCCGAGGTGTTCTCGGTGTTTATCGCCACGCTCATCGGCTTTACCATCTTCCAGCCGGTGCAGCTGCTGTGGGTGAACCTGGTCACCGACTGTTTCCCCGCGCTCGCGCTGGGCATGGAGGATGCCGAGGGCGACATCATGAAGCGCAAGCCGCGCAACGCCAAGGACGGTGTCTTTGCCGGACATATGGGTCTGGACTGCGTGGTCCAGGGCCTAATCATCACCGCGCTGGTGCTGGCGAGCTTCTTTGTGGGCGTGTATTTTGACATGGGCTACATCCACATCGCCGATATGATCGCCGGCAATGCCGACGAGGAAGGCGTGATGATGGCGTTCATCACGCTCAACATGGTCGAAATTTTCCACTGCTTCAATATGCGCAGCCGTCGTGCGTCGCTGTTCACCATGAAGAAGCAAAACAAGTGGCTGTGGGCTTCCGCCGCGCTGGCGCTGGTGCTGACGGTGATCGTAACCGTGCAGCCGACGCTTGCCGAGATGTTCTTTGGCCCCGTGACGCTTGAGCTCAAGGGCGTTGTTGCTGCCCTGGGCCTGGCCTTCCTGATCATCCCGCTGATGGAGATCTACAAGGCGATCATGCGCGCCGTGGAGAAAGAGTAACGTACTCGTCCGGGCCCACCCCACGCCCTTTCTCCCTCACTGGTCCTCGCGCTTCGCGCTGCGGGATCGTTCGGGAGAAAGGGCTTCCGGGGCGGGCCCTGCGGTATCCTTGCTGGCTTTTCTCCCGCGCGGATGATAAAGGGCTGAGGGAAAGTGTGTGAGTCGGTCGAGCATTTGCTCGGCCGACTCTTTTTTGTGGGTAAAATACCTGCTCAGTTGTGTGGTTTTGTGCTGGGAGGCATCTGTGGGCAAGGCTAAGGCTAAGGCGAAGAAAAAGACGACGGGGGCGCGGGCTAAGCGTGATCGTCGTCGGAAGCTCGCGACCGAGGCTCCCGCATCTGCTGAGGAGCTGCTGGCAAGCGTGCCGGGACTCGACGCGCTGCAGGACGTTCCGGCGTTCGATGACCTGCCGATCGATGAAGCTCAGCAGACTGCCTTTGATGATTTCTGCGCACATGCCGAGGAGCCCGAGCAGATGCAGCTTGGCGCCGTGGTGCGCTTGGATCGCGGGTTTCCACTGGTGGCGACCGCTGACGATACCTTTCGCGCCGAGCATGCCGTGGGGTTTGCCAAGTCGCGCGGCGAGGACGAGGTCCTTCTGCCTGCCGTGGGCGACCGTGTGGCGGTGCGCCGCGCTCCCGGGCACGATATGGGTGTGATTGAGTGCGTGCTGCCGCGCCGTACGAGCTTTGAGCGTTGGCGCGGCCGAGCCCGCGGAGAGCGCCAGGTGCTCTGCTCCAACGTGGATAGCGTGCTAATCGTGCAGGCGCTCGGTGCCGGCGAGGTTCTGCTCGACCGCGTGGCGCGTTCGCTGGTATTGGTGCTCGACTGCGATGCCGAGCCGGTGGTGGTACTCACCAAAGCTGACCGCTGCGATGCCGAGGAGCTCGAGCGCGATCTGGACCGCGTGCGCCGCCTGGTGGGTCCGGACGTGCGCGTGATCGTGACGTCCTCTGCCGAGGGCCGCGGCCTGGACGAGGTCCGTGCCTGCGTGCCTGCCGGGAGCTGCGCCATGATTCTGGGCGAGTCGGGTGCCGGCAAGTCGACGCTGCTCAATGCGCTGCTGGGCCACGATACGTTGGCGACCGGCGGTGTGCGCGAACGCGACGACCAGGGCCGTCACACTACCGTCGCGCGCGTGATGGTGACGCTGCCGGGCGACGCCGGCGTGATCGCCGATGCCCCGGGCCTGCGCAGCCTACCGCTCGTGGGTCACGAGCGGGGTCTGGCGCGCGCCTTTCCCGAGATTGTCGAGGCATCGCGTGCGTGCCGGTTTGGCGATTGCACGCATGTCCATGAGCCGGGTTGCGCCGTTCGCGAGGCCGAGGACGCCGGGCAGATCGACAGCCTGCGTCTGGAAACGTTCCAAAACCTGGCGTCATCCATGCGCGTGAGCGCTCAAATGCTCGATCCCGATGTCCATCTGTAATTGATTTTTCCTATGACAGCCGTCTCCCAACTGTTCGGGAGACGGCTTTTTGCTGCGGAAAAGCCTCGAAACATACAGTTTGCTGACGTGCTGACCAAAACCTTGCCACGAGCTTGACGGGCTGGTCAGCTTTTGGTCAGCGATTGGTTTGACATCGAAAACAAAGATTGCGATCGCGTCGTTTTGCTGCTTGCCCGCTCGGACAATGGTGGTACGGGCATCCGCCCGGTGCTACCTTGAGAGGAGCGGCCGTGAACAAGAGCAAGCGCATCGCCATCAGTCTGATTGCAGGCGTGCTCGCAGCGCTGCTCTGCATGGTCTACGCATCATCGATTCGCTCGCAGGCTGAACAGGCTCAGGCCGAGATGCTGGCCAAGTACGGCGGCGATCGCGTCGAGGTGTGCGTCGCGGCGCGCGATATCGATGTGGGTGAGACCCTCGATGAGACCAATGTCATAACCCAGGAGTGGCTGACGAGTCTGCTGCCGCGTGACGCGGCGACCGAGCTACGCCAGGTGCGCGGCGACGTGACGACTTCGCGTATTCCCAAAAACGCCGTGATCTGCAATGTCTACACCAAGGCCGAGAGCCACATGCTCGAGGTACCTAAGGGCAAGGTCGCCGTTTCGGTGGCGGTCGATGCCGAGCACTCGGTCGGCGGTGCTGCGGGCGTGGGCAGCTACGTGGACGTGTACGTGCAAAAAGACGGCGTAACCGATCGGCTGTGCGGCGCGTACGTGATCGATACCAGTGAGGATTCCGGTTCCACGCGCGAGGGCAAGATCGAATGGGTGACGCTGGCGGCTGACCCCGAAGACGTCAAGGAACTGCTGGGAGCCTCGGGCAAGGGAACGGTCAGCTTGACGATTCCCGCCACGGCGCGCGGCAAAAAGAGCGGAGGCGACGAGTGATGAAGGCGATCTGGCTTGCGTGCTGCGCGTGCGGCGATTACGGGCTGTTGCAGCGGGAAGTCGAGGGCCGTGATGTGGGTGCACAGGTGCTTCGCGTGGGTGACCTGGACGGGCTGGTTTCCATGGCGCGGGCGTTTCCGTCGCGCCGCGGGGCTGCCATCATCGCGGCGTCTCTGTTTGATACCGAAGATGTGCGCAAGACTGTTGCGCGCCTGACGGCCGAAGGCCGCGTGAGTCGCGTGGCCGTGTTGATAGAAGCGCTCGATCCGTCGGATATCGAGGGGCTGTTTCGCGCGGGGGCGACCGAGGTCATCGCTGCGCACAGTATATGCGGCAACGGGCGTGCGGGCGAGGGAGCGGTTGATTCCGATCGGCGCATGACGATTGAGCCCGATGCTTTTGTTGATAGGGAACCCGGGGCGCCTCGCGCTACAAGAGGCCCGCGTGTTGATGATTATGGAAAAGCGGAAGCCGAGCATGGTCGGCGCCCCCGGAACCCCCTTGTATGCGATGACGCTGGAGGGCCGGCGCAGCATGCTGGCGACTCCCCGGCTGTAGATATGGGATACGTGCACGGCGTGAATCTGGTGGATGAACTCGACGAAGTTGAGGGCTTTGCCGGGTGCGGCGAGTTGTCGCTAATGCAGCATGAGCAGATTGCGCAGAACGAGCCTGCCTCGCAGACCGAACAAGCTGCCATGCCGGCTTGGACGCAGCGTGTGGTTGCGGCGGGGGAGACGGGGGCGCTGCCACCGACGCCCGCCCCGCCGCCTCCGATGCCGCCGGCAGACGCTGCCGCTCCGCCGCATCGAGCTCCGGTCATCTGCGCTATTTCGGGTTCGGGCGGTTGCGGCAAGTCGACGATCGTTGCCACCATGGCACACACATCGTCGCTGTTGGGCTTGCGTGCCGCCGTGCTCGACCTGGACCTGATGTTTGGAAACCTTTACGACTTGTTAGGCGTCGATGCTCCGCGCGATATGGCGGCACTTATCGAGCCGTCGGCGGCGGGCACGCTCACCGAGCCGGATATCGTAGCCACATCGATGCGCGTGGCGCCGGGCGTTACGCTCTGGGGTCCCGTCGCGGCGCCCGAGCAAGCCGAGCTCATGGCGCGTCCGGTGGAGCTACTGCTTGATGTTCTGCGTCGCGAATCGGACGTGGTCTTTATCGATACCTCGGTCTTTTGGGGCGACGCCGTGGCGGCTGCGGTGGCGGCGAGCGACCGTTGCCTGGTCGTTGGCGATGCGGCGGTGTCGTCCGCGACATCGGCGTCGCGCGTCATCGAACTGGCAAGTCGAGTAGGTGTGCCGCGCACGCGCATGAGCGCCGTGTTCAACCGGTTCGGTGCGCGCGGGGCAGACGAGGACGTCGCCATGCGCTTTGAGATTGCCTGTGCGTTGAGCTCCAAGATTCGTATCGCCGATGGCGGGCAGGATCTCGCCGCGCTCATGGCGTTTGGGCGCGCTGACGAGGCGGTGGGGCAGACCAGCGCTTTTGCGACTAGCATGCGCGAGGCCACGCGCGAGATGCTCGTGGAACTGGGGTGCGCCGTCGGCCCTTGGAGCGATATGGTCGCCGACCGTGCAACGCGTACCGAACGCCCGCGTATCCGCCTTCCCTGGTCGCGCGAGGGTGATCAGCGATGAGCCTGCAAACGAGGATTAAGGCTGCCGGCGCTGCAGCGGCGGCAGCGCCTGTAGATGCGGGGCGTCGCCGCGCGGTGAAACGACGCACCAAGCGCGCCGTGATGGACCGCATGGGTTACGACGAAGTGGCGCGTATCAGCGCCTATATCGACCCGGCACTTGCCCGCTCGGAATTGCGTCCTGCGGTGGAGGCGGCGCTCAATGTTGAGGAGTCGACCGATCTCGCGACGCCCGAGCGCGAGACCATCATCGACGAGATCTTGGATGACGTGGTGGGCTTGGGGCCGTTGCAGCCGCTCATCGAGGACGACACCGTTACCGAGATCATGATCAACGGCTGCCGCTCGGCTTTCTTTGAACGCGGCGGCGTCTTGTACCCCATCGAGCATGCGTTTGAGGATGATGAGCAGATCCGTGTGCTTATCGACCGCATTATCTCGCCACTTGGCCGCCGTATCGACGAGCGCAGCCCCATCGTCAACGCCCGCCTCAAAACGGGCTATCGCGTCAACGCGGTGATTCCGCCTGTGGCGATTGACGGACCGATTCTCACCATCCGAAAGTTCTCGGACCGTATCTGCTCGCTGGACGAGCTCGTGGGGTTGGGATCGCTGCCGCTTTGGTATGCGCAGCTGCTGTCGTGTGCGGTGTCGCTGCGACAGGACCTGGCGGTTGCGGGAGGCACGGGATCTGGTAAGACCACCCTGCTCAACGCGTTGTCATGTGAGATTTCCACCGGCGAGCGCATCGTGACGATCGAGGACTCTGCCGAGCTCAAGTTTGCGCATCATCCGCACGTGGTGCGCTTAGAGGCGCGCGAGGCTTCAATTGAGGGCGAGGGCGCGGTGACGATCCGCGACCTGGTAACTAATGCCCTACGCATGCGCCCCGACCGCATCGTGGTGGGCGAGGTGCGCGGTGCCGAGTGCTGCGACATGTTGCAGGCCATGAACACGGGCCACGACGGGTCGCTCACCACACTTCATGCGGGTTCAGAACAGGAGACCGTGGTGCGTCTGACGTTGCTTGCACGTTATGGCACCGATCTGCCGAGCGAGCTCATCGAGGAGCAGATTGCCATGGCGCTCGACGGCATCGTGATGTCCGAGCGCCACGCCGATGGCAGGCGTTTCGTCTCCTCGTATTCGGGGGTGCGACGCGCCGCATCGGGTGGCGTAGAGCTCGAGCGCTATGTGACGTTCGATGCCGCCGAGCGCACCTGGACGCTTGACCGCGAGCCGCCGTTTATCGCAGAAGGCCTGCGGTCGGGGACGCTCACACAAGAGGAGGTGGACGAATGGAGATCACTGTGCCCCTCGTCGTAGGGGGCTTGGCAGGGCTTTCTGTCGCGACGGCGTGCGGGGCGGAACCTCGTGTGCCGCAGGTACCGCCGGCGGAGCTGGCACGTCAGGCGCTCGAGACGGTGGCAGAGAAGCTGCCGCGTGAGCTGGTGGAAAACGATCTGCTGAAAAAGATCGCCCGTTCGTGGGCATCGCTGGCTCCGGCGCATCGCCTTGGCCTCGTGATCGAAGATGCTTCGGGACGTTTGGCGTTTCTGCTGCTATCGAGCGGTGTCTGCTGCGTTTTACTAACGATGGTGTCGTTATCGCCCCTCGGATTTGCCTCGGGACTTGTTGCTCCGTTTGCCGTTGGTGACGCTTGGGATGGCTTTGAGAGCCGGCGCGAGCAACACGATGCAGAAGAGGCAATGCCCGAGGCGTTTACCGCACTTTCCATGTCGCTTGCCTCGGGACATTCGCTGGCCCAGGGCATGCGCTTTGTGGGCGCTCATGCGCAAGAGCCAGTGCATACCGAGTTTTTGCGGGTGGCGGCGGCGATCGATTGCGGCATCTCGGCGACCGACGCGCTCGATGACTTGCTCGTGCGTATCGACGCCCCCGGTCTTTCGCTTGTGACCTTGGCGCTTAAGGTGTCTCAGCGCACCGGCGCTCCGCTTGCCGACTTACTGTCCGAGGCGTCGAGCATGGTGGGGGAGCGCATTGAGCTCAAGCGCCGCCTGGATGTTAAGACGTCGCAGGCTCGCATGTCTGCGCATATGGTCGCGGCGATGCCGGCGGGCATGTGCGCGGTGTTGGCGCTGCTTTCGGCAGATTTTCGTCGCGGTCTTGCGACGCCCGCCGGCGCGGGCGCTGTGGTGCTGGGTCTTGCCCTCAACGCCGTTGCCCTGGTGGTTATCCGGCGCATTATGCGGGTGGAGCTATGAGCGCCCCGGTTGCAGTTGCGGCTTGCCTGTGCGCCCTGAGTGTATTTGTCGCGACGGGTTTGGATCGGGCGGATGCACGCAAGATCGCAGGGGCCTGCAAGCGCGAGGCGGTGCTGGTCGCTGCCGCGGGTCGCTCGGTGGTCGATGCTCTGACCGCGCGAGTGAAGGGCGCGGTTGGAGCGGGCGGCCCGGCGCGAGTGTCGCTCGGCGAAGTTTCCGAGATGATCGATGTTGTGCGCTTGGGTCTTTCGGCCGGTCTTTCGTTTGATGCGGCGCTTGAGATTTTCTGCGCCAACCGCCGGTCAGTGCTGGCTCTTCGCCTTGAGCGCGCCTGCATGGCGTGGCAGGTGGGCGTGGGCACGCGTGAGGACGAGTTGTTGGCCGCCGCGCGCGACCTGGACGTGCGAGCGCTCGAGACCTTTGCCATCACGGTGGGGCAGGCGCTCGCCCTGGGTGCCCCACTTGCCGAGACGCTGGCCGCTCAAAGTCGCGAGATCCGTGCGGCTCATCGCGCCGCGGTCGAGCGCGAGATCGAGCGTGCGCCCGTCAAGCTGCTGATTCCCACCGGCACGCTCATCTTGCCGGCGTTGCTTCTGTCCATATTGGGCCCGCTGCTGGGAGCAGGCGGGATGATGTAGGGAGGAATACATGAACACGATGACTGACACTGCTGGCAAGGTGCAGGGCTGGGCGTTTTGCCGGGCGGCACATGTTCGTCAGCGCGCCAAGGAACTATTGCAGGAGGAGAGTGCGCAGGGTACCACCGAGTATGCCATCTTGGTCGGCGTGCTCGTGGTGATCGCGATTATCGCCATCGTCGCATTTAAGGGCAAGGTCCAAGATCTATGGAACGCTATCAGCGAGGGCATCAACAGCCTGTAGAGGGCGAGCGCCCCGTCGGGGTGCTGCTGGTGTTTGCTTGCCTGACCGTGGCGATAGCGGCGGTGCTTTGGGGGCTTAACGCCGCGCGGCAGCAGCGTCCTGGGACCGCCTCCGATTTGGGCTCAGATTCGGCGGTGGCGTCTCAAAAAGATGAGATGCGAGATGCGGACGATTCGGATGTCGCTGTCACGGCGCAAACCTTTCTGCGGACGCTCGACAAGCGGTCTGGCACTGCGACGGATTCGCCTGGGGGCAACGCGATTGTGGTCCGGCTTGCATGGTCCGAGGACCGACCGATGACCGAAGCGGCGGCGGATATGCTGCGTTCCTATCGCGAGGTACCCACGGCGCAACTTGCTCTGAGCGGCTATCTCGACATCAAGGGAAACGTGTGGGGCGCCATCGTGCGTGACGGACGCGGCTGGGTCGATATGGTGACGGTTGCTGCGGATACTGGCGATGCTTCGTGTCGTCTGCGCGCCGTGCGCCTGGTCCCGCAAACAATAAGCTCAAAGGAGGGGTCGTGAAATGCATGGCGTTCTGCGTGAGGAGGTTGCCCAAGCGACTGTGGAATACGCCATCGTCACGGTGGCGCTGTTATCGATCGTGCTGGCGATTGCGGGACTTTGGCGTGCTGGCACCGATGGGCGCTTGGCGGCGCTGGTCGAGCGGGCGGCGTCTCACGGCGTCACCTCGACATCGGTTGTCGACGCTGCTGCGGGTGCTAAGGACATCGCGCTGTATTGATATCGCGCGCGAGGACCGGGCGCAGTCTACGGTCGAGGCCGCTTTTTTGCTGCCGACGTTTCTGACGCTCATCCTTCTCGCACTGCAACCGGTGTGCCTGCTCTATACGCGCGCGGTCATGGAGTCTGCCGCCGCCGAGACCGCGCGGCTCATGACCACGACGACGGCGGAGGACGACGATCTTAAGGAGTTCACCCGCCGCCGGCTTGCCGCAGTGCCCAACGTTTCGATTTTTCATGCCGGCGGGCCGCTGTCGTGGGATATCGAGCTTGGCCGGGCCGGTGCGGGTGGCGTCTCGTCCGTGTCCGTTTCCGGCGAGGTCAAGCCGTTGCCCGTGATCGGTGCGTTTGCGCAGGCTATGGGTGGTACCGCCGAGGGCGGCTACGTTGAGCTCAAGGTCGATGTCTCGTATCAATCGCGTCCCGAATGGCTGGAGGGAGATTATGATTCGTGGATTGCTACATGGGATTAAGCGTTTCTGGTCTAGACGCGTTTTGACGCGCCGTCCGAGTTGCCATTGCAAGCGAGGTGGCTTTATGGGTCGAGCCGGTATCGACCTGTTTATCGAAGACGGTGCCTACACCACGCTCTCCTCTGCGGTGGTCATCTTGGTGGTGCTCACGCTGCTGTTTTCGTCGACGGCGGCGATATGGAGCATGTCGCGTGCCGGGGATACCCAGGTGGCGGCCGATAGCGGCGCGCTGGCGGGTGCCAACGTAGTGTCGTCCTATCACACGGCTGCCACGGTGGTTGATGCGAGCATCTTGAGTCTGGGGCTGGCGGGGTTTGCCACGATCGGGACGGGCCTGGTCGCCATCCTCATCCCGGGTGCCGAACCAGTTGCCGGCAATATGGTCGACACCGGGATTGAGATCATTAAAACGCGCAACAAGTTTGCCAAAAGCGCATCGGAAGGCTTACAGAAAATCGAGACGGCTCTGCCGTATCTGATCGCCGCGCGTGCCACGCAGGCGGTGTCGGCGCAGGATACCGATAGTGTGACCTATACCGGTACGGCGCTTGCCGTGCCCAGGACATCCGAGTCTGATTTTGTTGCGCTCGAGGGTTCCGAGATCTCGACCGATGCCATTAAAGATGCGTCGGAAGATCTGGAGCGCGCGGCCGAGGAGCTACAAAAAGCATCGGAGGAGACGGCGAAGGCAAAGGAGCGTGCCTGGCTAGCGGATTGCGGTGGATCGGATAAAGGTTCGGTCGGCAGCTGTTCGTGTATGTGGGAGCGCGCGAAAAGCCTAACGGATCTCTCCGGTGTTCAAAATCCGCATTACTCATCGAGCGTTACGTGGGAGCCTCAAGTTGCCCTTGATCGCGCGAAGGACTACTACCATTGGCGTCTGACAAATGAGAAGCCCCACGGCTCGAGTGTCGAGATGAGGGCAGAGTCTGCGGCGCGTAAGGCGTTTTATACCTATGCGAGTGCGGAGGTCGATCGGGCATATATAACCGAGAACGGAGACAGGGTTTCCTCCTATATTCCACTGTTGCCGCGCAGCTCTGATGAGGTTCGGGCGACGGAGCTCTATACCGATGCGGTGTGGCCGACGAGCGTGAACGATGGCAAGGCGTATCTGCATTACGGGACGACCTGCCCTAACTATAAGAAAGGGACGCCGAGCGGATTTGCTTCGGTTGCCGATTACGATGGACAGGATAAATGCAGCAAATGCCATTTTGGCGTTTCGTCGCTTGGTGCTGTTGCGGCGCCTTCAACCTCTATCGAAAACGGCTTCGAGTATCACTTTGACAAGTTTAAAAACGCCCTGGAAGGCTACGTCGAATGCCGCAACAAAGAGCTCGAGCTCGAACGTCAGACCGAAGACGAGACCGACCGTGTGAGCAATGCGTTTGACCAGGCCATTAAAGCGCTTTCGGGCGAGCGTCCGCGTATCGCTCCGCCCGGTCGCAACGGCGTGGTTGCCTTTGCGGTTTCGGGCGCCATCTCGAGCCCCGATGAGCTCAACTCTTCGTTTAACACGGCAGTCAGGCTTGGCGATCGCGGTGCCATCTCTGCCGCGGTGCTGGCGCCCGATGAGGCGACGGCGCAAAACAACGTGCTTTCGCGATTTTTCTCGACATTGAAGGAACGCTCGGGTGGCGTTGCCGGCGTACTCGATGGCGTCATGGATGTTTGGGGACGGCTGCTTGTGGGATACGGAGACATCCAAGGTCCGGCCGACGAACTTATGGACGAGATGATTAAAGGCCTAGGAGGGGGCAGCGGCGCGTTGGGCTCCATTGCATCGTGGCTCGGCGATACCGTTTCGGCGTCCGTGGCGGCGTTGGGTCTGGAGCCGTGCGACTTGCGCCTGCGAAAGCCGGTGCTGACCGATTCCGCCAACGTCATTAAGAGTCCGGGGTCTGACATTGCCGGTCTCTCTCAAGCGCAAGACAAGCTGCGAAGTATTCCGTTGGGCGTGACCGATCCCAAGGCGCTTTGCGAGGCGTTGGAATATCAAGTCGAACGCACCATCAGCGGCACGACGTTCACGCTTGCGGAGATTCCGCTGCCCGGCGGCGGTTCCATCCCACTTACCGTCGATGTCACCACACTGGCGGGTGCCCTGGGCGGTGGGTCGTAATGGGCATCCGCACGCGCCTGTGCGAGGAGCGCGCCCAGGCGACGGTCGAGATGGCAGTGGTTACGCCCGTTTTGCTGGTGCTGGCACTCATCGTGTACAACGTCATGATCTTTGCCAGCGCTGTCGCGCGCTTCGACCGCGTGGTGCCCGACATCGTGTTGGCGCACGCCGTGGCGTCGGAGGGGGAGGGCGACGAAAGCTCTGCCGATGCCTCGGCGACGGTTCAGACTCAAATTCTGAATGCCATGGAGGGCTATGACTTGCAGATCGAAGTGTCGAGCGAGCAAGGCGCGGAGGCATCGGATGGTGGCCTGCTCTCCCTATCCGGTACGTTTAGGACCTACACCTGCACCATGCACTATGAGCCGTGGCCGACTTCTCTCAGCATCGCTGGCGTTCCGCTGGGGGCGCCGACAACGTTGTCGCACGAGCGCGCGGTGACGGTCGATCCATGGCGCCCGGGGGTGGTCATGTGACCGCGGTCTCGTCCTACATCGCCTACGCGCGGGCACTCAATAGGCTGGGTTGGACGCCGGCCGAGTTTGCGGTGGCGGAGTCGTTTGTCGTGCGCCTGCGCGGCATGCTGGGACGGCGTCCGGTTGCCGCCAACGGCCTGCCGCTCGTCATGGCGTTTCCACGCTGCTCTTCGGTCCACACGTGTTTTATGGCCTATCCCATCGACATCGCCTTTATCGATGCACGTGGCTATGTCCTCGTATGCTATGAAAACGTACGTCCCTGGCGTATGTGCTCCTGCCCCGGCGCCTGGGCCGTACTAGAGCGTCCTTCAATCATTGTTTCGACCCCTGCTCTCCAACGCGTGCCGGCTTAAGAATTGGCGACAGCGGACTTTCGTCATACGAAATTGGGTAAGATGGAGGAGAAGATGCATGGATGTTGAGATCCATCCCAACGCTAAAAAGCACCTGACGGAAAAGCAGGTGCTTAGCGCTTGGCTTGCGGTTACTGAGTGCATTCGTCGCGAGTCGAAGGACGAGCCGCCGAGATGGCTTGCGATTGGATGGCTCCCAGACGGACGAAGCGTGGAGCTTGTCGCGGTCGAGCTTGTCCGTGGGTGGCTTATCATTCATGCCTTGTCTCCAGTCCAGAAGAAATTTTGGCAGGAGATTGAACGGGCTCGGCAAAGGGGTCGATGATGGGCAAGACGTATACGGCCGCTAAAGGTCAGGTTGTAACGGATGAAATGATTGACGCGTGGTGCGAGTCGTACGAGCGCGGAGAGTTTCCGGATGGCGAACATACCGTTGGTGGGATCGTGCATGGACGGCCCCCGCTCTCAGGTGAGGGGACGGCAACGTTGTCGGTCAAGATTCCTCTGGGAATGAAGGAGGCCATTCGTCGACGGGCGGCTGCCGAGGGGATGACGCCAAGTGAGTTTGCCCGTGCGGCTCTGAGCGAAAAACTTCTTGCTGCCGGCTGATGTCTCTGACGTGCCGATTTATAGAACCGAGGCTGTGCTCAAAAACTTTTTTAAAATTCTCGGTTGACCGGAACGCGTCCTTGGTTATACTAATCAAGCCTTGAAACAAGGCACACCTCAAATGGCTGGGTAGCTCAGTTGGTAGAGCAGAGGACTGAAAATCCTCGTGTCAGGGGTTCGATTCCCTTCCCCGCCACCTTGAATTGACTAGGACCTCTGCAAAGGGGTCCTTTTCTTTTATGTAGGGTTCTGCGGAAACTGCGTCCCAGAATAAGGGCTCAGAACGGGACACACTTTCCGGTGCCTGCCTCCGGCGCGCGTACACACCTCGTCGCACCATTCCGAGCCCGCCCGCCCCAGACATTCCTCCCACTTTCGCGTCACTTTGCAGACCGTTCGGTCGCCTGTCCGCACACGCGGGTATACTCAAAACGATACTTATCCTATGCAATACGATGCGGGTTCGACCTGCATGATCCGAAGGGGGCAGTGATGGAGAGGATACTCGGCGTTAATCTCTCTGGCTGGTTTATTCCCGAGCCTTGGGTGACCCCGTCGCTGTACGCGGCGACCGGCGCATCCAACGCAGCCGAGCTGCAGGAGGCCATGGGTACCGCCGCTTACAACGAGCGCATGCGTCGTCATTACGAGACGTTTGTGAGCGAGGACGATTTTCGCCGCATGGCGCAGATCGGTCTCAATGCCGTGCGTCTGCCGGTGCCCTGGTATGCCTTTGGCTCACAGGAGTCCGATGCCTCCTACATATCGGTTGTCGATTACATCGACCGCGCGATTGAGTGGGCTGTCAAGTACGATATCCGCGTGCTGCTCGATCTGGCAACCGTGCCCGGTGGCCAGGGCGATTCCAACGATTCGCCCACCACGCCGGAGGCTGTCGCCGAGTGGCATTCGTCCACCAACGGCCGTCATGTCGCACTCGACGTGCTCGAGCGCTTGGCCGATCGCTATGGCGAGGCCGAGAGCCTGCTGGGCATTGAGCTGCTGGACACGCCGCAGATGAGCGTTCGCAAGAGCCTCTTCACCATGACGGATGGCATTCCTGCTCACTACCTGCGCAATTTCTATCGCGATGCCTACGAGCTCGTTCGTTCGTATATGCCCGAGGATAAGATCGTCGTCTTCTCGTCGTCGGGGCATCCCAGCGAGTGGAAGCATTTTATGCGCGGCGCCAAGTACAAGAACGTCTACATGGACCTTCACCTGTACCATTACCGCGACGAGTATGCGCTCGACATCACGAGCCCTCGCGGGCTGACGACGGCGATTTCGCGTAACAAGCGCGAGCTTAAAGAAGCGATTTCGACTGGGTTCCCCGTGCTGGTGGGCGAATGGTCGGGCGCGGCGATCTTTGCCAACTCGTCGGTTACGCCCGAGGGCCGCAATGCCTACGAGCGCGTGTTTATCGCCAACCAGCTGGCTTCGTTTGCGCCGGCTGCCGGTTGGTTCTTCCAAACGTGGAAGACCGAGAAGCGCATTGCAGCATGGGACGCCCGCGCGGCGCTCGGTACGCTCGAGCGCGGCATGATTGAATAGGTTGATATGACGCAAAACAGCGCCCATACGGGCAAACTCTATGTGGTCGGCACGCCCATCGGCAACCTGGGCGACCTGTCCCCGCGCGTTGGTGAGGCCTTTGCCGCTGCTGATGCCATCTGCTGCGAAGACACGCGTGTGACGTCAAAGCTACTGATGCACCTGGGCATTTCCAAGCCGCTTGTCCGTTGCGACGAGAATGTGATCGCCAGCCGCGCCGCCGGCCTGGTCGACCGTCTGCTGGCGGGGGAGACCCTCGCTTTTGCCTCGGACGCCGGCATGCCGAGCGTGTCCGATCCCGGCCAGGCGCTGGTCGAGGCGGCGCGTGAGGCCGATGTGCTCGTCGAAGTTATTCCCGGGCCCTCTGCTTGCGTCACGGCGCTTGTTTCGTCCGGCATTCCCTGCGAGCATTTTTTCTTCGAGGGCTTTTTGGGCCGAAAGCACGGCGACCGTGTGCGCCGTTTGCAGCGCCTTGCCGTGGTGCCCGGCGCACTCATCTTCTACGAGTCTCCACATCGCATCGTGGCGACGCTCGAGGCCGTGGCGGAGGTCTTTCCCCAGCGTGAGGTTGCCGTCTGCCGCGAACTCACCAAGCTGCACGAGGAGGTCTTGCGCGGGCCCGCTGACCAGCTTGCCGAGGAGCTGCGTGCTCGCGGCGAGGTAAAGGGCGAGATTGCGCTGGTCATCGCGCCGCCGAGCGAGGATGAGGAGGCCGGCATCGCGCCGGTCGGCGCCACGGCAGCGGATCCCGACGAGGCCCTGCGCGAGGATATCCGCACCGCGCTCGAGGAGGGGGAGCCCGCCTCTGCGGTGGCCAAACGCCTGTCTCAGAAGTATTCGCGCCGCAAGCGCGATGTCTATGCCATGGTGCTCGATATGCAATAGATGGAGGATATCCAGCCCTTGCGCTAGAATCATCCCCTGTATGCAACGTTTTTCTGGAGGACAAACCCCATGGATCAAAGCAAGCCTTCGTTCTTTATCACGACGCCCATCTACTACGTCAACGCCGATCCGCACTTGGGCACGGCTTATTCCACCATCATCGCCGACGTTCAGGCTCGCTATCGCCGCTCCGCCGGCTATAACGTCAAGTTCCTGACCGGCATGGACGAGCACGGCGAGAAGGTCGCCGAGGCCGCAGCCAAGCATGGCATGACGCCGCAGGAGTGGACCGATAGCCAGGCCCCGCACTTCAAGGAGCTTTGGAGCAAGCTCGAGATTTCCAACGACGACTTCATCCGCACCACCGAGCCGCGCCAGCATCATGCCGTGCAGTACCTGTGGGAGCGCATGAAGGAGTCCGGTTACCTGTATAAGGGCAGCTACGACGGTTGGTATTGCGTGCCTGACGAGACCTACTTCACTGATACGCAGGTCCAGAAGGGCGACGAGGAGTACGGCAGCGTCGGCCAGCATCTATGCCCCGACTGCCACCGTCCGCTTGAGCGCGTCCAGGAGGAGTCCTACTTCTTTAAGCTTTCCGCCTTCCAGGACAAGCTTCTCAAGCTCTATGACGAGCACCCCGACTTTGTCGAGCCTGCGTTCCGCATGAACGAGGTTCGCAGCTTTGTCGAGGGCGGCCTCAACGACCTTTCCGTGAGTCGCACGAGCTTTGACTGGGGCATCCAGGTTCCGTTTGACGAGGGCCATGTGACCTATGTATGGTTTGACGCGCTGCTCAACTATATGACGGCCGTCGGCTACGGTGTCGACACCGACGAGGCGCGTGCCGAGCTGGCCTATCGCTGGCCCGCGCAGTTCCACATCGTGGGTAAGGACATCATCCGCTTCCACTGCGTCATTTGGCCCGCGATGCTCATGGCCATCGGCGAGGCCCTGCCCGAGCACGTCTTTGCCCACGGCTTCCTGACCGTGCGCAATGCCGAGACCGGTAAGGCCGAGAAGATGTCCAAGAGCCGCGGCAACGCCATCGCTCCGCAGGACGTTATCGACATGCTGGGCGTCGAGGGCTACCGCTATTACTTTATGACCGACGTGGTCCCCGGCACCGACGGCGCCATCAGCTTCGATCGTATGGAGCAGGTCTACAACGCCGATCTGGCCAACAGCTGGGGCAACCTCATTTCGCGCTCGCTCAACATGAGCGCAAAGTACTTTGACGGCTGCGCGCCCGCCAAGCCCGCATCGTTCGATGCGTTCGACAACCCGCTGGCAAAGATCGCCGATGGCCTGGTCGACCGCTACATGGCCAAGATGGACGTGCTCGATTACGGCGGAGCCAAGGATGAGGTCATGGAGCTCATCCACGCCGCCAACCACTACATCGAGGACTCCGAGCCCTGGGCACTTGCCAAGGACGAGGCCAAGGCTGACGAGCTGGCGTTTGTGATCTACAACCTGCTCGAGGCCATCCGCATTGCCGCTCACCTGCTGATGCCGCTCATGCCTCAGACCTCTGCCGAGGCCCTGCGCCGCCTGTCCTGCGAGAACGAGGCCGCGACCGACGACCTCAAGGGCATTTGCGCTTGGGGCCTGCTTGCTGGTGGTCAGCCCGTCGAGAAGGGCGATCCGCTGTTCCCGCGTCTGGCGTAGAGACCGCGCGAGCGCCATATCGGCAATTTGCTGTTTAGATGTAAGGGCATGGCCGCAACGGTCCATGCCCTTTCGTTTCAAGACGCCGCCATCATGCTAAGGAGGCAACTATGACAACTTCGCCTTTGGCAAACCCCACGGCAACAAGGGAGCTGCTGGAGGAGTTTGGCCTTGCGACCAAGCATCGCCTGGGCCAGAACTTTCTAATCGACAATCATGTGATCGAACGTATCTGCGAGCTTGCCGAGCTTGCAGGTGACGAGCGCGTACTCGAGGTGGGTCCAGGTTGCGGTACGTTGACACTTGCGTTGCTGCAGGAAGCGGCGTGCGTTACGTCCATTGAGGCCGATCCCGAGCTTGAGCCGGTGCTCGATGCCCACGCCGCCGACTATGCCAACTTCCGCTTTATCATGGGCGACGCGCTTAAGGTGGGCCCGGAGCAGATTGAGCAGGCTGCGGGCGGTGAGCCGACGGTATTTGTCGCGAACTTGCCCTATAACGTGGCGGCGACGATCATTTTGCAATTTTTCCAGACGATGCCGGCGCTCAAGCGCGCCGTCGTCATGGTGCAAAAGGAGGTTGCCGATCGCATTGCCGCAGTGCCGGGCAACAAGACCTATGGCGGCTATACGGCAAAGCTTGGCCTGTATGCGCAGGTAACGGGTCGCTTTGAGGTGCCGCCGCGTTGCTTTATGCCGGCGCCACACGTGGACTCGGCCGTCGTGCGTATCGACCGTGTTGACGGTGTGGTGCCCGAAGGACTCGATCGCGAATTTGTGGCCCGCGTGATTGACGCTGCATTTGCTCAGCGTCGCAAGACCATCCGCAATTCCATGAGCGCCAACGGCTTTGCCAAGGACGTGCTCGATGCCGCCTTTGAGGCTTGCGGTATCGCACCCACCACGCGCGCCGAGACGCTCGGCGTCGCCGACTTTGTGTGCCTGGCTCGGGAGCTTTCCCATGACGCTTAATGCCGAACGCGTGACGTTTACCAAGAAAAAGAAGACGGTTGCTTGTCCCGTGCCCTTGGCACCGCTTGCCGACACACATGCGCATCTGCTTTCGTTCTGGGGCAAGGATGTGCCCGAGACACTCGTGCGTGCCAAGGCGGCAGGCATCGACCTGTTGGTGACGGTCTTCGACCCCATCGCCGACAAGCGCAGCGTGACGGACTATAGCGACTGGCTCGTGCGCGAAATTCTGCCGATGCAGGATATCCCGCAGATCAAGTATCTTGCCGGCGTGCATCCGTATGGCGCGCCGGACTATACCGACGACATTCACGCGCAGGTTGTTGCTGCGCTTGATGACCCTTTGTGCGCCGGTATTGGCGAAATCGGTCTGGACTACCACATGGACTATGACGACGATATCGCGCCGGCACCCCATAACGTGCAGATTGACTGCATGGCGCGCCAGCTCGAGCTTGCCGTGCGTCGTAACGTGCCGGTGGAGCTGCATCTGCGTCACGAGGACTCGGATGGGGAGCGCACCTCGCATATGGATGCGTACAACGTGCTGCGCGAGGTGGGTGTGCCTCAGGCCGGTTGCGTGCTGCACTGTTTTGGCGAGGACCGCGCCACGATGGAGCGCTTTGTGGAGTTGGGCTGCTATATCGCCTATGGTGGTGCGGCCACCTTTAAGCGCAACGACGACGTGCGCGAGGCATTTGCGGCAACCCCACTCGATCGAATATTGTTCGAGACGGATTGCCCGTATATGGCTCCGGAGCCCATCCGCGGTCTTGAATGCGAGCCCGCAATGATCTCCATTACGGCAAACGCGCTGGTTAACGACCGTGTCGATCGCACTGGTGAGGACGCCGAAACAATCGCGCATGCCGCTTGGGAAAATGCCTGCAAACTTTTTCAAAAATAGTTCTTGCGTTCGCGGTGGCGCTCCGTTATTCTAATTCCTGCACGCGGGCGTGGCGGAATTGGCAGACGCGTACGGTTCAGGTCCGTATGGGGGCAACCCCATGAAGGTTCAAGTCCTTTCGCCCGCACCATTGATTGAAAGAGCTCCCAGCAATGGGAGCTTTTTTGTTATGTGCCCATCGCGGGGACTTGAACCTGCGAAGGAGCGAGCGTCAAGAAAACGCGGAGCGTTTTTAGCGAGCTGGCAAGGACGCCGGCAGGCGGCCGATGCCGGTGCGGATCCTCGAAGCGGATACGCGGACGTCCTTTCGCCCGCACCATTAAATGAAAGAGCTCCCAGCAATGGGGGCTTTTTTGTTATGCACGATCTCCTTGGACGGGTATCCTAATGCCAACGTGTGCCTATCAGAGGAGAGACCATGCTGTTTTCCGGTATCATCGCCGCCCTTACCAGCCTTTTGATTCCCATCATCATCCTGTTGCTGCTGCTCCCCAACGCCTGTTATGTCGTTGAACAGCAGCACGCCGTAATCATCGAGCGCTTGGGTAAGTTCAATCGTATCGTCAACGCGGGCTTCCACGTGAAGGTGCCCGTGATCGACCGCAAGGCCGCCACGGTGAGCCTGCGCACCATGAAAAACGGTTTTGGCATCGACGTTAAGACCCAGGACAACGTGACCATCGGCCTTGAGGTCTCCGCTCAGTACCACGTGAGCTACGACATGGGCGCCGGCCCGGCAGATTCGGGCATCTACAAGAGCTACTACATGCTGCAGGAGCCCGTCGACCAGATGCGTGACTTCATCACCGACGCCCTGCGCTCTTCGATTCCTGTCTACACACTCGATGAGGTCTTTGCCAAGAAGGATGACATCGCCAAGGATGTCAACGCTACCGTTTCCGAGCAGATGGCCGCCTACGGCTTCACCCTCGTGTCGACGCTCATCACCAAAATCGCACTGCCGACCGAGGTTGAGAACTCCATGAACGACATCAACGCCGCCCAGCGCAAGCGCGCTGCGGCACAGGAGCTCGCCGAGGCAGACCGCATCAAGCGCGTCACCGAGGCGACCGCCGAGGCCGAGGCAATGGAAAAGGCGGGCGAGGGCATCGCCAACCAGCGCAAGGCCATCGCACTGGGTATCAAAGATTCGCTCGAGATCATCCAGGAGACGGGTGTCGGCAATGACGAGGCCAACCAACTGTTCATGTTTACGCAGTGGTCCGAGATGATGACGGAGTTCGCTCGCACGGGTAAAACCTCGACGGTCGTGCTGCCGAGCGACTTTTCGCAGTCGGCCTCGATGTTCGAGCAGATGCTGGCCGCCGGCAAAGTTCAAAACGATTCGAAGGAGTAGACGCGCGTGAAATACACCGTCGTTTGCGTCGGTAAGCTCAAGGAGCGCTTTTGGAAGGACGCGTGCGCTGAGTACACCAAGCGCCTAGGTGCCTATGCCAAGGTGGATATCCGCGAGGTGGCCGATATCGACCCGGCTAAGGCGGGCGGCGTGGATGCCGCGCGCGACAAGGAGGGGGCGGCGATTCTTACAGCCCTGCCGCCTCGAGCACATGTAATCTTGCTGGCCATTGAGGGCAAAGAGCGCTCGAGCGAGGAACTTTCGGCGCGGCTCGATGATCTTATGCTACGTGGTAACAGCGACATCGCCTTTGTAATTGGCGGATCGGACGGCGTGAGCGATGACGTGCGCGCACGAGCCGACGAGATGCTCAGCTTTGGACGTATTACCTTGCCGCATAACTTGGCGCGCGTGGTGCTGCTGGAGCAGATCTACCGCGCCTGCAAGATTAGCCGCGGCGAGCCGTATCACAAATAGGTCAGCAATACGAAACAATGGCGTGGGACAATACCTTTCGTTTTGAGGAATGTGTCTGAAAGGACTATGCGATATGAAGATTGGATTTGTCGGTTTTGGCAATATGGCGAGCGCTATGGCCGATGGCTGGATCGCTGCCGGTGTAGCTGCGAGCGACATGTGCGCCTGCGCGGGTCGCTACGACGCGCTGGTTGAGCGCTGCGAGGCGCGCGGCATGGTCGCCTGCCACGATGCCGCCGAGGTTGTCGCCGCATCCGATATCGTGGTCGCTGCGGTCAAACCGTACATGATCGAGAAGGTATTCGCCCCGATCAAGGATGCTCTTGCCAAAAAGGTCGTTCTGTCGGTTGCCTGGACCTGGGACAGTGCCAAGTGGGAGCAGGTCCTGCCGGGCGTCGCGCATATCTCGACGGTGCCCAACACGCCGGTTTCGGTAGGCGAGGGCGTCATCGCCTGCGAGAAGGCTTCGACGCTTAACGACGAGCAGCGTGCTGTGGTGCTCGACCTGCTCGGTAAGCTTGGCGCTGTCGTCGAGCTCGACACAAGCCTGCTGTTTGTGGGCGGCACGGTGGGTGGTTGCGCTCCGGCGTTTGTCGCCATGGCAATCGAGGCCCTGGGCGATGCGGCGGTCAAGCACGGTATCCCGCGTGCGGATGCTTATCGCATTGTGAGCCAGATGGTGCTGGGTACGGCAAAGCTGCAGCTTGCAACTGGCCAGCATCCTGCGGCGATGAAGGATGCCGTATGCTCGCCCGGTGGTGCCACCATCAAGGGCGTCGTTGCGCTCGAGGACGCCGGCATGCGCAGCGCCCTGGTCAAGGCAATCGACGCAACCCTCCAGTAAAACCGACCAAAAAAGGGACAGGTTTATGTTGGCAGGTTTTTCCTGCGGTTTTGTCCTTTTAGCGAAAAGTGCCCCGCAACTGGCTCAATTCCAGTTGCGGGGCACTTGCGTTTGCCCAGATAAAACCGACCAAAATAAACCTGTCCCTTTTTGGCAGGTTAGTCCCAGAAGCTGTCTTCTTCGTCCTCGGACTTGGGGCCGCGGTCGACATACATCTTATGGGTGCGCTTCTCCATTACAAAGGCAATAATCGCAAACAGCAGGATGCCGCCGGCGAAAAGGATGGCAAAACCGGTGCGGGTGCCAAACAAAAAGGAAAAAACTGCGTCCATTGGGTGCCTTCTTGCGTAGTTGAGTTGGGTCGTAAACGCTCATAAGTATATACTTGCCCATACATGTACAAGGTTGCAACCTAAATGGAATGTATATCGCCGGAGGATCTAATGCTTGATATCAAGTTTGTTCGCGAGAACCCCGATGCCATCGATGTCGCCATGGCTAACCGCCAGACGTCTTGGGATCGCGAGAAGTTCTTTGAGCTCGACGACGAGCGTCGTGCCGTCATCACTGAGGTTGAGGAACTTCAAGCCACGCGCAATGCCGAGTCCAAGAAGATCGGCGCCCTGATGAAGGAGGGCAAGAAGGACGAGGCCAAGGCCGCCAAAGAGGCCGTGCGCGCCGTCAACGAGAAGATTGACGGTCTGGCCGAGCGCCGCACCGCCCTCGAGCAGGAGCAGTACGACTTCATGGCTCACCTGCCCAACATTCCTTGCGAGGCCACGCCGTACGGCAAGGACGAGGACGAGAACATCGAGCGCCGTCGTTGGGGCACCCCGCGCGAGTTCGACTTCGACTTTAAGCCGCATTGGGATCTGGGCACCGACCTCGACATCCTTGACTTCGAGCGCGGCAACAAGCTCTCCGGCAGCCGCTTCACCGTTCTCGGTGGCGCCGGCGCCCGTCTTGAGCGCGCCCTCATCAACTTCTTCCTCGATACGCACACCAGCCGTGGTTTTAAGGAGTGGTGGCCGCCCATCGTCGTCAAGCGTCAGACCATGTTCGGCACGGGCCAGCTGCCCAAGTTCGAGGACGACGCCTATCACGTCTCGGGCGACAACTTCCTGATCCCCACCGCCGAGGTCGTGCTCACCAACCTGCACGCCGGTGAGGTCCTCGACGCCGATACCCTGCCGCGCCGCTACACCGCCTTCACCCCCTGCTTCCGCGAGGAGGCCGGCTCCGCTGGTCGCGATACCCGCGGCATCATTCGCCAGCACGAGTTCGACAAGGTCGAGATGGTAAAGTTTGCCAAGCCGGAGGAGTCCGACGAGGAGCTCGAGAGCATGACCGCCGAGGCCGAGTTCCTGCTGCAGCAGCTGGGTCTTCCGTATCGCGTGATTAGCCTGTGCACCGGCGACCTGGGCTTCTCTGCCCGTCAGACCTACGACGTCGAGGTCTGGCTGCCGAGCTACAACGCCTACAAGGAGATCAGCTCCTGCTCCAACTGCGGTGACTTCCAGGCCCGTCGCGCCAACATCAAGTATCGCGACCCCGAGAACTTCAAGGGTTCGCGCTATCTGCACACCCTCAACGGTTCCGGTCTGCCGGCTGGCCGTACCATGGCAGCCATTCTGGAGAACTACCAGAACGCTGACGGCACCATCACGATCCCCGAGGTTCTGCGTCCCTACATGGGCGGCCTCGAGAAGATCGAGCCGGTCGCGTAGATTGGCTGCATAAGCGATTTGCTAGGGCACTCCTTTTTGGGGTGCCCTTTTTGTGTGCGGCCATACCATGCCGTGCGGACAGCTCAATAGAAAACACACGAACAACTGTTCTGTATACAGCCATCTACCTGCTATGCTTTTGCTAAATAAGAGCGAGAGAAAGGGGACGCGATGGAGCTGTTTGATGATCGGGTGGTTTTGTTTGAGAGCGACGAGGGCGGGGAGTACCTGCTTGTGACGTGTGAGCCGTCTGGCATGGGTGGCCTGGTGGTTCGACAGACGAGCGAGGGGCCGTTGACGCAATGGTGCTACGAGGAGTCGCCTCATGTGGTTGAGACGTTTGTGGCGCACGAGGGGCTTGTGGCCCTAGAGCATTTCTATGGGGTCCAGACATCTAATCAGGTTGCTCGCATGTTGAGCATCTCGTTTGCCGATTATGATTGTGCCCAGCGGGTGAGATCGCTCCTGAGGGAACTTGATGCTAAGTTTGACGTGATCGAAAAGCCAATCGATCGTACGGGGAATGGCGGTATATGCGGAGCAGCATGACAAGACTGCGTTCCACAAAAAAGTTTGAAATTGTGCTTGACTCCAATAAGCTAAAGTGGTTTTATATGTCTTGCGCTGCGGCGTTACCTCAGCTGGATAGAGGGTCTGACTACGAATCAGAACGTCATAGGTTCGAATCCTATACGCCGCACCAATTGAAATTGAAAGCCTCCGGCAACGGGGGCTTTTCTTTTAGGCGGACGCCGCATGGATTCGAACCTCGGTCGAGGCACGAACAACTTAATTATCACTCCGTAAAATTTTTTCTAATTGTCGCTTGACCCATCGGGGGCTCGCGTGCATAATAATCCGTGCGTTGCGGCGTTACCTCAGCTGGATAGAGGGTCTGACTACGAATCAGAACGTCATAGG
>UQHT01000025.1 GCA_900540875.1 uncultured Collinsella sp.
AGGTGCGGGAATGGCCTATTTGCTCAATGTGTTCGGCTGAGATCGGAAATCAACCCATCACTTTATGCAGGAAAAGCACACAATTCCGATAGGTAAGAGTATTCGATATTCCGAGCAGCTCATGCACCTGTTTATGCATTTTCTGCAGGTGCACAATCAGCAGGCAGGCACCTATCTTTGAGTGATCCCGTGCGAGCTGTAGTCATTTTTGTGCATATGCAATATCGATTAACTTTACCCTACGACAGTAGCTACCGCTTGTGATAGAGTGCTACAAACTCTGGCTTTTGCCCTACGAGTGACCAAGAGCTCGGGGGCTTTAACACAAGGAGGATCTATGCCCGAGAAGATTGAAGAGCTGGTACGCGCTGCGCTTGCAGCGGCCCAGGAGGCCGGCGACCTTTCCGCATTTGAACTTGACGATTGCGCTATCGAGCGACCGGCTGATACTTCTCATGGCGAGTGGACCTCCACCATGGCTCTGAAGTCCGCCAAGCTGGCTCACTGCGCCCCGCGCAAGATCGCCGAGGCCGTCGTTGCCCATATGCCCGAGGACCCCGCGATCGAGAAGGTCGAGATCGCCGGCCCCGGTTTCATCAACTTCTACCTCTCCGTCGCCGTCAAGAACGCCATCTTTGGCGAGGCCCGCGAGAAGGGTATGGACTTTGCTAAGTCCAACGTCGGCGGCGGCCTGAAGACCCAGGTCGAGTTCGTTTCCGCCAACCCCGTCGGCCCCATGCACATCGGCCACGGCCGCTGGGCCGCGCTGGGCGATTCGCTCTGCCGCGTTATGGACCACGCCGGCTATGAGATCCAGCGTGAGTTCTACATCAATGACCACGGCTCTCAGATGAACACCTTCGGCAACTCCATCAGCACGCGCTACATGCAGCTTGCCGACATCATCGCCAAGCAGGGCGTGGATATCGATGAGGCTCACAAGATTCTGATCGCCGACCGCGATGCCTTCGTTGCCGACGAGAACGACGAGCACCCCGAGACCCATCCCTACCAGGACAACTTTGCCGAGACTCTGGGCAAGGACTCCTACGGCGGCGACTACATCATCGACGAGGCCGCTGAGTTCTGGCGCACCGACGGCGACAAGTGGGTCGAGGCCGATCCGCAGGAGCGCATGGAGAGCTTCCGTGAGCGCGGCTACGTAAAGATGGTCGACAACATGCGCGACCTCTGCCACGCCGTCAATTGCGACTTCGATCGTTGGTACTCCGAGCGTTCCCTGTACGTGAAGGACACCGAGGGCGAGACCGCCGGCACCTCCGCCGTCGACCGCGCTTTCGAGAAGCTCGACAAGATGGGCTATCTCTACACCAAGGACGGCGCCCTGTGGTTCCGTTCCACCGACCTGGGCGACGACAAGGACCGCGTCCTGATCAAGTCCGACGGTGAGTACACCTACTTCGCCTCCGACGTTGCCTATCACTGGGATAAGTTCCAGCGCGTTGACCACGTCATCGACATTTGGGGTGCCGACCACCACGGCTACATCGAGCGCGTCCGCTGCGTCTGCGATGCTCTCGGTTACCCCGGCAAGTTTGAGGTTCTGCTGGGCCAGCTCGTCAACCTGCTGCGCAACGGCAAGCCCGTTCGTATGTCCAAGCGCAAGGGCACCATGGTGACCCTGCAGGAGCTCGTCGACGAGGTCGGCTCTGACGCCGCCCGCTACACGCTTATCTCCAAGAGCTCCAACCAGATGGTCGACTTCGACATCGAGGCCGTTAAGAAGCGCGACAACTCCAACCCGGTGTACTACGTGCAGTACGCTCACGCCCGCGTGTGCTCCATCCTGCGTCGCGCCGCCGACGTTACCGCCGAGCAGGCTGACGAGATGGGCATGAAGGCCGTCGCCGCCAAGGCCATCGGTGAGAACGTCGATTACTCGCTGCTGACTGACCCGACCGAGCTCGCCCTTTCGCGTAAGCTCAACGAGCTCACCGACCTGATTGCCAGCTGCGCTCGCGACCGCGCTCCGTTCCGTCTGACGCACTTTGCCGAGGAGCTTGCCGGCGACTTCCACAGCTTCTACGCTGCCTGCCAGGTGCTGCCGAGCGAGGGTCGTCCCGTCGACCCCGAGCTTTCGCGCGCCCGTCTGGCCGCTTGCGACGCCGTCCGCGTGACACTCGCTCTGGTGCTTACCCTCGTTGGCGTTTCCGCACCCGAGCAGATGTAAGCTGCGGGTCATTTGACCGTGTAGGTTTGGTTTAACTGAGCCCTATAAGCCCGATCTCCCACGGAGGTCGGGCTTTTTTCGCAAATGCCGACGTATTGACGAATTTGGAACTGCTGGAAATACGAAACTATGCCGGTTTACTACGATGAATTGGGAATTTCCAACCACGCCGGCTTTTCGCAAAAAAGCGCAAGGCATCTACCTGCGGTTTTAGTTCAACATGTTTCGGAGTGGTCGCGGTTGATCGATTCGTCGTAGTAAACCGCCATAGTTTTGGCGGAGGCAGTCTGATTTGTGGGTGGTAGACCAAAGAGTGTCCCTTTTGACTAGTCGTTTAAGAACGCCCCCAATGACTAAGTTGCAGGTGGCGGCGGTTGTGTTACACTAACGCTGCGTAGTTGACGCAATCATCTCGATACAGATCAATGATGTCCGTCGTTTTGAACGGAACTAGACTGTTTAGCCGCCCTGAAGGTTTATGCAGGGAGCATGTGATCACAGGGCTTGAAAAGAAAGTTGAGCAAACACTGTGTCTGATCAACAGCAAGAAAACGAAATAACGACGACGCAAGCCGCTCCCGCTGCACCGGTTGCGTCGGACCAGGTCGCGGCGCCCGCGCAAGCCTCGGCTCCCGAGACGCCTAAGGCTGCTTCGACGCTTATGCCTGTAGCGGCTGAGAAGGCCGTACCTGCAACTGGTGAGGAGGCTGCTCCGGCAAAGCCCAAGCGCACGCGCCGCACGGCCAAGCCTGCCGGTGACGGCGAGGAGGTCACCAAGCCAAAACGCCGTACCATGCGCACGACGCGCGCCAAGCGCGCCGTTGCAGCTGACTCCTCGGCGCCGATTTCCGATGAGGTCGCGCAGGCACGTGCGTTGGCGCAGATTAGCGAGGCTCAGGTGGTGCGCGCCCGCCGTCGTGCTGCCGAGCGCGAGGCCGCGGCTCTGACCGAGCTTGCAGCTCCGTCTGTGCCCGAGACGCCTGCCGCCATCGAGACCCCTGCCGCCGACCTGCCGACCGAGAAGCCGGCACCGCGCACACGCCGCCGCACGGCTGCTAAGGCCGAGCAAGTTGCGGAACAGGTAGCCCCCGAGCTCACTGAGGCTTCGGTCCGTTCCGCGGCAGGGGAGGGCACATTGCCTGTTGAGCCCGCTGCGCCTGTCGAGGCCAACGAAGTTCCCGTTGTCGATCCGGCTTTGCGCCCGCACCGTCGCGGTCGCAAGCCCAAGGCCTTTGTCGAGGCAGAGAAGGCCGCAGCAGCAGCCGCCGCCGCTCGGGATGCTGCGGCGACCGCCGAGTCTGCAACCGCTGCCGATGCACCCGTCCAGGATGCTACGACTTCCGAGGCCGCTCCCGCCGATGCCGAGCCCGCCGACGTCCGTCCCGGTCGCAGCCGTCGTACTGCTGCTAAGCGCACGTCCAAGGCCAAGGCTGCCAAGAAGGGTGCGTCCGAGGATTCTGCCGAGACGACCGCCGATGCGTCGACTGATGTCGCCAAGGCCCAGGACGTCGAACAGCCTGCGTCCGAGAAGCCCAAGCGCGGTCGTAAGAAGTCCGTTAAGGCCAAGGCGTCCGAGCAGCAGGATGTCGAAGCGCAGGTTGATTCTGGCGCCGAGGCCAATGACGCCGCCGCGGCCAATGTTGGCACCGCCGCAACCGATGGTGCCGCCCCCGCTGAGGGCGAAGACGGCACTCGTCCCAACCGTCGCCAGCACAAGCGCAACGACGAGCGCAACGAGCGCAAAGACGAGCGCAACAACGACCGTCGCAGCCGTCAGCGCGATCGCAAGCAGCGCAACAAGGAGCGCAATGCCGCCCCGACCGAGCCTACGCTTTCGCGCGAGGAACTCGCGGCCATGAAGGTCGCCGAGCTGCGCGAAAAAGCCAAGGAGTTCGAGATCGAGACGACCGGCAAGAAGAAGGCCGAGCTCGTCGAAGAGATTTACACCACCGCCGCGAAGGCCGAGGGTTTCCGCGACATCAAGGGCATCCTGCAGATTCGACCGGACAGCTCCGGCATCATCCATGCCCACGGCTACATGAAGTCCAGCGACGACGCCTTTGTTCCCGCATATCTCATCCGCTCCGCACGCCTGCGTACGGGTGATGTGATCGAGGGCTCTCTTCGTCCCTCGCGCGGCGGCGACAAGCGCGCCGGCCTTGCCAAGATCACGACCGTCAACGGCCTTGATCCCGAGCAGGTCCGTAACCGCCCCAAGTTTGGCGATCTTACCCCGGTCTATCCCAATGAGCCTTTGCGTATGGAGCACGGCAAGGATTCCATCACCGGTCGCGCCATCGATATCGTGTCGCCGATCGGCAAGGGCCAGCGCGGCCTGATCGTGTCTCCGCCCAAGGCCGGCAAGACCACGATTCTCAAGAAGATTTGCCAGTCTATCTCGATCAACAACCCCGAAGTGCACCTCATCTGCCTGCTCGTCGACGAGCGCCCCGAAGAGGTCACCGATATGCAGCGCTCCATTAAGGGCGAGGTCGTGGCCTCGACCTTCGACATGCCCGCCGATAACCATACTCGCGTGGCAGAGCTCGTGATCGAGCGTGCCAAACGCATCGTGGAACTGGGTGGCGACGTCGTGGTGGTGCTCGACTCCATCACGCGCCTTGCCCGCGCCTACAACCTGGCCGCTCCTGCCTCGGGCCGTATCCTGTCGGGCGGCGTCGATTCGGCGGCCCTGTATCCGCCCAAGCGTTTCTTGGGCGCTGCCCGCAACATCGAGAACGGCGGCTCGCTCACCATCCTGGCGTCCGCCCTCATCGATACCGGCTCCAAGATGGACGAGGTCATCTTTGAGGAGTTCAAGGGTACCGGCAACATGGAGCTCAAGCTCGACCGCGACCTGGCTGATCGCCGTATCTTCCCGGCCATCGATCCCGTTGCCTCGGGCACGCGCAACGAGGACCTGCTGGTCGACGAGCAGATGCGCCCGTTTGTCTTTGGCCTGCGCCGTATCCTCGCCGGCATGAATAATACCGAGCGTGCGGCCGCATCGTTTATCAAGGGCCTCAAGGGCACCAATACCAACCAGGAGTTCCTGGTGCGTTCGGCAAAGAAGCACAGCGATTACGAGCAGACGTTCTAGGCCGTCCGCTGCACGCGACAACAACCATAGACATGCCAGAAGGGCCGGGTTTAAATCCGGCCCTTTTCGTATAGCCGCTCGCCAACGATTATTGACCTCACGACCGGCAAGCAGCGATTTTCCCGTTTCAATCCCGCTTCGTCGCTTGCAATCCCCAAGGGGGTTTCGCATAATAGCTGTTAAGCTTCGCGACGGAAAACGCAGATGAAACGAACCTTATACCGTTGCTTTGGGGCATAGCCCCGCTTCATCTCCTCTCGCGCAGCCAACTGAATGATGCGATTTTGGTGCTGGAAGATGGGGAGAGCTCATGGCTTCTTCTGATGCAACACAACGATCAGTCCTTGCTGGACTTTCCTGCGGAATCGGCCTTGCCGCTCCCGTAGTGATGTATGCTGCCACGCTGCCGTTTTCGTCGGTGAACGAGACGGTCGTCGCGGGCGCTGTTCCCTTTGCCGTGGGTGCGGTGGCGGGCGTGGGTATCTATGCCGCCTCGCTCGGCATTTCTGAATATCGCGCGCAGCATGCCGAGCGCCTGTTCCAGCCCGACGCCATGGGTGGCGCTGCGAACGTTAACCAGCATCAAAATGAGTTCCAGACCGCCTCGATGCCCGCCCAACAGCAGTGGGCTGCCCCTCAGGGCGTTGCTACTGCGGCTCCTGCCGTTGAGGAAAACGCCGCGCAGCCCTCTTCGGTTTTCTCCGGCCTGACCGGTGCCTTCCAGCGCCGTCGTGCCGACGATGGCGTCCCCACCATCGCCCGCGCCGCAGACGCCATGAGCGAGGCCGACGCCTGGTCCATGATCGATAGCATGCTCGACGACGATTCGCCGGTCAGCTGCGATCCCACGCGCTCACGCGACGTCTACCAGGTCGCTATCGACGAGCTTACCTACGGCGGTAAGACCGGATCCTATAACCGCGATGACATTGCTGCCGCTGCGCGCGCCGTCTCGGGCTCTCATGCCGCCCCTGCGGGCAGCACGGCTGCCTTTGTGGCGCTCGTGGCTAACGCCGCCAACAACGCCGCCACGGCTCAATCCGTTACGTATGACACTGCCGTGCCCGTGACTCCGGCTGCCGCCACTGTCGTTGACCCCTACGCCGACGAGCCGCTGGCCGTCGACGAGGAGACTATTGCCGCCCGTCGTGCTGCCGAAAGCTCGCTGTGGGGCGCTCCTGTACAGCAGCAGGCGGCGGAGGCGGTGCCGTACAACGCGAACCTTGCCAACATGCCGATCATCAGCGACGCCTCTGCTGCGGCTATCGATCTCGATGACCTTGACGAGCCGGTCATCTCGAACGACATGCCGTATGTAGTCGCCGCCCCGGTCGATGTCCCGGCCTCCGCGTCCCAGTCCGTCGCTGCCGATGAGCCTGTCGATGCGACTCCCGAGGAAGACGTCCCCATGGCCGATTATTCGGGCCACGAGGGCATGTGGGCAGCCGCTGCCGCAATTTTGGACGAGGTCGTCGAGCCTGTTCCCGTTGTCGCTCCGGTGTTTACGAGCGCTCCTCAGTCCGCTGCCCCCGCTTACGTTGGTCGCCACAGCGCCGTGTTCCCCGAGGACACCGCGCGCATCTCGCGCGAAGGTATCGAGCGTGCCGAGGCCATTGCTGCCGGCATCATGGAGAACCGTCGTCACGAGCGCGTCAATCAGATTCTCGAGGAGGAGATCGACCGCCTGCAGTCTGCAGCGGTGAGGCGCACGGGCCGTGCCTATCTGAGTGTTATCGAGGGTGGCACCGCCAGCTTTGAGCCGCTCTGTGCGGAGGCATAACTTCTGCATGCTTAAACTCGATCGAAAATGGGCGGTCGCGACCTGCCTGATGGTGCTGCTCATCTGGGGCAATTCGATGGTTCCCGGCACGGGGTCCGGTTCATTGAGCCTGTCGATTATGGAGGCCGTACGCGGCTTTCTGCACGGCATAGGGCTTCCGTATGAGTGGGTGACCAACTTCGTCGTTCGCAAGTGCGCGCATTTTACCGAGTACATGGTGCTCGGCATTCTGGCGACGCACGCTTTCGATATCGAGGGCCGTCGTACCTTTGACGTGCTGCTTCCCACGGCGGTGTTCCTGCTGCTGATTCCCTCGATTGACGAGACGATTCAGCTCTTTGTGCCCGGTCGCGCCGGTATGATCACCGACGTGATGATCGACTGCTGCGGAACGGCAACGGGCGTTGTGCTTCGATATCTTCTACGATCGCTCATATGTGCCAAAAAGGCCGCCTAGGACACATTGCTTGGTCCTTAGGCGGCCTTTCTTTGTTTGGGGGCTTATACGGGGCGTGGCGGCGTTATCCCGTAGGATGGGATTGCTGAACGTTGCGGCGCCCCTTTGGCGCGCCTACTGCTGAAGCGCGGCGGCACCCAGGGCCAGGCAGCCCATGATGCCCTGCTTGCCCTCGAGACTATTGTTGACAATGTAGGTGTCGATATCGTTGACCTCGGGCGTGACGATGTAGCCGTTGAGCATCTCGGCGCACTTTTTGCGGGCGAGCGGCACGATAGGGGTGTGATCGGCAACGCCACCGCCGATGATGATCTTCTGCGGGGCATAGCACAGCGTGTAGGTCATGAGCGCCTGCGCCAGATAGCCTGCGAGCAGGTCCATGGCCTCCGGGTCGCCGGCCATCTCTCCGGCGCTCTTGCCACTCCAGCGCTTTTTGACGCCGGGGCCGGCGATGAGGCCCTCGAGGCAGTTGTCGTGGAAGGGGCAGGCGCTATGCTCGCCGATGGTGTCGCGCGGGTCGCGTGTGACCAGGATGTGGCCGGCCTCGGGATGCATCATGCCGTGGACGAGCTGACCGCCCGAGAGGACGCCGGCGCCCACGCCGGTACCGATCGTCAAGTACACCACGTCGGTGAGGCCCTGCGCGCAGCCAAAGGTGACCTCGCCCAAGCAGGCGACGTTGACGTCGGTGTCGTAGCCGCAGGGAATATTGAGCTCGTTTTGGATGGTGCCCAGCAGGTCAAAGTAGCGCCATGCGGTCTTGGGCGTCTCCAAGATCTTGCCGTACTGAGGGGAGGCGGGGTTGACCGCGGTGGGGCCAAAGGCGCCGATGCCCAGCGCGTCGATGCCCTTGTCGGCAAACCATGCGTTGACGGCCTTGACGGTCTCCTGCGGGGTCGTGGTCGCGATCTGCTCGTGCTCCAGGACCGTACCGTCTGCATAGCCCGTGGCGCACACCATCTTGGTGCCGCCGGCCTCGAGCGCTCCGATAAGCTGCTGCTCTGCCATAGTGATCCCCTTACCAGGATAAGTTGCTCTTTGTCTAAAGTATAGCGCTATAAAATAATTAAGAAAGCGCTATAAAAAGAAACCTCGCAACGTTACGGACGGTGCGAGGTTTCTATGCTTGCCTTAACTGCCGGGTCGTTCTTACCCGCGCGGCTTGATTTTATCACGCAGCGACTTGAGGTTCTCCAGCGCCGCGTTGAGCGTCTCGTCACGCTTGGCAAAGTGGAAACGAATCAGATGGTTGACGGGCTCGCGGAAGAAGCTCGATCCGGGGACAGCGCCCACGCCCACCTTAGACGCGAGGTCCTCACAGAAGTCAAGGTCGCTGTCATAGCCAAACTCCGAGATATCCATCATCACGTAGTAGGCGCCCTGCGGCACGTTATGCTCAAGACCGATGCTGTCGAGTCCCTGGCAGAACAGGTCGCGCTTGGCGGTATAGAGGTCAAGGACCTCATCGTAATAGCTGTCGTCGAAGTTGAGGGCGGTGACGACGGCTTCCTGCAGGGGAGCGGCGGCACCCACGGTGAGGAAGTCGTGGACCTTCTTGATGCGCTCGGTGATCTGGGCTGGGGCAATGGTGTAGCCCAGACGCCAGCCGGTGATGGAGTAGGTCTTAGACAGTGAGCTGCAGCTGATGGTGCGCTCAAACATGCCGGGCAGCGTGGCCATGTACACGTGCTCGTGGGGCGCGTAGACGATGTGCTCGTAGACTTCGTCGGTGATGCAGTAGGCGTCGTACTTTTTGCAGAGGTCGGCGATAAAGGTGAGCTCCTCGCGGGTAAAGACCTTGCCGCAGGGGTTGGACGGGTTGCACAGGACGATTGCTTTGGGATCGTTGTCGCGGAAGGCCGCCTCGAGGACTTCACGGTCGAAGTCATAGGTGGGCGGGTTGAGCGGCACATAGATGGGCGCAGCCCCCGAGAGAATGGTGTCAGCGCCGTAGTTCTCGTAGAACGGCGAGAAGATTACGACCTTGTCGCCGGGGTTCGTGACCGTCATCATGGCGGCCATCATGGCCTCGGTGGAGCCGCAGGTGACTACGATGTTCTGGTTGGGGTCAACCGGCATGCCCATAAAATGCTCCTGCTTGGCGGCAAGCGCCTCACGCATGGCCTGGGAGCCCCAGGTGATGGAGTACTGGTGGTAAAGCGGCTTGGGGTCGGTGGCGATGGTGCATAGGCTATCGAGCAGCTGCGCCGGGGGATCGAAGTCGGGGAAGCCCTGCGACAGGTTGACGGCGCCGTACGTATTGGAGATGCGCGTCATGCGACGGATGACGGAATCGGTAAATAATGCCGTGCGGTTGGAGAGTTCTTTCATGCCGGTCCTTTCGAGGATTTGCAGTGGAGCAAGTTTACTCCTATGAAACCGGCGGGATTTGCTTGAAATGGTCTCGAAAAACTCTTTTCAAAATTCTTGAAAATTGGGGCTTGCATCGCGTGGCGTTCCTTGCAATAATAGTCGAGCGCGAAGCGCACAGGACACGGTGGGTGTAGCTCAGTTGGCTAGAGCGACGGGTTGTGGTCCCGTAGGTCGAGGGTTCGAGTCCCTTTACCCACCCCAGTTCTTGCTTCGTGTTGATATCGGGTCGTTAGCTCAGTTGGTAGAGCAGGGGACTCTTAATCCCAAGGTCCAGGGTTCGACCCCCTGACGGCCCACCAAAGCATTTTTAAGCGACTGGCTTCGGCTGGTCGCTTTTTTGTTGACCTCGCATGGGGTCGAACCCGAAAGGGCGCGTAGCTGAGGAAATGCGTAAGCATTTACCAGCGCAGCGCGCAAGGCGCGAAGCGCCGCAGCGGACGCCTGCGCAGCAGGCTGACCCCCTGACGGCCCACCAAAGTAACCCGGAATATTTACAAATCGAGTCTACCCTGTGGATCGGTAAAGCCGTCTGTACCCTCCTTGAGTTTCTTCTCGTCTGCCTTCACGCGACGCTCGAGCTTCTTTGTGTCCTCGGCAGGTGGTAGATTTTCGGGGACAATTCCGCGGTCGATGAGGCTGCCACGCACGCTTGTGTTGTTCTCGACGTGCTCTTGCTTGATCTGGTCCAGACCGTACAGGTCGTGTTCCTCGGCGTTGAAGGCCGTCATCGAGTTCGTAAGGTCCTTTGCTTTGATGAGGACATCGGCTAACCTGTCCGCCAATGCCGCGCTCTTGGGTACGCCGAGCTGCTGCTTCATTTCCGCCGTGCTTCTGCCGCCGAATAATGCTTCATCGCCCTTCGACTTGATGATCGCGAATCCTTTCGAGTCCACGCCGCGTTTGAACGCAATACCCGAGAGCTGTTTCTCTGAATCGGATAGCGAGTGGCGCGCCTGCAAACGCTGAATCTCTGCGAAGCGCTGCTCTATGAGCTCTTGGCGGCGCGTCTGCACGGCAAAGTATGCCTGGGCGAGCGCGATTTCGGGCTTGTTTGGGTCTCCGTTTTGGGCGATTAAATAGCATGCGTAGCGTGTCAGCTTGTAGTCTTTTACGGCTCGTTTGGCGATGCCGGCATCTACCATTTTGCTGGCCTCAGCAAAATGGGCGGCAACAGGCATTTTATTGGTGTCACACGATGCCATGGATCTCTTAACCGCAGTCTCAAAATTCCGCCATTGGGTGTATCCGAGGGGCTCCATTAAATCGCGTGCGAGCCAATACTCAACGCCGTCTTCTACATGGGCGTAGCTGTCAAGTTTGACACGCCACTTCTCGATATCTCTACTGTCCATATCTCCCCCTCGCTGATCTATTGTCTATGCGGGCTTTGCCCGCTCTGTATTCGGAATAAGGATACGCTGCCGTGCGGACACGTATGGGCCCCGTGCCACTTCGAGTTCACGGGGCCCATAGATATCGATTAGTTGTGTTCTGCTTTAGATAGGTGTCCAGTTTAGTCTGCTCGATAATGGGAACCGAGACTTTCGGTTCGGTTGCGCATGGCTTTGACCATTTCCTGTGCTAGCTGAATCTGCGATTCCAAGCGGGCAAGGGCTGCGACTTGGCTGTCATGAGCGTTTCGCATGCTCAGAGTCGTTGCTTCCGCCTTCAGGCTCTCAATCTCCTGCAGCGCTGTGTAGAGGCCCGTCTCGGTGCGGTTGATCATGCAATATGTGCTCATCGTGTGCTTGAGGCTGCAAGTCAGGCGTTCTGCGTCTGTCCTGACAAGGCCGCGCTGGGGGAGCGCAGCATCCCTTGGGGCAGCCACTTTGAGAGTATTCAATGCCTTCCGAGCTGCCGATGCGCCCGCGATGCGCCCAAATACGATGCCGTTGGCGCTCGACAGGCCTCCGATGCGATCGGCGCCGTGCATGCCGCCTGTCGCCTCGCCGCAGGCATAGAGGCCTTCAACGCCCGTGTACGCAGTCTTGTCGATTTTGATGCCGCCATTGGCAGCATGGGCATACATCGCCACACGCATCTCGTCGCTCGGTGCGATGCCGTGCTCGTCTTGCAGCCAGGTGGCAAAGGTCTGCACAAACTCGGGGACGTCCTCGCGGGGGAAGTCGTAGTGGAGCGCCAGGCCTTCGGCGCCTGCTTGATCGATGGCAAGATCGATGGCGCGGGAAGCTAGGCGCGAAGTGAAGGGACCATATCCGGAGCGTTGCTCAAGCAGATCGTCCAGCATGTCGTCGGCGATATCGACCGGCTGGTCTACATGTGCGTAACGCCAGGTCTTTTCGTTAAAGACAAGGTTTCGCTTAGGCTCGATGAAGCCGGGCATCATCTGCATGAACTCTATATTAGTAAGGGACGCACCGTGCGCCAGCGCGATTCCCTGTGATGAGCTGAGTACGTCGGCGGAAGTGAGGCTGCGCTCGAATAGGCCGCCCGTGCCGCCCGCAGCGATGATAATGGCCTTGGCTGCAATAGGCACGAGATGCTCGCTTGCGCGGTCGTAGAGTACGGCGCCGGTAATCTTCCCGGTTGTGTCCTCAACAAGGTCTATAAGCTCGTGGCGGGGGAGCAGGCGAATGCTGAGGGACTCGATCTGGGCCATACACGCGTCCTCAAGGGGCTTGCGGGTGAGGCCGCGCCACATGCGCGTCTTGTGGTCAAAGCAGGGGATAAACTGCTTTTGCTGAGCGCTCTCAGCACTTTGCGGACGCTGAAGCTCAACGCCCAGGTCTTGCTCGAGCCATTCAATTGCCTGGGGAATGCCGTGGACAAACGTCTGGACAAGCTCGGGGTCGGCGACGCCGCCACCAACGGTCTGGATGGTATCGATGAGGTCTTGTTCGTCGTCTTCGTTAACGGGTCCGATAAGCCCCAGGCCCCAGGTTCCGGGGAAGAAGCTCGATCCACTCATAGTCTTGCCGGCGCTTGCCACAGCGACGGTTGCGCCCGTGCGTGCCGCTTCGATGGCGGCGCAAAGGCCCGCAATGCCAGATCCAATTACCAGTACATCAGTCGATTCCATCGGATTCCTTTCTCGTCCGGCGCATTGTCGCATGGGTGATCGGCAATGGGGCCGCAAAGACTCGGCAAATCGGTAAAGGGCACATATGGCAGGTGGGCGTCATGGACGTTCTGACGCTCCGTCTCATCACATCTCGTATTTCGCCCCAACTGATATATCGGCATTAGCTGCCCTGCGACAGCGTAAACAAAAAGAGCCGCTACCCCGAAAGGTAGCGGCTCCAAAGCTCAACTATGTGAGCATCGCGCGGGCGCGACTAGGCCTTGAGGGCCTCCTCGACGGCGACAGCGCAGGCGACGGTGGCACCGACCATGGGGTTATTGCCCATGCCGATGAGACCCATCATGTCGACGTGCGCAGGCACGGAGGAAGAACCGGCGAACTGGGCGTCGGAGTGCATGCGGCCCATGGTGTCGGTCATGCCGTAAGAGGCAGGGCCGGCGCCCATGTTGTCCGGGTGCAGGGTACGGCCAGTGCCGCCACCAGAAGCGACGGAGAAGTACTTCTTGCCAGCCTCGAGGCGCTCCTTCTTGTAGGTGCCAGCGACGGGGTGCTGGAAGCGCGTGGGGTTGGTGGAGTTACCGGTGATCGAGATGTCGACGTTCTCGTGCCACATGATGGCAACGCCCTCGCGGACGTCATCGGAACCGTAGCAGTTAACGGCAGCGCGGGGACCATCGGAGTAGGGGATGGTCTCGACGACCTTGAGCTCGCCCGTGTAGTAGTCGAACTGGGTCTTCACGTAGGTGAAGCCGTTGATGCGGGCGATGATCTGAGCGGCGTCCTTGCCCAGACCGTTGAGGATGACGCGCAGCGGCTTCTTGCGAGCCTTGTTGGCGTTCAGAGCCAGGCCGATAGCGCCCTCAGCGGCAGCGAAGGACTCGTGGCCAGCCAGGAAGGCGAAGCACTCGGTGTCGTCGGAGAGCAGCATAGCGCCCAGGTTGCCGTGGCCCAGACCGACCTTGCGGTCCTCGGCGACGGAGCCGGGAACGGTGAAGGCCTGGATGCCCTCGCCGATGATGGCGGCAGCCTCAGAAGCGGTCTTGGCGCCACGCTTGACAGCGAGAGCGCAACCGAGGGTGTAGGCCCACTCGGCGTTCTGGAAGGCGATGGACTGGGTGTTGTTGACGATCTCACGCGGGTTGAAGCCCTTGTCGGTGCAGATCTGCAGAGCTTCCTCGAGGGAGGCGATGCCGTTGTCGGCGAGGCACTTGTTGATCTTGTCAGCGCGGCGCTCGTAACCTTCGAACGTAACAGTCATAGTTATTTCCCTCCCTTTCTACTCGTGAACCGGGAACACGCTGGCGACGGAGTGAGTCTCCTCGTCGGTGCGCGGGTCGATGTACTTGGCAGCGTTCTCCCACTGACCATAGTGGCCCATAGCGCCAGCGATGGCCTCCTCGGGGGTCTTGCCGGCCTTGACGGCGTCGGTGAACTTGCCGAGGTTCAGGAACTCGAATGCGATGATCTCGTTCTTGTCGTTGAGAGCCATGCGGGTGACGTAGCCCTGAGCGAGCTCGAGGTAACGAGCGCCCTTGGCCTTGGTGCCGAACATGGTGCCGACCTGAGAGCGAAGGCCCTTGCCGAGGTCGTCGAGGGAGGCGCCCACGGGCAGGCCGCCCTCGGAGAACGCGGTCTGGCTGCGGCCGTAAACGATCTGCAGGAAGATCTCGCGCATAGCAACGTTGATGGCGTCGCAGACGAGGTCGGTGTTGAGGGCCTCGAGGATGGTCTTACCGGGAAGGATCTCGGAAGCCATGGCGGCAGAGTGGGTCATGCCCGAGCAGCCGATGGTCTCAACGAGGGCCTCCTCGATGATGCCGTCCTTGACGTTCAGCGTGAGCTTGCAGGCGCCCTGCTGAGGTGCGCACCAACCCACACCGTGCGTAAGACCGGAGATGTCGGAAATCTCCTTAGCCTGGACCCACTTGCCCTCCTCGGGGATGGGTGCGGGGCCGTGGTATGCACCCTTGGCAACGGGGCACATGTTCTCCACTTCCTGTGAGTACTGCATGCCTCTCCTCTCTATCGTGTTGGCGTCCCGTCTGGGGGTCGTGGCTGGCGATTGCCGGGCGACCCTTCGAAAGGGACATGACATGCAGCCCCTATAATACCGCGAAATGCACGGAATATTCGGCGAACGGCTCAGTTTTCGTAGCGAGAAGTCCGGAAGTTTTAATTGAAACGGTTTAACTCTATATTCTGTGGTCGTGAACTTTTGTAGAGGGGGTTCGTCTTGGGCAAGCTTTTGGTCAGCTCTTGTAAGCGTTGCAGGGGCTGACCTGTTGCAACGGTGCCGTTCGCCGCCTGTTTATTGCCTTTGGCCGCGCGAATGTATTGTTTTGCGTGAATGTTTTGGTGGCACGCTTCAATCGTGTTGTATTGGATGGCAAGCAGATCCAGGCGAAGGGAGCGCCATGCAGCGCGTTTGGAGAACGGTTACCGGCTTTTACCATGTTTGTGCCCGCGGTACGGGCAAGCAGCTCATCTTTGAGGGCGATGAAGACCGGTGGGAGTTTTTGGAGCTGATGCGCGAGTGCTGCCGCGAGGCGGGCGTGACGGTTATCGCCTGGTGCCTTATGGGCAATCACGTGGATCTGGTACTCTCGGATTATGAGGACACGATGAGCGCGGCGATGCAACGACTGCTTTTGACGTACGCTCGTCGGTTCAATAAACGCACGGGGCGCACGGGCCATCTGTTCCAGAACCGTTTTGACCGGCGCTCGCTCGATACCGACCGTTATCTAATGGCCGCCATTCGCTATGTTCATGCTAATCCGCAGGAGGCGGGTATCGCCCTGATCGAGCGCTATCCGTGGAGCAGCTTTGCCGAGTATCTGCGAGCGTATGACAACGATATGACGAGGGGATTTTCGGACCCTTCTTGTGTGCTCGAGCTCTTTGAGTCTGTCAGGGGGTTTCTGGATTATTCTCTGTCAATGCCCGATGGTTCCGATCCGGTGATTCATGATATGGATGAGACAGAGTGGGAGCGGCGTGCGTTTGCCGACAAGATGGCGAAGCGCCTGGGTGTGCCGCTCAACAAACTCAAGACCGTAGCACCCTCGCGGCGAGACGGAATCATTTTCGCCCTGCACGATGGCGGCTACACGGTGCGCGAGATCGAACGGTATACGGGAATCAGCAAGAGTACCGTCTCTCGTATCGTGCGCGCTTATGCGCGGGTGAATGCTCAGGCTGAGGGCTCGGAATAGAAAATGGCCGAACCACTCTTGTCAAGCGATTCGGCCAACAAAATTCTTAAGATTTGGGACAAATACTACTGATTATTTTGTCCCGTGAGCATGCCGTCGAGGGTGCGCCAGGCGAGCTCGGCGCACTTGACGCGGGCGGGCATGTGCGAGATGTCCTGGAGCTGGGCGGCTTCGTCCAGGTCTTCCAGGTCCTCCTCGGAGAGCTTCTCGCCGCGGATCATGGCGAGGAAGAGCTCTGCCAGGCGGCGAGCTTCCTCAACGGTCTCGCCGGTGATGAGGTCGGCCATGATGTCGGCACTGGCCTGGCTGATGGCGCAGCCGTGGCCGGTAAAGGAGGCCTCCTCGATCACGCCGTTCTCGACGCGCAACTGCAAGGTGAGCTCGTCTCCGCAGCTGGGGTTGATGCCGTCGTGCTCGTGCGTGGGAGCATCCATCTCGTACTTATAGTCGGGGTGCGAGTTGTGCTCCATAAACGTGGTGGAGGTGTACAGATTACCCATTGAACGTGCTCCAAACGTGATGCAGGCCGGCGATGAACTTGTCGATGTCAGCCTTGTCGTTGTAGAAGGCCACACTGGCGCGGCAGCAGGCAAGGTTCTCGACGCCCAGCCAGGTGAGTAGCGGCTGCGCGCAGTGGTGACCGGCGCGGATGCAGACGCCGTCCATGTCCATGATGCTCGCGACATCGTGGGGGTGGATACCCTTGACGTTAAAGCTCACGACCCCGTGGTGGTTGTCCCAATAGATGGAGCCGATGATCTGGACAAAGTCGAGCTGCATGAGCTCGCCCATCAGGTAGTGGACGAGTGCCTGCTCGCGTGCCTGGATGTTCTCGTAACCCACCGTGTTGACCAGGTAGTCGAGTGCCGCGCCTGTGGCGAAGATGCCGGCGGCGTCCTGCGTGCCGGCCTCGAATTTCTCGGGAACGGGCGCCCAGACGGCGTCCAGCTCGGTAACAGAGTCGATCATCTCGCCGCCGGTGAGCATGGGCGGCATGGCGTTGAGCAGGTCCATTTTGCCCCACAGCACGCCGATGCCCATGGGGCCCATGGCCTTGTGCGCGCTAAAGGCAAAGAAGTCGGCGCCCAGGTCGGCCACATCGACCGGCATGTGCGGCAGCGACTGCGCACCGTCGACGACCAGGTAGCCGCCGTACTTGTGCACGAGCTTGCCGAGGTTCTTGACTGGGTTCTCGACGCCCAGCACGTTGGAGACCTGTCCCACGGCTAGGATCTTGGTCTTGGGACCCACCTTGGCAAGAACCTCCTCGGTGGTGAGCTGGCCGGTCTTGGTGGGGTAGAGGTAGACGAGCTTGGCGCCGGTCTCGCGGCAGACCTGCTGCCACGGAATCAGGTTGGAGTGGTGCTCCATGATGGTGATGACGACCTCGTCGCCCGGTTCGAGCGCTGTGGGCGCAAAGCTCTTAGCGACCAGGTTGAGCGACTCGCTCGTGTTGCGGGTGAAGACGACCTCGTTGGCCTGTGAGGCGCCGATGAGGTCAGCGATCTGCTGGCGGACCTTCGCGATGGCGTCGGTGGCCTCGACGGACAGCGAGTACAGGCCGCGCAGGGGGTTGGCGTTCATGCGCTGGTAGAAGTCGCGTTCGGCGTCGAGCACACGGGCAGGGCGCTGCGCGGTGGCGGCGCTATCGAGGAAAGCGATCTCGGGGTGCTGCTGGAACAGCGGGAACTGGCCCTTGTAGGGGTTGGTCTCGATGTCCACGGTGGGCCAGCCGCGCGAAGCCTCGTCGCTGGCGTCGAGCTCCATGGGCTCGGGGGCAGTACAGGTGTCGCATTTAACGTGCTCGGTGTCGATCATGCGAGCTCCTCTTCAAAGTTGTCGATCAGGTTGTTGCCCAAGCGGACGACGGCGGCGCGGGTGCGCTCGTCGGTCGCGGAAAGCGCAGCGTCCTCCAGCTTGGCGCGGATGAACAGGTCCTCGGCGGCGTTTTGGTCAAGACCGCGGCAGGCGAGATAGAACAGCTGCTCGTCGCGGACGTGACCGATGGTGGCGCCGTGGTTGCCGGCGACGTCGTCCTCGTCGCAGAGGATGACGGGGACGGTCTTGTTGTCGACGCCCTTGTTGGCCAAAAGCACCGTTTCGCGCTCGGTGCCGGTTGCACCCTTGCAGCCGTGCACGAGGTCGATGGTGCCGCGGTAGACCTTCTTGGACGTGCCGGTCAGCACGCCGTTGGCGTCGATCTCGCACTCGGTCTTGCGACCGCGGTGGCGCAGCTCGTAGTTAAAGTCGCGCACCTGCTCGCGGGCGCCCAGGTAATCGGTATCGATGGTGACCTTGGCGGTATCGCCCAGCAGGTCGCCGGCAAGGCCGGTGGCGCTGGCGCCAGCACCCAAGACGGTGTGCTGCACGTTGACGCGCGCGCCCTCGTCCAGGAACAGGCCGGTGTCGTCGAGCGCGATCCAGCTATCGTCGAGCGTCTGCGTGCAGGCCACGTTGACGGTGGCGTACTCGTGGGCGCACACGCGTAGCACGGAACCCACGACGCCCTCGCCGGCAGCGGGGGAGTCCAGGGCGATCTGCAGGTCGAGCGTCGACTGGGGACGGGCGACGACGTCGATGGCGGCGATGGCCGCGGCGGCATCGACACCGCTCACACGCACGGCAACCGTCGCGTGCTTGTATGCGGGCACATCGATGACGACGCGCTTGGTGGCGTGGTCGGCCAGGTAGGTGTAGGCAGCCTCGCCCATGCCAGTCTCGAAGGCCTCAGCGGGGGAGAGCTCCTCCTCCAGCTTAATGGCACCGGCCTGGTAGACGGAGGTGGCGGGCACGTCGAGCTCGGTTTCGGGCGTGATGCGGGCGCGGTCGGCGGCATCACCGGGGGCGGAGGCGCGGCGCTCGGGGAAGCGCTCGGCCATGGCGTCCATGGCGGCGTCGAAGGCGTCGGCCGCGCCGGAGAACTGCTCGTCCAGCCCCTCGACCTCAACGGCTTCGGCGGGGGCGGCGGCAAGCTCGTCTGAAAGCTCAAGCTTGGTCTGGTTCATGCGCAGCCAGCCCCAGGTGGCAGCGGGCATCGCGTTGACCTGCTCGAGCGTGGTAGCAGCGGCGTTGGTTTCCTGTTTCATTATCCGATCGCTCCTTCCATCTCGAGCTTGATCAGGTTGTTCATCTCGACGGCATACTCCAGCGGCAGCTCCTTGGAGACCGGGTTGGCAAAGCCGTTGACGATCATGGTGCGGGCCTCTTCCTCCGAGATGCCGCGGCTCATCAGGTAGAACACCTTGTCGTCGCCGATGCGGCCGATGGTGGCCTCGTGGCCGATGTCGACGTTCTTGGCGCGGATGTCCATGGCCGGAATAGTGTCGGAGCGGCTCTGGTCGTCGAGCATGAGCGACTGGCAGCTCACGGTTGCCTTGGAGCCCTCGGCCTTGGGTGTCGCCACAATAGAGCTGCGGAAGGTCTGAATGCCGCCACTCTTGGAGATGCCCTTGGTCTCGACGGTTGCCGAGGTCTCGGGCGCGTTGAGCACGACCTTGCAGCCGGTGTCGAGGTTCTGGCCGGCGCCGGCAAAGGTGATGCCGGTAAAGCTCGAGCGGGCGCGGCGGCCGTTGAGCACGCTCATGGGGTAGAGGTAGCCCACGTGGCTGCCGAAGGAACCGCTGATCCACTCGATATCGCCGTCCTCGTCCACGCGCGCACGCTTGGTGTTGAGGTTGTACATATTCTTGGACCAGTTCTCGATGGTCGAGTAGCGCAGATGTGCACGCTTGCCCACAAAGAGCTCGACGGCGCCGGCGTGGAGGTTGGCAACGTTGTACTTGGGCGCGGAGCAACCCTCGATAAAGTGCAGGTCGGCGTCGTCCTCGACGATGATGAGCGTGTGCTCAAACTGGCCGGCACCCTTGGCGTTAAGGCGGAAGTAGCTCTGCAGCGGAAAATTGAGCTTGGTGCCCTTGGGCACGTAGACAAACGAGCCGCCCGACCACACGGCACCGTGCAGGGCCGCAAACTTGTGGTCGGTGGGCGGGATGAGCGTCATAAACTTCTCGTGGATGAGCGGCTCCCACTGCGGGTCGTGCAGGGCCTCCTCGATGCCGGAGTAGACGATGCCCATCTTGGACGCCGTGTCCTGCATGTTGTGGTAGACCAGCTCGGAGTCGTACTGCGCACCGACGCCCGCCAGGTAGCTGCGCTCGGCCTCGGGGATACCCAGGCGCTCAAAGGTGTTCTTGATGTCGTCGGGCACCGACTCCCAGTCGTGCTTTTGGTCGGTGTTGGGCTTGACGTAGGTGACGATGTTGTCCATGTCCAGGCCCTCGATCGAGGGGCCCCACGTCGGGTCGGGAAAACGATTGAAGATCTCGAGGGACTTTAAGCGCAGATCGAGCATCCACTGTGGCTCGTCCTTCTTGGCGCTGATCTCGCGCACGATGTCGGGCGTGATGCCGGCGTCGAGGCGCTCGAATCCCTCCTCGCCGTAGGTGAAGTCGTAGAGGCTGCGGTCGATGTCCGCGACCTCGGTGCGGTTCTTGGTCATTGCGTCGCCCCTTTACGCCTGCTGCTCGGCAGCGGCGGCCTCGGCCTGGGCGCGCTGCTCGGCGGCCTCGCGCTCGAAGGTCTCAAAGCCGTTCTTGTCGATCCAGGGGATGAGCGAGGCGTCGTCCTCGCGCACGATATGACCCTTGACCATAACGTGGACGCGGTCGACATCCAAGTGCTCCAGGATGCGCGTGTTGTGCGTGATGATGAGCATGGAGCCGTCGCAGCTCTTGCGGTAGGCGTCCATGCCGTGGCTGACGGTGGAAAGCGCGTCGACGTCCAGGCCTGAGTCGGTCTCGTCCAAGATGGCGAGCTTGGGCTGCAGCAGCAGAAGCTGGAGCATCTCGACCTTCTTTTTCTCGCCGCCCGAGAAGCCCACGCCCAGCTCACGGTTGAGGTAGGCGGTATCCATGTTAAGCTCGGCCGCGAGCTCCTTGACGCGACGACGGAATTCCTTGCCCTTCATCTCCAGGCCGGGGCGGCCGGCGATACTGGCGCGCAAAAAGCTCGACAGTGGCACGCCGGGGATCTCGACAGGGGCCTGGAAGCTCAGGAACAGGCCGGCGCGCGAGCGCTTGTCGGTGGTGAGCTCGGTGATGTCCTGGCCGTCAAAGACGATGCGGCCGTCGTTGACCGTGTAGACGGGGTCGCCCATGACCAGGTGGCCGAGGGTGGACTTGCCGGCGCCGTTGGGACCCATCAGCACGTGGGTCTCGCCGGCGGCGACGTTGAGGTTGACGTTGTGGAGGATGGTCTTCTCGTCCACGGAGGCGGTCAGACCTTCGATGGAAAGCAGCGGATTTGCGCTCATGCTGTCCCTCTCTGTATATGGTGTACTCATAGGTGTACTAAACCCTAGGAATCTTCTCGGAATAAAGTTACTATGGGTTCGGCGTTAGTCAAGGGAAAACCCGACTAATCCACTCGACTTTTTAGATGAGGGACATAATAATCAGGTTTGTTTGCTCCGCTTGCATAGGATTTGGGACAAACAAGCCTGGTTTTGTCCCAGTAACGATGGTAGGGTAGGTATGCTCATTTCTTCTAAGGGCCGCTATGCCCTCCGACTGATGATCTATATCGCGGCGCTCGGTGACGCCGAGGGCAAGATCGCCTTGCGCGAGGTGGCCGACCGCGAACATATCTCGCAAAAGTATTTGGAGCAGCTGGTTCGCCCGCTTATGAAGGCGGGGCTGCTTAAGAGTGTGCGCGGCAAGGGCGGCGGCTACATGATGGCCAAGGACCCGGCCGAGGTGCGCGCCGGCGACATCCTGCGAGCCGTCGAGGGCAGCACGGCCCCGGTGGCGTGCGATGGCATCGACAACAGCTGTACCCGCAGTGACCTTTGCTCTACCGTCAAGTTCTGGCGCGGTCTGGACGACGTGATCGAAAAGTACGTCGACGGCGTGACGTTGGCAGACCTGGCCGCCGTCCCCGAGATCAATTTCGATATTAAGCTGTAGGGCCGCAAATGACATCTCTCGATAAGGTGTACAAGCAAATCGAAGTTTTTGCTCGGGAATGTGACGCCGAAAAGGTCGTGCTGTTTGGTTCTCGCGCTCGAGGTGACAACTTGCCTAAGAGCGATATTGACATCGCCGTAGCAGGTTGCCGGGATTTCGGCCGGTTGTCATATTTGATCGAGGAGCGTCTTGATACTCTTTTAGATGTAGATGTCGTCAATCTCGACGAGTCCTTATCGCGGCAACTGCTCGATGAGATTGCCAGGGATGGTGTGATTCTGTATGAAAAAATATGAGAACTTTGTCAGCGCCTTGGCGAATCTTGAGGATGCGCCCAATCAGGATCTCAACAATGATTTTGTTCAGAGTGGATTGATTAATAAGTTCAATCTTCAATTTGAACTGAGCTGGAAGCTCCTTAAGCGTCTGCTCGAGTATGAGGGCGCCACGCTTGCCGCGTCGGGGTCTCCTCGTGCCATCTTGAAGGAGTCCTACCGATTCTACGACTTTATTGATGAGGCGGCCTGGCTAGATATGCTCAGAGACCGCAATACGAACGTCCATATCTATGACAACAAGCTCGCTCAAGATTTGATTCAGCGCATCTTGAGCGTCTATATTCCCGCTTTCTGTCAGTTGCGAGACGGGCTGATGGAGCGTTACGGCGAGCTTCTTCTGGTGCCCGACGATCAGTTTGTTTAATTCCTTAAGATTTCGCGGAGGGTTGTTGCCGTTTACCGATGGGTTGTTGTGCAACAAACGGGGAGCTGTAATACTAAATCCATCTTTGCAAACTGTACTTTAATCACACCAATGCAGGGAGGATGTATGCAACCCAAGCATTCCGCGATTGTTGCGGGCCTGACGCTGGCGCTTTCGTTTGGCGCCGTTGCCGCACCCGCAACCGCTATAGCCGAGGAGCCCACGCCGGGCGTTGCCTCGGATGCCACCGATATCGATAAGGGCCTGTATACCCAGCAGTCCTTCTCGGGCGTGCTGAGGTCGGTTCAGGGTGTTTCGTTTGTCAATGTGACCGACGAGATAAAGTACTTTACCAAATATGAGAGCCACGGCAACTATAACCAGGGTTTTTCGTATGGCGACGGCTACAACGCGCTGGGTTATTACCAGTTCGATCGCCGTTGGTCGCTTATTCCGTTTATGAAGCAGGTCTATAACTACGACTCTGCTAAGTACAGCATGCTTAAGGACGCGATTGACCGCGGTGGCGAGATTTCCAACGGAAGCAACCCTATGTATGCGAACGGCCAGCTCACGGAGCTGGGGCGCATTGCGCAGGATTCCTTCCTGGGTGCTTACAACACCGATCCGGCTGAGTTCTCGGCGCTGCAGGATGCCTATGCGTACAACTCCTACTATGCGGTGACCGAGTCGTGGCTCAAGAGTGCGCTTGGTATTGACATCTCCGGCCGCGCCGACTGCGTCAAGGGTATGGTGTGGAGCATCACCAATATGTGCGGCACTGGTGGCTGCCGGGACTTCTTTAAGTGGGCAAACCTTTCCAACAGCATGTCCGATCGCGAGTTTGTGACGGCACTTTCCAACAGCGTGGTCAATAACGTGGCGACCAAGTATTCGAGCCAGCCCCAGTACCATGAGGGCTGGAAGAACCGCTACCGCAATGAGCTGAAGGACTGCTTGGTTTATATCGCCGAGGACGAGGCCGCTGCGACGCCCGTGCAGCCCGAACCTACGCCGACGCCTGATTCGAATGACGACTCGAGCGACGATGCCAACGATGACAGGATGGATGCGCCCTCGACCGGTGCTGACGGTGATGGCTCTGCTGGTGGCACTACCAACAACGGCTCTACCTCGAACGGTTCCGATTCAAACGGCTCTGCTGCGGGCGATTCGTCTTCAAGCTCTGCCGGCAATACGGACAGCGACGCTTCTGGTTCGACCGGCGCTGGCACCTCTAACTCATCCACCGGCTCGAGCGATTCGTCCGTTGGCACCGGCTCTAACAACGGCTCCGGCTCTGACGCAACCCCTGGTTCCGATGCTTCCAAGGATGACTCGAATAAGGCGCCGGACGCTCCCGTTGCTTCGCCGGACAAGAAACCTTCTTTCTCCGTGCAACTTGGTTCTACGCTGGGCTCTTCGCTGATGGCTGGCGTCAATAACGGTTCGACTTCGAACAAGGGCACTTCTGGTCAAGCTTCCACGGAAAAGACCGAGGCTGCAAAGGGCGACTCCAAGGACGAGGCTTCCGAGAAGACCGAATCCGATAAGGGTTCTAGCTCTGAGGAGAAGAGCGACAAGTCCGAACAGAAGAAGGACGAGGATAAGAAGTCTGAATCTGAGGAGAAGGACAAGAGCAAGGACAAGACCGAGGACGGAAAGCAGCAGGGCAAGGACAGCGGTAAGGGCAACACCGACAACCAGAACCAGGAGCAAAATGACTCCAAAACGGTGACCACCACGACCACGACGACTACAACGACTAAGTCCTCGGGCGGTAACATGCCCAAGACGGGCGACTTGATTGTGATGGCGAGCCTTGCCAGTGCAAGCTTGGCCACACTGGGCGCTACGTCTATCGTAAGTGGTAAGCATAAGCTCGATCAGCAGAAGAAGGCTTCTGGGGAGGACGGCTTGGAGGAGTAATCTTCCAGATCGTTTTCTATAAGAGTTTGGGACGGGGTCCGGTGCGGCGGCATCGGGCCCCTTTTTTGTTGTGCAACGATTTGTTATGCCCCCTCGGGGGTCTGTTGCTACCGCTGCCCGAAACGTTTGCATGTCGATATTGTTGCGCTCTACCCGCCCGCTACAATGGACATCGTGCTGCGTTAGAAGGAGAGTTTACGGTGTCTGAACAGGTGAATTGTGGTTTTACTCATGCGTTCGGTGCACGGTTGCTCAATCATGCGGATAGCGCAGCTCTACCGGTTGATGCACACGACTTTTCCGATGCAATCAATCGGTGTTTACTCGTCGATAAGACTATGTTTATTGCCGATATATTGGACAGTGAAGCACCTGTTGCGTTTTGTTGTCGGCCCAAGGGTTTTGGCAAGAGCATGAATCTATCGATGCTCAAGTGCTATTTGGAACGACCTGATCACCGGCTGCCGGATCGAAGCCTGTTCGCTGGTACCCAGATTTGGCAGGCGGGCGGCGGTCACTATCGTGATGAGTACGCGTGTTATCCGATCATCACGCTCGACTTTTCAGCTGCCGCTGCGGGGCGCGACGCCGATGCTGCGGCGGCTATTCGCAGCGCTGTCGCGAACGAGTGCGCCCGATTGCTGCCGCTGCTTGCCGCACCTGATCTGTCAAGACGTGAAGTCCGTCTTATCGAGAGGGCGGCGCGTGGGGTGGCCAGCGATAAGGAGATCGATGCGGCGCTTGGCGTGCTTATCAAGCTGCTCCAGGCAGCTTTCGATGAGCAGGTTGTTCTTCTGATAGACGACTACGACGCGGTATGTCCAAAGCGTTTGGACGCTAAGGACGACGGTAGCGTGGATTCCCTAGAGTCGCTCAGCCGAATGTTGTTCGACACCATTGCCGATGCCGGCGACTCGTTGCGATTGACGTGTCTGATGGGCGAGCGCCCCGGTCATGCCGAGTTTGCGTTGTCCCAACGTGGGGTTTCCTATCGGTCGGCGACAGCGTTGTCGAGTTGGTGTGATCGATGGTTCGGTTTTTCGGACGACGAAGTCCAAGTGCTGTTGGATTGCATCGGTCGCAACGGCTGTCTGGATGACGCGCGTGAGTGGCTCGAGGGCTACCTGTTTGGTGGTTTTTATTGCTCGAGCCCGGAGCGCGTGGTGGACTACGCACAGCGCGATTGCGTCGCGCCCGTTCGGGCGGATCTGTATGGTTACGCCGACCGTCTGAGCGCATGCGTCGGTGACTGGAATCTCATGCGCCTGTCCGCATTGTTCGATTTGGTTGAGCCGCATGGGTTTATTGAGGCGCCAGTGCATGTGCATGCCGAGGAGGTCGATGCCGCCAAGCCCGAAGATATCTGGACTGCGCTGTATCTGTCTGGATTTCTTACGATGGACATGACAGGGCATTCGGAGGACGGCGCGTGCCTTCGTTCCCTGCGCCTGCCTAACAACGAAGTGCGTCAGGCGCTCCGTCTTGTAATTCTGGAATGGTTTGAGTGCGCCGTTGAGGACGTTGGAGTTATCGACTCATTCCATGACGGGTTGTGTCGAGGAGACGAGGACGCTGTAAAGCAAGCTTTGAGCTGTGCTATCGGCGATCTGGGCATCGATGTGGACAAATCAGATATGCCGACAGCCTATCATCTGGCGCTGCAGGGGCTTTGCTTTGGACTGTCCGGCTATTGCAATCCCAGCTCCAAGCGAAGTGGCGTCTCGGATCGCTGGGATATCCAGGTGATTCCCACCGGTCGGGTGTTTGACGTGGCCGACACGCTCGGCATGCTCGATGAGCGACCGCTCATTACGATCAACATGTTGTATGACCCTGGCGTCGATGCCCTGGGCCTGGAACTGTTAGCGGTTCAGGCGCTGCTCGACATAGAGCGCGACGGCATCGATGATATCCGCGTGCCGCGCCCCGCCGTCGGGCGCATGCGTTGGGGCTTTGGTTTTGACGGTCAGCGTGTGTCCGTGGTGTGTCAACGACTGTAGCGGCGGGCGAAAGCCCTTTACTACTCGGCGTCCTTCAGGGGCGGCATGGGCTTCCAGTTGGGATCCTTAACGATCTTGCGTGCGTCCTTCATGCCACGGCGCAGCGCCGGAATACCGGTCTTAAAGCATTTGTCGACTGCTGCCAGACGAATGAACTCCTTGCAGAAGGTCGCGGCATTGCCCAGACGGAACAGCACGGGGTGGTAGTCGCCGTAGATCTGCATGTAGCGTGCCAGATAACCGCGGTTGCGCATGATGTAGTAGCGGTTGGTGTCGCTCGTGGAGTTGAGCTGGCGCTTGCCGGCGATGTCCCAGTTGGAGACGGCGCGGGCGCGCTTGAGCACCACGTCGGCAACCACGGCGGCGGGGAAGTGCTGGCTGGCCACGTAGCCGTAGCAGGCATCGTCGCCGTAGATAAAGAAGCGCGCGTCGGGCAGGCCAATCTTGTCGACCACGCGGCGCGAGAACATGCCGCCCTCAAAGCACAGTTGGTTCATGGTGCGGTAGCCCTCGGGTCCCAAATCCCACTTGGCGATGGGGTTAGGGATGCCGAGCGAAAGGATGAGCTGGTACTGCCAAAAGAAGGCGCCGCCGTCAAAGTCCAGGCGCGAACCCTGAATGACGTCGTAACAGTCGGTCCACTTGGCCAAGCGCTCGATGCCTTCGGGGATGACGAGCACGTCGTCGTCCATCACCCAGAACCACTGGGCGCCCAGGTCGTAGGCGCATTTGGTGCCGGCGGAGAAGCCACCCGCGCCGCCACCGTTTTCAAGCTGCGGCGCGTATATAACGCGGTCGGTGCCACCCTGTGAATCGGGCTGGTCGGTGTCGATGCCCCACAGGTTGGCGAGGCGCTCGTTAAATGCGGTGCACATGGCCTCGGTCTCGCGCGAATTCTCGTTATCGACAATCACGATGCGCCAGGGCGTTGCCGTGAGCTCGGTCATGGAGTCGAACAAGTTGGCCAGGAGTTCCTGGCGCTTGTACGTGACGACAACGATGGCGAGCTTATCGATGGGGGCGGGAAGGGTTGAAGGCATGGGGCAATATATCCTTTCACGCGCGGCGCGCGAGCGCTGCGCGGAAGCTATCGAATACGTCCTTGGGACTGTCCTATTGTAAAGGCTCGGCGCACCTTGACGGCAAGCTTTGAATAAAACGCAGGAACCTGCCACGGGCCCGCCGCATGACGTGCGGCTACTTTGCCCGCAAGAGGCTCCATAGATTATATAAACGTCCGCTGGCGCGCTGACCCTTTGATACCATGAAACGACAGGTATTTCCTAAGGAGCACATTTGTCTACTAACGCCTCTGGCAGCCCTGTTCTGTCGCTGCTTATTCCCATTTACAATGTTCAGCGCTACCTGCGCGAGTGTCTCGATTCCGCCCTGGCGCAGACGCTCAAGGATATTGAGATCATCTGCATTAACGACGGGTCGACCGACAACTCGCCGGCGATTATCCGCGAGTATATGGAGCGCGATGGGCGCGTCAAGATGATCGACAAGGCCAACAGCGGCTACGGCGACTCGATGAACCGCGGTCTGGAGATGGCGCGTGGCAAGTACGTTGGCATCTTGGAGTCCGATGACTTTATGGCGCCCGACGCACTCGAAAAGCTTGTCTCGGCCGCCGATACCAATAATGCCGACTTTGCGAAGGCGAACTTTGATTTCTACTGGTCTAAGCCCGAGGAGCGCCGTTCGCTGCACGAGATGTTTAAGGCAAGGGATTGTGGCAAACCGGTGCATCCCAGCAATACGACGCAGTTCTTTAAGCAAAAACCGTCGATTTGGTCGGCCGTGTACCGTCGTGATTTTCTTGAGCGCAACGGTATCAAGTTCCTGCCGACTCCGGGGGCATCCTTTCAGGACACGTCATTTGCCTTTAAGGTGATCGCGTGTGCCGAAAAGGCTATTTACCTGCATGATGCCGTGTTGTCGTATCGCCAGGACAACGAGAATTCCTCGGTCAATTCTTCGGCTAAGGTCTTTTGCGTCAATACCGAGTATGCCGAGATTGAGCGTTGGATTCGAGAGGATTATGCCCGCAACCACGCAAGCGGCGATGTCGCGCGCATGCTCAAGTTCAATCAGCTCATTAAGTACGATTCGTATATGTGGAACTACGTGCGCTTGGCGCCTAAGTTCTATAAGGAGTTCCTGATGCAGATGGCCAAGGAATTTCAGGCGGCCTTGGACGCGGGGGAGTTTTCGCTTGACGACCTCAAGCCGTGGAAGCGCGCGAATCTCGCTGCCATCCTCAAAGATCCTGAGGGCTGGGTTGACGAGCATCCGAGTTTTGCGACGGATGGTGCCTTGGGGCGTGCTAAGTATTACGCCTCGGTTGGAGGCCCGGGCGTGGTCGTCGCCTTCCTCATCGAATCGCTGAGGGGGTAGGTCGGCATGGGAGAGGCCTCGTGTCCTAAAGCTACCATTGTCATCCCCGTTTACAACTCTGAGCGCTCCATTCAGCGATGCGTCGATTCGCTGTTGGCCCAGTCCGAGCGCTCGATTCAGGTTGTCTGCGTCAACGACGGTTCGACCGATGATTCGTTGGACGTGTTGCGCCAGATCGCGCAGGCAGACGATCGCGTACTGGTGATTGACCAGGAGAACGCGGGCGTCTCGTGCGCTCGAAATGCCGGTATCGATGCCGCCGAGGGCGAGACCGTCTTTTTTGTGGACGCCGACGATTACATCGATGCCCAGACGGTCGAGCGCGTGCTGCATGCCATGGAGTCTGCAGATGCCGAGGCCGCCGTTTTTGGCGGCGTCTGTGAACCTGCCGATGCTGCCCCCAAACGCGTCCAGCAACTCATGAGCCCCAAAGCTGGTACCTTCGGCGCCCGTGATCCCCAACTGCTGTTCCATTCGAATGCGCAGCCCTATGCCTGCCGTGTGGCCTTTTCGCGCGAGCTGCTCAATCGCGAAGGCATTCGCTTCGCCCCCGGTTTGGCTTTGGGCGAGGACGTCGTCTTCCAATTCGCGGCTTATGCGCTTGCCCGCAAGACCGTCGTCATGCCGGACAAGTTCTACCACTACGTGATGGAGAGCGAATCGGCGACGCACGAGTTCAACAGTGTCGAGGCTCGCGCCAAAAAGCTTGACGCCCACATGAGGATGCTCGAGGAGGTCTTGGAGGACTGGGCGGCCTACGGGCTTTTGGACCTGTGTCCCGGCGAGCTGATAACTTGGTTTTTGGACCTCATAGTGTTCGACCTGGCGCGCTTGGATGCCGATGACTTCCATCGCGTGGCGGCTCGCGTCAACATGGACCTCACGACGTTTTTGGGAACGGAGTGGGCGGATATGCCTGCTAAGGGCGCCGTTCGCCGTGTTGCCCACAAGCTCGTTGCGGCGACCTCGGGCGTTTCGGTGGCAGACGCAACGCTGTTCTATCTTTCGACTCGCGGTCTCAAAGCCTGCCTGGAGCGCTTTATCTAATTCCAAGCGCTGTCGCCCGCCGCAACCCGGCTGCTAAAATAACCCTGTTACACGCTATTCAACAGGAGGTTCTCTTGCAGAACTCTGATACCCCTAAAGTTTCGCTGCTTGTCCCCATTTGCAATGTCGAGCGCTATCTGCGCGAGTGCCTCGATTCCGCCGTGGCGCAGACGCTCAAGGACATCGAGATCATCTGTATCAACGACGGCTCCACCGATAGCTCGCCAGATATCATCCGCGAGTACATGGAGCGCGACCCCCGTGTCAAGATGATCGACAAAGCCAACAGCGGCTACGGCGACTCGATGAACCGCGGCCTGGAGATGGCGCGCGGTGAGTACGTGGGCATCCTTGAGTCCGACGACTTTATGTTTGAGGATTCGCTCCAAAAGTTGGTCACCAAGGCCGATACCGAGCATGCCGATGTGGTGAAGGGCGATTTCTATCTGTACTGGTCCACGCCCAGCGAGCGCCGTGAGCTGTTTGGGATCATCGACGAGCATATGACGGGCGCCGCTTATCGCCCCGTCGATCGCCCGGGCATCTTCTACCGCAAACCTTCCATTTGGTCGGCTATCTATCGGCGCGAGTTCCTCAACGACAATCAGATTCGGTTCCTTCCCACGCCGGGTGCCTCGTATCAGGACGCAGGCTTTAACTTTAAGGTTTGGGCTTGCGCCGAGCGTGCCGCGTTTATTGCGGACCCCATTTTGTGCTATCGCCAAGACAACGAGAAGAGCTCTGTTAATTCGCCCAACAAGGTGTTTTGCGTGTGCGACGAATATGCCGAGATGCAGTGCTTTTTGGACGAGCGTCCCGAGCTTAAGGCTCAGCTTCAGGGCATTTTAATGCGCATGAAGGTCGATACGTACCGTTGGAATGATGAGCGCCTGGTCGATGAACTGCGCGAGCAGTTTTGGGAGAAGGCCTCTCCCGAGCTCAAGGCCGACTGGGATGCCGGTCGCTTTGACCTGTCGCTGTTCGATCCGCGTGGCGAGACCGACTTGCGCCTGATGGTCAAGTCGCCCCGCGCCTATATCGATTCGCGCTTTGGCTTTAAAAAGCCGGGCAAGATCAACACGTTTAAGCACTACTTTAAGATTGGCGGGATGCCGCTGGTCTGGCGCGTGCTGACGTATCAGCGCACCTACGGTGATAATCCGCACCCCGATGACGTTCCGGTCGCACAGTAGGAGCATTGACTATGGCTACCCCCAAGATTTCCGTTGTCGTTCCCATCTATAACGTGGAGGAGTGCCTGGCCTGGTGCCTGGACTCCCTGCTTGCGCAGGACATGCCCGATTGGGAAGGCGTGCTGGTCAACGACGGCTCGCCGGACGGCTCGCGCGATATTGCGGCTACCTATTGCGAAAAGGACGCGCGCTTTACGCTGGTCGATAAGGAGAACGGCGGCCTGTCGAGTGCGCGTAATGCAGGCATCGCCGCGTCCACGGCGTCTATCGTTGCGTTCTTGGATTCCGATGACCGGTTTACGCCCGATGCATGCCGCGTGATCGTCGATGCCTTTGAGCGCGAGGACTGCGTTGTTTTGACCTTTGGTGCGAATCCGTATCCGCTGGAGGCGGGGTATCCGTGGCTTAACTATGTGCTGAGCCCGCGCGATGTGTCGTTTGAAGGCTATAGCTCTGACCTGCTGTTTAAGGAAGCATCTCGCCCCTTTGCATGGCGCACCGCCTGCAAGCGTGAGTTTTTGCTGGGTAACGGGATCGTGTTCGACGAAACCGTCAAGTATGGCGAGGACCAGGTCTTCGATTTTGCCGTGTACGGTCGTTCGCGTAAGACCGCGCTTATCTCGAACAAGCTGTATGACTACCGTGTCGCGCGCAAGGGCTCGCTTATGGACACTATGCGCTATGACGACGAGACGCGACTGCTGGAGCACGTGAAGATTTACTCCGCGGTGCTGGCTGACTGGCAACGCGACGGTCTCGATGTCCAGTATGCCGATGACCTGGCGTACTTCCTATGCGATCTGGTGCTGTACGATGCGCTCAGGTTGCTGGGTTCGGACTGCGGCAAGGTGTTTGCCGCCGTTGCCGCGGCGCTTGCCGGTTCTGCCGTGGGCAGCGATGCTGCGCTCGCACAATGCGCTCCTTCTGTTGCCGCTATGGTGCGTGCGGCGCTTACCAGCAAGGCCCCCAATGCCCGTGAGTGCAAAAAGCTCATGTTCGATTACGACGTCTTGAGGTTTGGACGCCTGGGTGCCTGCAAACGTATGGCAGCGAACGCCCTGGGAAAGCGAGAAGTGTAGATGAGTATCAAGCGTTTGGCACTTTGCCGCAGTCAGGGCCGTCTGTTTGTGCTGCTTCGTTTTGCCGGTCAGGATGTCGCCGCGCTTATTGAACGGGAGGGTTCTCAAGCGTTTGCCCATGCGACGACGAGCGGTTCTTGTGTGCCGTCGCTGGTGCTCCCGGTCGATCATGGCCGTGTGCTGGCGCTTTGCCCTTCCGTTTCCGATTACGAGCGCGAGCTCGCCGTCTTGGTGCTTCCCTTTTTGGACGGCTCTACGATTGACGTCGCATTTGCGTCCGATGGCCAAAAGCTTGGCTCCATTCGCCCCGATAGCCGCGTGGCCAAGCTGGAATCCAAGGTTAACTACAAAGCAAAGCCTGCGCTGTGCGCGCTTATCCGCGATGCGCAGCGTGGCGAATGCTGCGGTCGCTACGAGATCGATGCCATTCGCTATTTGCCGGCAGACGCCGGCGCGGTGTGGCGCTATGAGGTTACCTGGGCGGGAGACCCCCAGTGCACCCCTGAGTTCCAGATCTTCGATACACATATGAACGCCATCGATGTTACCGTGCATGTTTTTGAATCGCAGGTTGACGTGCTGCAGCGCAACGGTTGTCGCGTCAATAAAACGTATCTGAGCGTAGAGATGCCTCAGGATATACGGGATTTTGTCGCGATTGCGGCTGATCCCACGGGCCTAATCCAGAGCGGGTTTTGCGCCATGGATGGTCGCCTGTATAACGGCATGGTCGACGACAGCTGGAACCGCATGAAGGACGCGCGTGCAGACGATGCAGCTTATCGACGTTGGTTTGAACAGCATCGCGCAAAGCCGGGCGATTTGGTGTGCCAGCGTGTCGCTTCGGCGGCCTTTGCCTATAGGCCGCTCGTGAGCATTGTGGTGCCGTGCTACAAGACTGATCGGGTCTACCTGCGCGAGCTGCTGGACTCGGTGCTAGCCCAGAGCTATGACAACTGGGAATTGCTGCTCATGGATGCCTCGCCCGAATGGGACGCGGTGGCCGACCTTGCGGCGGACGTCAATGACGAGCGCGTTCGCCGCATCGAGTTGTCCGGCAACGGCGGCATTGTGGTCAACACCAACGCGGGTATTGAGCAAGCGATGGGCGACTACATCGCGTTCTTGGACCACGATGACATTCTGGAGCCGGACGCGTTGTTCCACTATGTTGCCGCGCTGAACAATGCTGCCGAGGGCGAGCGTCCCCAGGTCCTGTTCTGCGACGAGGACATGTTTCAGAAAACGGGGGAGTGGGGCCAGCCGGTCTTTAAGACGCGACTCAACGTCGACCTGCTCTATAGCCATAACTGCGTGACGCATTTCCTGATGGTGGAGAAGGCGCTCATCGACCGTATTGGCATGTCGCCGGAAGACGTCGCGGGCGCCCAGGATTACGACCTGACGCTCCGCTGCCTTGCGGCGGGCGCGCGGTCTGAACATGTTGCGCACGTGCTGTATCACTGGCGCGTGCATCTGGGATCGACCGCTGACGGTTCTGCCGATAGCAAGCCGTATGCTATTGAAGCCGGGCGCCTTGCGCTTCAGCGCCACTTTAACGCGCTGGGCGTTCGTGGAACAGTCGAGGAGACCGAGACGCCGTTTGTCTATCGCATGCGCTATGCGCTACCAGAGCCTGCGCCGCTGGTGAGTATTGTGATTCCCACCAAGGACCACGTTGAGACGCTCGACGCCTGCGTGATGTCGATCGCCCAGAAGGCAACGTATGCCAACTACGAGATCGTCTTGGTGGAGAACAACAGCGAAGACCCGAAGACGTTTGCGTATTACGAAGTCCTGCCGGAGCGCGTGGCTGCAGCATCCGAAGGCAAGGGCATCGCGCGCGTTGTGTACTGGCCGGGCGAGTTCAATTACTCCCAGATCATCAACTTTGGCGTTGAGCATGCCAAGGGCGATTACCTGCTGCTGCTCAACAACGATACCGAGGTCATAAGCCCTGACTTTATCGAAGAGATGATGGGCTATCTGCAGCGTCCCGATGCGGGCGTGGCGGGCGCCAAACTCTACTTTGCCGATCATCTGGTGCAGCATGCCGGCATTTTGGTTGGCGTGCGTGGCGCACTTGCCCATGCCAACCAGGACTTCTCGGCAAGGCGTGAGGGCTACTATGAGCGCGCAGTTCGCCCGAGCAATTTTAGCGCCGTGACGGGTGCCTGTCAGATGGTGCGACGCGACGTATTTGAGCAGGTCAGGGGCTATAACGAGGAATTCGCCGTTGGCTTTAACGACGCAGACTTTTGCCTGCGCGTGTGGGAGGCCGGCTATCGAACCATCTTTACGCCCTATGCCGAGCTGTACCACTACGAGTTCACCTCGCGCGGCAGGGAAGAGGCCAACGAGGAAAAGCTGCGCCGCTGGAAGCGCGAGCAAGCCCTGTTCATGCAGTGCTGGCCTGAGTTCTTCTTGACGGGCGATCCGTGGTTGGGGCCGAACTTATCCGCTGAGAGCGAGTATTTCTCGATCTAGCGCGAAGTGATTCCGAGTTTGGGTAGCGATTTAGCAATCGTGTTGAGCTCATGTTGCTGTAGGTAGGCGGGATTGAGAGCTTCTTTTCTATAGGCTAGGTAGCTGTCTCTGGTCAGTTCCCTAAGCTGTTTAGTAAAGAACTGCTCCCAACTGAAGAACTTCTCGCAGTCGATGAAATCGGCAGGATGAAGGAGCATGTCTTGCGTTTCGACATCGTTGAAGAGTCCCGATCTCAGCACAAGCCATTCAAACGATTCCGGCAAAAAGAGCTCGATCTCCTTAAATCTCCTGAGCGAATAGACATAGGGCATCTCGGGCCCAAAAGCGGCCCCATCTGCAATTACGAGCAACTTTTGGGCTGGGGAGCTCAGAGCGGTTTCGTATATGTTTGATTTGCCACCGGCACTTACGCAGCGAATTTTACTTTTGGCGCACAGGACTTTAAAGAACTCATAGCCGGCATTGCTGTCTTCGACGATGACTTCTTCTGGCCGATCTCCATCGTAGGGCTCGTCTCCGTAAATGCGGTAGCTAGAAGTGTACGTGCGTGTGTAGACAGGATATTTTGTTGTTGCCCTGTTGGTGTTTTTGAGGCCATAGATCTCATCCACGCTATAGGGGAGCTGGGGCAATTCGTCCCTCGCAACGATGACGTAGTAGTTAGAACTGTGTCGAGCTGCATGCTGGAATGCATGGCTCCTTACGAATTTTTGCGTATCGTCCACAAACACGATGCTGTTATCGATGCGGCTGAGTTGCGCTTCCCAATCGATGCCGCCGATGACGCGGCAGGGGGCTGCGCAATTAACGATTATCCCGCTTTGGGCTCCTAGGTTTTCGTATGCACGGAGACTGTCCAGCAGGGTGGTTTTGCCTGTTGCGCTTTTGCCTTGGATGATGGTGAGGTTTCGGCGAATGGTGAGTTTGACCTGGACTTTATTGGTCCTTACGGTCAGCTGGTATTCCCCTCTCATGCTCGAGCCTCCCTCAGACATTTTGCCGAGATAAGGACAAGCTCATCCATGGTATGAACAATCTGTCCGGAATTGATGACACGGGCTGTAAAACGTGCTTTGCCAAAATCCATCATATGGTAGAGGTTGATGGTGATGTCATGTTTGGAGGCGATGCGCAAGATCCAATAGGCGCAATTATCTCCGCAGGTTGAGGCGTTGTAGAGGTTTTGAGGCATAAAGAGCATCAGTAGAAGTGTTTTGGTGCCCGTTGATAGTTTCTCTGGCGGAATAACGCCAAGCACCTTGGTGTCAATTGCGTTTGCGCCAAGAACAGTGCCATTATCAATAGATTTGATAATGCGCTGTGACAGGGGATCTTGCAGCCAAGAGGGAGAATAGCTGTAATCAAAGAATGTCGACGTGTCATAAATCACATCGTCTCTGTCGCCGTAGTGAATGCTGAGCATTGTTCCTCCATGGTTGCCTGTTGCGACTACTTTACCATGTTGGGGTCGATTTCCCTCAAGCCGTGGATAACGGGTCAATCAGCACACCTGTTAGAGCGAGCCGATGGCTTTTAGAGGTGTACAGACTTTCTATTCTGCGGTAATTGCCCGTCTCAATATGTTGGATGCAGCAGATCGAGACCAACGATATTCCGCGATAAACTTATACAACACTATATAGGTTTATACAAACTTATATAAACCGATAAATCGCGATATAACTTACGATAGGAACATAGAATTACGATTTGACGCGAAACGACAGATTGAAACGTTTGAGGCTCTTAAGAAGTCTCTCGTACGGGGGTATTTCGGCAAATGTCGAGAATTGCCTTGTGATGTTGATTGTAAAGCTGTTGCAGGAGGTAGACATGGCAACACTTCGGACTTCTTGGCTAAATGAGCCCCTGCCGCCTCAGATTCTGGAAGACTCTAGTTGGATGCGTATAGTTCATTTTTTCCTGATTGAGTCTCCCTGCCCGGGTCAGAGCAACCGTAAGAATAACGACATTGATAAATGGGCGCCCGCCCCTTGGGTGGGGAATCGAAGCTTAAAGACTTCTCTAAATCAAGCCATATTTAGTCGCAGAGATGTTGATGTGATGCTTTCGGTAGGGAGCAAGAAAGAATTAGAGGGCGCCTGCAAAAAGCTAAACTTGGATGAGCTTTTTTACGAAAATGTTGATGATCAGCGTATGGTGTTTGTGAAAGTTAATTCAAAGGGCAATACGAGCAAATATATGAGTTTGTTTTATCACATAAGGAATGCTCTCGCGCATGGTCGTTTTGCATTTAAAACCGACTCATTAGAGCGTTTTGTGTTTATTTTTGAGGACGGAACCGTTGCATCCGATTGTAAGAAGTTTAATTTGACAGCGCGAGGCGTGATTAGGCTTAATTCTTTGATCCTGGCGATTGATACCATACAAAAGGGGCCTGGAAAAACGGTTGATATAGAAGAGAAAATCCTCGCAGCAATTAGTGAAGGCGTTAATACAAGGCGAAAAATAAAAGGCGAACTTGGTATTACGGACAAGGACTGGTGTATATATAGTCAAGTGCTTAAAAAAGAAGGAAAAATAGAATGCAGCCAGCAGAAATGGTCCATTTGCAGCGGGGAATAAACTGCCAATGGGTCGAACCCGTTGCCCCCTCCGCGGCCATCTCCCGGAGCGTCGCGTCTATAATCTCCTGTAGGTCATCTTGCCTCTCGTTCGCCTCAATGGCCCTCCTAACACCGGTGTGTCGGCACCACTGGAGTAGCGGCGGCGGGGAGGCGCGGCGACCATTGTTCGGTGACCGGGATTGGTCAAAATCGTTTGACTATTAGTGGCTAGATCGCCCGGCGCTAATAGCGCATGCTAGCCTCCAGTCCTGACCATCCCGCAGTCCAACTTTCTATCCGTAGCCCCATCAGAGTCAAACTTCTCAGAGGGAGGTTATTCAGACACCGCAGGGGGGCTATGTGCAGTTTGCCGTGCCGGACCTAGATATCTATTTGCGAGAGAATGCCGAGGAGATTCTCGAACGGTTTTAGGGCGAAGCATAATTAGGTTTTGATTTTACTTGGGGGCATTATGGTAAAAATACGAGATTCCCGTATCGAATTACTTCGCATTGTCCTTATGTGGACGGTAATGGCTCATCATTTTGTTGTTCACAACGCTGATTCTGTTTCCGTATTTCCTAGCTCGTTTACTAGGTTTTTCTACAATATCTTTTTCTATCCAATTGGAAGAACTGCGGTCGGCTGCTTTGTTGCCATAACAATCTGGTTTGTTGCGGGGAAAGCTGGATACTCCATTAAACAAGCTGTTAAACAGATAGCTTCAATCGAAGGCACGGTTCTCTTTTATAGTATTGTGCTGGGTTTTTTCTTCATGCTTCGCGGCGATATTCAAGTAAGTCCAACCAATTTGATAGATATTTTTGCACCAACTCTTACTGGTTCTAGTTGGTGGTTTGTAACCGTCTATGCTTGGCTTGTTTTTTTGCTGCCCTTTTTAATTCCGGCTTTGCATGTGTTGGACCAGAAACTACATCTTTATCTATCAATCTTTCTGGTCTTCGCCTTTGGATTCCTGCGTTATGTGCCGCTCTTTTGGATTCCCATCGACGGGCTACTAGTTGATTTTATTATAATTTGCGTTCTTGTTTGCTATATTCGCTGGTATGTAGATTTGTCAACAGTGGATGTACGGCGCCTGGTTACTTGTTGTATTGCTTCCTTTGTGGGAGTTGCAATATCGTTTTATGGTCAATTCCATTTTGATGGTTTGCTGGGCTCGACCTTTGCGAATTTGTATAACGGTTTTTTCGGATCACCGGCGTCTATTTTTTCGTTAGTTATAGCAATTTCGGTCTTTTTGATCGATTTAAAGATGCCGCATTTTTCCTCCCGTTTCGTTAACGCTGTAGCGAAACTTTGTTTCGCTACTTATCTTATTTCTGACTATGGGCCTATCCAAAGTTGGCTTTGGAGCTCGCTGTTTCCCTTTACGCGTGTCGGCGTTAGACTGGGAATATTGCAGGTGCTTCTGGTTCCAACGGCTGTTTTCGCGATTTGCTTAATGCTGGAAGGTCTCAGAAAACTCTTAGCCGGCTTCTTCATGCGACTTGTCGGTCCTTGCGATTTGTTAAATAAAGCTATGTCGTAGAACCGAGACTTTCGACATTTTCTACTGCATACGTGATTTGCCGACGATCCCTCTACACAGGTGATGGAACAATTGGGATTCTGAACCAGCGTTCTCTGGTTGTAGCGGATTGGTCGATAATCATCTAGGAAAGCGTGTCGTGGGCACGTAAAGCCTGTGGTAGGCATGGTAACGCCCACGGCTGTTGCAACTAAGACGACTATCATCGAGGTTGCTGTAATCTGGCCGGTTGAGTCGAAGGCCGACATGGTAACCGTTGCGAATTATTTGAGATCGGTGATGATGGCTAGTCTGGTATGTCTCTGGTGCTGTTGCTGTCTAGGGCGCTATTAATTGCTGTAGAGGCTTTGGTTTAAATTAATGAATCGAACCGGTTTCCACATCAATAGAATGCGCTGGCCGCATATGACGTATCGATATGGGCATGGTATTGCGTTTTTTAATTTGCGGCCACAAAGATGCCTTTTGCGAAGCGTGGGGGCTATCTTGCCCGTGCTGTGCGCCCGGGCAACTTCAGTGCCGTGACGGGCGCCTGCCAGATGGTGCGACGCGACGTATTTGAGCAGGTCGGAGGCTATAACGAGGAATTCGCCGTCGGTTTTAACGACGCTGACTTTTGCCTGCGCGTATGGGAGGCGGGCTTCTGCACCATCTTTACGCCCTATGCCGAGCTGTACCACTACGAGTTCACCTCGCGCGGCAGGGAAGAGGCCAACGAGGATAAACAGCGCCGCTGGAAACGCGAACAGGCGCTGTTCATGCAGCGCTGCCCGGAGTTCTTCTTGGATGGTGATTCCTGGCTCGGACCGAACTTATCCTCCGACAGTGAGCACTTCTCGCTTTAGAGAGGAGTGGTGCCAAGGTTCGGTATAAGGTGCTCAAGAGCTGTGGAGGCGTTGGGCTTTGCTACACTGCTGGTGTTTGATTCGTGGAGATCGCGTCTTGCTTTGCCAAAAGCAACTGGCGAGATTATTCTGACGATGAAGCCCCAGCCGCCTCTGATGCAAGCGAAACATTGGGGCATTTTGCTGTAATTCGCAGCCGTGAGCTTAGGCGAATTACGACGAATTGCCTGCTTCAGGAATTTTTCGTGTCACAGGTGCTTGCGTTGTTTGGGGCGCTGCTTATTGATTTAAAAGCTAAAGTTTAACGCTGCGTCAATGGAAGAACGAAATAAAGCCCGCTGAGTACGCCTGCTATCTTTTATAGGAGCAGTCTCCCATCTGCTTTATAACAATTCTCTTGTATAACTGGACTTCCGATACGGAAGAGATTGTAAGATAATGCAACATTAGTATCATTATTTGTGATGGGGGATACGATATGAAAAAGGCATTGCGTGCCTCAGCAGCGTTTTCTTTAGCTGCTCTTTTGACGATTTCGCCCTTGATGAGTCCTGTAGCCGCTGCTTATGCTGTGAATAGCGTACGATCAGTGAATATTACATCAGATGCGGCGTCCGCAGACGGTGGCGTAGCTTCACGTGACGAGGGCCCTGCCGACGGAGACATGACTGTCGAGCAGTCGTTGCCGGTGGATGTTGACGAGGCGGCTGATGAGGATTTCGGTGTAGATGCTTCTTTGGTTGAACCGCAAGCCGAATCGACTGATTCTTCCTTCCAATATATATATATTGCCTACCCGAACCTTATCAGTGGGGCTGACCAAGTCGTCGCGTTTGCAACTCCTAATGACAGCGATACCATCGCCTCCGCAACGCTAAACTATGTGAGCGCCAACGGAGTTCAGGGAGCTGTTAATGCTTCCGCGCAGGCTGTAAATTCTGCCGCATTTACATTTGGCTCGAAGCTAGATCTCAATACATACTTTCTTACTTCAATAACCTATGTTCTGCAGGGCGACGATGCTGAACATGAGATTGATCTCTCTGACAGGGATTATTCTTTTGCGGTTGTTGAGAGCTCTGCTAATTCCGAGGGCACTTCCGTTTACTATGCAGACGGCGAAGGCAATGCTGTTGAGGCTCAATCCATCAAACAGGCGTTGGAGTGTGCCGATTCACCGGACGGCATTTCTACTTATGCTGCGCGCTCGGCTCGAAAAAACGTACGGGTAATTGCCCTTGATGCTGGCCATGGCGGCACTGATCCCGGTGCGCAAGGAAATGGAAAGAGTGAAGCGGATCTAACTTGGAAGATTGTTGCTGCTTGCAAGAATAAGCTTGAGGCGTATGGTTTTAAAGTCGTTCTTGCGCGCGAGCAAAGCGGTGGCTACTCCGGAAATGATTACCTTTATCGTGTCCAACGATGCGTGAGTCAAGGTGCGCAGGCCTTTGTTAGCTTCCATATTAATTCCGGTTCGCCTGTTGCCCATGGCGCTGAGGTATATGCCCCCACTGCCAATGAATATGATTACACGCAAGTTTCCGTCGAGCTCGCGAATAAAGTTATGAACAACCTCGCTTCTATGGGGCTCAGCTATCGCGGTGTATTCCAGATGGAAGTTGGAGATGAGTTCGCGGTCATCCGTTGTGCCCGCGAACAAGGTATTCCCGGCATCCTAATCGAGCATGGCTTTATTTCTAATGCGGGGGACGTGTTAAATTATTTTAGCGATGAGGGCTGTAGGCGTCTTGGCGAAGCCGATGCCGATGCGATCATTGCGCAATTTCCTAAGTCAACTTGGCTCGACTATTCTTCCGTATTCGATGCTAATTACTATTTGTCGCATTATCCCGACGTTGCCAAAGCTACGGCTGGAAATAGCGATTTAGCTCTAGACCATTTTGTTAACTATGGCATGAGCGAAGGTAGGCGCGGCTCTGCCACTTTTGATGTACAGAGTTATTTTAATGAGTATCCAGATTTAAGAGCTTCCTTTGGCTTTGATTTAGTTAAGTACTATGAGCATTACGTTACGGCAGGAAAAGCAGAAGGAAGGCATGGGACCGGATGCTCAAAGATCGAGGGATACGCTACGACTATCAATGGTGTTGATTATTCATCCGTCTATGATCCCTCATTTTATCTATCGAATAACGAAGATATTCGCAACGCTTTTTCTAAACGAAGCCCCGCTGGCGTTGTAATGATTGACGATGCTGCCGTGCTGCGCCATTTCGTCAGCTGCGGCATGGCTGAGGGCCGGCGCGGGAGCGAGTCCTTCGACGTTTACGGCTATCGAAATCGTTATACGGACCTGAGGAAGGCTTTCGGGCTGAACCTGAAGAGCTATTACATTCACTATTTAAATTGCGGCATTAAGGAGGGGCGTAATGGCGCAAGTATGACTGGATATGAAGGCCTTATTATGTCGCCCGCCTATTCAACCTATCTAGATGCTGCCAATCAGTTCACAAAGACTGTGGGTACTAAAGGATTCCCTTCAGCCGTGTATACGGATAGGGGAGCGTCGAACATTAGAGATTTCTGCAGAATTCTATATGAAGAGGCTCAGTCGGAAGGCGTCTCACCTGAGGTTTTATATGGACAGGTGATGAAAGAAACTGGGTATCTAAAGTTTGGCAATTTGGTTCAGCCTGATCAGTGTAATTTTGGAGGCCTTGGTGCCACGGGGGCTGGTAACCCAGGCTATAGCTTCGGATCTGTTCGTGAGGGACTGCGGGCGCAGGTCCAACATCTAAAGGCGTATGGTTCTACGAAGCCCTTGGTCAATCCGTGTATTGACGCTCGCTTTAAATATGTCAGTCGTGGTTGCGCTCCGAGAACCATTGATTTAAATGGTAAATGGGCTGTTCCTGGCGTTGGATATGGTGAAAGCATTGATGCAATCGCTAAAGAGGTAATTGGTTAGGCTATTTAATAAGATCTAAAACCGATTGGGTTAATTTGACTGATAATTTAAAGAAAAACATTACATGGAATACCGTTGGCTCTATTGCATACCTTGCTTGCCAGTGGTTAACGACAGTTGCTGTAGTTCGACTATCGTCGGATTTTACCTATGCTGGTGATTTATCTTTGGCAATGACAATCAGCAATCTATTTGTTCCGATCGGTTTATATAAGATTCGATCCTTTCAAGTATCCGATCTTTCATGTGAGTATTCTTCAGGGGAATACATTGGTTTTCGTTTAAGCACAATAGTGTTGGGATTTGTTTTCGTATTACCTTATGCATTCTTTACCTGTCAGCAGTCTTCCCTTCTCCCCGTGTACCTCTATTGCATATATAAGTCAATTGAAGTTATGGTTGATGTGTTCCATGGCATTGATCAAAAAGCGGGAAATATGTTTTATTGTGGCATGTCGATGCTACTGAGAGGTATTTTGTCTCTTCTGGTGTTTTGCGCCGGAATGTATATCTCACATTCTCTTGTATTGAGTATTGTTCTGATGATCGCGGTGTCTCTCCCCGTGATGATTGTTGATGCACGTTGGGCTTCTAATTTCGACACGATCGTTCCTTCTTTCAGGTTCAAGGCGATGTCTGAACTGTTTTATAAGTGTCTTCCCGCTACGGTTGGGGTTTTTTGTTGTGCTGCGGTTACATCCGTTTCGCGTCAAGAACTTGCTACCGTACTGGGTGCCTCAATGTTGGGCGTTTATTCCTCGGTGTGTTCTCCTGCGGCAATCGTTCAGGCGGGTGCTGCTAATGCCTATGCCCCTTTGCTCGGCGTTTTTGCGAGCGCTAGTGAGTCGGGGGATAATAAAACATTTAATGCTATGTTGATGAAGGTCGTTCTTGGTGCTCTAGTTTTGTCCATTGTTATTCTGTTCGCTTGTTTTATCTGCGGCGACTACTTGTTGGGACTAATTTTTGGTGACCAAATTCATCAGTACTCTTTTTTGCTATACGGTGCGGTTATTAGCTCGCTGCTTACGGCGTTTATCGGCTTCTTTTCCGACCTGACGATTGTTAAGAGAAAGATGGCTGGTAATCTTGTTGGTAATTTAGTTGCTTTAATCGTTGCCGTCCCCCTTTCTAGCTTATTGATTCGGCTATTTGGACCTAACGGAACGAGTGCCGCAATTTCGCTTGCTTATCTTGTCGGATGTGTCGCGATGCTTCCTTGCATTATTCGGAAATAGTGCATCAGAGATTCGTTAAATACTTAGATACAAAAGTGTTTGGCTGAGACTATATATCCCCCGTAATGACTTCTTCAACGCTAATTGGGGGAGTTATCAGTTTTAGCGCAGGTATAAAAGCTTTTTAATTCTAATTTATGTGCAGCAGTCGTCTTTTCGTTTAGGATAAGAAACGTATTAGTAGGTTAAGCATCGACTAAGGTTTTTAAGATTCATTCACCTTTAGTTTATTTAATTGGAGCTTGAAATGTGCGATAGCGTATTCAGGGACAAGACCCTCATGATCACGGGAGGCACCGGCTCGTTCGGCAACACCGTGCTCAAGCACTTCATGAACACCGACCTGG
>UQHT01000026.1 GCA_900540875.1 uncultured Collinsella sp.
GCCGCGAGCAGCTCGCCCGCCTGGCCCGACGCCGCCGTGTCGGCGGCCGCCTCGAGGGGGCCGCGGAAGACGTAGGCGGGCTCGGGGCCCGGGTCGGCCGTGGGCAGCCGCAGCAGGACGGAGAGGCCCGAGATGAGGGATAGGGTCCACCACCTGGCGTAGTCCCAGGCGCTGGCGGCCGCGGCGCAGGCGACGCCGGCGGCGACGCCGTGGGCCGCGAGCGTGCCGGCGAGTTCCTTTTTCATGTCGCGGTTGAAGGATTTCGGTTTCATCTCGTGATCGTCCTCTCTATCCTGTTCGCTATCTTCACTGCGGGGACGCTCGACGGCCCGGTGCCGCCGGAGGCGAGGACCCTCAGGGTCGCGGCGATGAGCCGCAGCGCCCTCTCGCCGGCCTCGTCTCCCATGTCGCGCCCGCCGGCGTCCCGTGTGGCTTCCCTGGCGACCAGGGTCGCCATCGCGGCGGCGCGCCCTAGGGCGGTGCCTGCCGACGGGGCGCGCCTGAATGCCCGGTCCGCCGTGGGGCACCCCTGAGGTCTGCCGGCTCGAGGGTCCGGCCGCGCGCGGCCTTTCGCGCGATCCTTTCGAGGCGCGTCTTCGGGATGCAGGCCCGGGCCTCGGTGGCGAGTCCGGCTTCCCGCCGTCTCTCCGTCGCGGGGCCGGTTTGGGGCGCGGCGCGTCGTGTCGGCACCTCCTCGCGAGCCGGCGTTCTGTCTGGGACTATGACCCGAAGCGCCGCGTTCTCGCACAGGAGGCCGAGGTCGGCGGCCGCCTTGCGGGTGTAGACATCCCGCGCCTCACCGGTCAGGCACTTGAGGCCGGCGCACCTCTCGACCGCCTTCCTGTGGCGCTCCAGTGCGCCGGCGAGTGCGGGGGAGTCGGACGCCGCCCGGCCGAGGGCCTCCCTCAACGCGGCGGAGGCCTCCGGGTGGAAACGCCTGAGGTGGGCGGCCTCGATCCTCCCGTCCGGCGGCAGCTCGATATCGAAACGGTTCCGGTCGATGCGGGCGACGGCGTCCAGCGCGGCCTCCCTCGCGAGGTCGCGCTCGATGTGGGCCTCCCGCAGCAGCGGCGCCATGGCCTTCGAGGAGATCTCGAGCCGCGCCGCCTCCATCTTTCCCTTGGGCAGCAGGGAGTCCCAGTCGCCCTCGCGGTCGACCGTGAGGATGTGGACGTGGTGGCTCGTGCCGTTGACGTGCATCGCCGCGTAGAACTCCACGCGGCTCTCGGGCACGCCGGTCATCGCGGAGAAGAGCCTCGGCCACTCGGACCGTACCAGCGCCTGCCAGGCGTCCAGGCGGTCGAGGCCGGCACCGGGGGCGATGTCATTCGGGACTGTGACGACGGTGGTGAGCACCGCGCCGCCGTTTTGGGCGATGGCGCGCCTCGCCTCGGCGACGGCGACCGGGCCGTCCGCGCCCCAGAGGCCGCCGGTCGAGCCGGTCCTGTTCGCGGCGTAGGCGGCCAGGCCGTCGACGCCGAGCCTCCTACCGTCGGCCTCGCTGACCTCGATGACGACGCCGCGGCGGGTGCCGGCGTATGCCGCCAGTCCCGCGGCGGACGCCCTCGCGGACGCCCCCGCGCGGACGACGGAGTGGTTGACGATGACGGGCGGGCTAGCCATCGGCGCGCTCACGCGCGTGGAGCTTCACCTCGTCGATGTGGCCTAGGCCTGCGCGGCTGAGCTCACCGGCCTGCGCGAGGTAGTTCTTCCAGATGTCCGCGACCGGGACGTCGTCGAGCGAGGCGTAGGAGGCCTTGAGGACGTCGGCCGACATGAGGCCGGCCATGATGGCGGCGGTCATGGGGCGCGAGAGGACCGCGGCGATGCGGTTCTCGGCGGCGTCGAGCTTGCGCTCGATGTCGAGTGCGGCGACGTCCATCCGCGCGTCGACGACGCCGCGTATGAAGCCCGCGACCTCGTTGCCGTAGAGGTCGAGCCCCTCCGCGGCGAGCGCCGAGCGCAGGAGCGAGCGGATCTCGTCGCTGATGTTGGAACCGTTGAGCTCTGCCCGCGTCTTGAGGGGGGTGTAGAGCTTTGAGTCGAGCTTCACGCTGACGTTCTTTGTTGTTGCTGTCATTCGATTCTCTCTTCGATGCGCGGTGATCATCGGCCCGAAAGCAGGGGCGGACCGACCGTTGTCGATCCGCCCCGCTTGAGGCCTACTCGTCTTCGAGTAGGACGTTGGGATAGCCCTCGGGCGCCTGGTCTGCCGGGAGGGGAGGATAGGCGACAAGCTTGTTCACGACTCCTATCGCATCGAGGTCCAGGATGCTGTCGATACCGCGGAGAACGCTGTCCGGGGTGTAAGAGCGATCGCCGCTGCGGGCGACCCCGACGATGACCCTGGCGAGCTCGCGGGGGTCGATACCGGGCCAGCGCCTGGCGATTTCCGCGACGATGGCGGGTGCGACGTAAGGGATATTGGGGACGGAGGAGTGGGACGCGATGACGAAGGCGTCGGGGATGCCCTCGATTCTCTCTGTGGGCTCGATAACGATGGGCTGGACGCCGTAGGTGCTCCAGCCGTCGAGCAGGCATTCGGCGTTCGAGGGGATGCGGAAGGAGTGGCCGTTGAGGGTGAGGGGCTTGTGGTTCTTATAGACACTGTTCTTGGGCATGGTTTTCCTTTCGATGTGAGAGGGCCGCCGCCCGCTCGGGCGGCGGCGTACGATGAGCTAGCCGTCGATGTCCTCGACAGTGAAGAGGGGCGAGGGGGCGCGATCGGCGAGTTCAATGGGGACCGCGCCGAAAACACCGAGTTCCTGAGTGATGCCCTCGAGTCGAGCTGAGAAGCGTTTGACAAACGCGTCGTGCGTTGCGCCGGTGCCGTTGACGACATAGGCGCGAGCTGCGATCTTGACGAGCTCGTGGTCGGGGATGCCATAGCACTCGTCGATGGCAGCGAGACAATCCATCGCCTCGACGGCCTCGTCAGTGGGGCTAAACGCCATGAAAGTGCGGGGGACGTTCCGAATCGAGCGCTTGAACTGCAGGATCCAGACGCTCTGGGCGTTTTCGGCCTGCTCGGGGTTGAGGACGGGGATGTCCTGGCTGCCATGGTAGACATACCGCTTCTTGGCGGTGTCGAAGGCGAGGGCCGGACTGCTGTCCGTCTGGACTACGACAGTCTGATGCCGCATAGGTACCTCCTAAATGTTGGAATCCATAAAACTGGTTGTCGATGATGAATGCCGCTGTTAGGCGGAGCCCTCGCCCTCGTGTCGGTCACGACTGCCTCCCCTCGCGTACCCCGGCGCTAATCAGCTCGATGAGCTCGCGTACGCGGTCGGGGTCTCCCCCGGCTGCCTTAAGTGCTCGGGCGATGCTTTTTCCCGTGTGCGTGGATGCGAACAGGGTTGCGCGCTTGTGGCGGTGACGGTCGCCGAGTAGCTCGAGGAGCGCGTCGGTCTCTTCGCGCATACGGCTGCCCCCGACGTCCGCGACGATGAGGACGGGAGAATCGCGATAGGGGTCGACAGCGTGCGATTTTGCGTTTGGGCCGAAGAGCTCGCCGCTGTTCCAGGCCTTGGCGAGTTCCGGCGCGCTTGCGAAGGTGGCGCACTCGCAAGATGACATCGAGAAGGCAACGGCTTCCGCTGCCGCCGTGTTGTCGTCGTCTCGGGCGATCCAAACCCACGCGCCGTCAGAGAGGCGCGCAGACTCTTCCCCCCTTGCGGCTGGAGCTTTGGCCGCAAAGACAGCAGACGCGCGCTCGGCGATGAGCTCGGGGGTGTGTTTGGGAGCGCGACGGGCGTTGCGGCGGGGGCCGCGCAGGGCCTTCCACGCCTCGGGCGTGATGACGGTGCCGATGGCATCGTAGTAGCTCTTGGGGGCAGGCAGGCCGTCGTAGTCGATCATTCTACTCACCGCTCTTACCGCGGAGGGCGCTGAGATAGGCGTTGAGATCGCGTTCGTAAATATATGTGCGGCGGCAAAGGTAGATGCCCATGCCGGTGCGGGCGATGAGCTGGCCGGCGGTATCGGGGGTGAGATGCAACTTGTTCGCGACCTCATCGCGGGTGAGAAGCGGGCCCGTCTGGATGCCGGGCGCGTCGTTGTCGTCCATAATGGGACTCCATTCAGTATCGAATCGTGCATATTTGTGTCGACAACAACGACTATCGTCTATTTGGCTATACCCAAAAAGGTATAGAAACGGTATAATCAAAAACGCAGGTAAATAGCTTTATATGATTAGAATTGCCTCTTCAATTGTGTGTGTGGATTGTGGATTGGCCATTTATTGGCCGTGGTTGGAGCACAGATGGACGTTTCTGGACTTGACTTAATGTCAGGAAGGCTGTCGGGGGTCGACGATGTCCGGGTGGATGGGGAAGATTTGGTTTTCTCCCCGTCAGCGCGCCCTGGCGACGGCGAAGTCGGCCGCCGGGATGACGAGTCCTTTGTTGAGATCGCCAACCTGGTTAGATATCCCTGCGACGGATTCGATGCGGCTCCACAGCTCACGTGTCGCGGTTTGAGAGACTCTACTGAGATGCTGTCCATATTGGCGTCAACTGTGGAAGCGGAGGGGTTTGAAAAAGAAGGTCTCGATGAGCTGTTGGCGGTCGCGAAATCAATTGGCCCATTGTTCGGTTCGCCGATTCGCATGCGCGGTGAAATCCGGGAGCCGATCGCGCTTTGGTATTGGGCGGCGACTCTGTTCAGCTATGCGGTCCGGCTGCGCGATGTCGAGATGGGACGAGCCTACGGCATCGGTCTTGAAGCTGGACTTGCCACGGCGTTTGAAATAAGAGGAGCTGGAACGGAAAAGAAGTCCCTGATAGCTGCGGTTCCGCTTTGCGTGCCAGACGTTGATCGGGATGTGTTGACCACGGTGGTTGGACCTTTATTGGCATTTTCCCCATCGGGTGCAGCTGTGATGCCCCTTGATGAGACCAGGCGTATCGATGACTCCGAAGTGGTTTCGTATCGTTTCGGCCGGCGGGGGGAGTCTGCGTATCCTCCGTTGGTGGGATGCGTTATAGGCAGGGCACGATTGGTCGAGTACTGTCTATCGCAGGAGGATGAGTGCGGTCTACCGTGCCTTGAGCTGCCGGGCGGCAATGTAGTCCAGCTGACGAGTGGACCAATCGACGGTGATACAGCAGACGACCATTCCGATGAACTGTCGATGGATCAGAGGGTTGCGTCCGAGCTTTTGCAGGCGATGGTCCTGTTCTTCACGGGGCAGGTTCATCTGGGATGGGTTCCGGTCCGCAAGTCTGACGGGATTGGCTTGTCTTTTAGGCCGACGTTTTCTAGTGCATTCGAGCGGCTATGGTGTTGCCTCGGAGAATGGTATCCAGAGGATGTTCTAAGAAGGTGCCCCCACTGCGGTCGGGTTTTCTCTACGCGGTGCGGAAGATCGAAGACATATTGCAGCGCCAAATGTCGAATCGCTGAAAAATCAGCGAGGCAGTATAGGCGTACGATAAACAAGGAGCTCTCCCGGGACGCGAGGTAGGGAAGAGTTTACTGGTCGGACAATAGATTGCCGATGGTATTTGCGGCGGCCTTGTCCTTGGCGGCAATTGCGTGCGAGTAAGTGTCGAGCGTGAGCTTTACGGTGCTGTGTCCGAGACGACTGCTGACGGTTTTGATGTCGACGTTCTCGCCAATGAGCAGCGTTGCCTGGGTATGACGGAGGATGTGCGGAGTTAGGCCCGTGTACCCCTTCCCCCTTGCGTACCGCACGCCGTCTCGTTCAACGTAGTGGGTGATTTCCGTAAACCCGCCGAAGCCGTAGTCGGAAGACCATTCGCGGAACCAGCGGCCGAAGTTGTTGGGGTCCATATGGACGATTTCGATGGGGTTGCATTTCCGGCGCTCGTTCTTCATCGTCGCCCTTCCTTTTTTGCGCGCGTCTCGCAGGGCGTGGACAACCGGGGTGGACGAGTCCTGTTCCAGCCCGACCTCGGAGAGCAATGTGTCCTGAAGCATCTTCCATGCGGACAGCCTATCGTTCATGAAGGGACTCAGGGAAATCGACCTGAGCCCCTTGGCGCTCTTGGGGGCACGAGGGTTCTTGTCTGCCGCGAACTGCTCGCCGACAAAAATGTAGCCGTCGTCGAGATGAACGTTGGACCAGGAGAGGCCGAGTAGCTCGCCTCGTCGCATGCCTGTGTCGAGCAGGAGGAGCATTCCGATCCTGTGCGCGTCCATTTCCTGTGACAGCAGGGTTTCAAGCAGCTTTTTCGCCTCATCGAGGCGCAGGGACTGCCTCTCGGCTCCCTGCGGCCGCGGGACTGATATTGCGTCGCATGGGTTTTTGAGTATCAACTCGTCGACAAGGGCCGCCTTCATGATTTGTTTTAGCTTGACGTGGATTTTGTGCAGCTCGGATTCGGAGAAACGCGCGGTCTTGCGGACGTCGACGTATGCCTGTTTGATGACGGGTGCGCGAAGGTCTCTTATGGGGTAGTTTCCGAACAACTCTTTGATTTCGTTGATCTCGAGCTGCTCTCGATCGTAGCTGAGGGGGCTCAGCTCGTTTTTCCGAGTGTCGTGAAATAGCTGGGCATATTCCCCGACGGTCTGGGAGGATTTTTTGACAACAATCCCCTCATTCAGCTCGGCTTTATACGCCTCGAGGGCAGCGCGTAGCTCTGACTTGTTCCTAGCGTAGACCTTGCGCCTCGGGGAGTATGCGTATTTGCCCGTAACGGGGTCTTTGCCCATGTTATGGCGAATGTAGAAAACGCCCTTTTGGGTTTTGCTTTTGACGGCGCTGCCTTTTCCGACGACAAGTGGTCTATCCATGATGCCTAGATTCTGCAAAGTGGGTGGTGTCGAGTTCCGATGTTGCATCGCATACGCTCGGAGCAGCACGCACGCGCGACCGCTTGCGGCGGACGCCGCGTGTGCGCTGCTCCGAGCGTATGCGATGCAACTGCTGAAGTCAAGCAACCATTGGTCGAATTTTGGTCGAAATTGGCACGGCATTGATTCAAGCATTTTATCAAAATATGCCAATCTACCTGCGTATATAACGGTGTCAAAAAGCTTCAATAAGTGTAGATAAACATGGATATTCCGTTCTCATAACCCGGAGGTCGTAGGTTCAAATCCTGCCCCCGCGACCAAGAACTTGCAGCTCGTCGGCCTAGCCGGCGAGTTTTTTTTTATCTGACGACCATGTTTTCGGCACGGTTTTCAACCTCTCAAACAAAATCTCGATCTGTAACGCGTAGACCCGATTTGGACGGCTAGATGTTACAGATCGAGATTTTCCGGCAGCCGGCCCCCGTTTGTCTAAATCTGTAACACGAGGGACGGATTTTGCCGAGTTGTTGTTACAGATTGAGATTTTCTAGCAGGCGGGTTTGGTTTGTCTCGATCTGTAACAGTTGCTCGGCAAAATAGGGTCTTACCGTTACAGATTGAGACAAACCCGCGGCCAGGCCCACCCCATCCACCAGCCCTTACCCGCTATCCGCCGATTTCCGTTGCGCCACTGTGCTCCCATGTCATATCCTCTAGACAACTACGCGGCATCATCGCCGCCGCGCCTACAAGAGAGGAATGTCCATGACCGCACCCGCATCCAAACTGCTCCAGCCCATTACGGTTGGCCCCCTTGAGCTTAAAAACCGCATTATGTTCCCGCCGCTGACCACCGGCTACGAGGAGCGCGACGGTTCCATTGGCGAGCGCAGCCTGGCTTTTTACGAGCGCCTGGCCCGTGGCGGCGTGAGCTACATCGTCATCGGCGACGTTGCTCCTGTTATGACCGCAAGCCCCACGCCCAAGTTAGCGACCGACGCCCAGATCCCCACGTTTAAGGCGCTGGCCGACGCCGTTCACAAGCACGGCGCCAAGGTCGCGCTGCAGCTGTTCCACCCCGAGTACGACGTGCCCGGCGTCGGCCGCATGGTCATGGGTTCCATGGCCGCCGCCAAGGCTGCGCAGGAGGCCAAGGCCGCCGGCGACGAGGAGACCTTTGCCGCCAAGATGGCCGAGTCCAACGAGATCCGCAAGCAGGCCTACGCCAAGCTGCACCACGACATGCAGCACTTTGTGAACGAGGCGAGCGTAGAGCAGCTCACCCAGATCAAGGAGGCCATCGCTGCCTCGGCCGCCCGCGCGCAGCAGGCCGGCATCGACGCCATCGAGGTTCACGGCGACCGTCTGGTGGGTTCGCTGTGCTCGGCCATCCTCAACCAGCGCACCGACGAGTACGGTGGCTCGTTCGAGAACCGCGTTCGCTATGCGCTCGAGGTTGTCGCCGCCATTAAGGAAGCCGCGCCGCAGCTGATGGTGGAGTACAAGCTCCCCGTGATCATGGAGAACCCCGACGGCACGCCGCGCGGCAAGGGCGGCCTGCAGCCCGATGAGGCCTGCGAGTTTGCCAAGCTGCTCGAGGGCGCCGGCATCGACATGATCCAGGTTGCACAGGCCAACCATACCGGCAACATGGGCGACACCATTCCGCCCATGGGCGCCATGCCCTACAACTGGACGCTGCCCGTGGCCGAGCGCGTCAAGGCCCTGGTCTCCGTGCCGGTGGCAACCGTCGGCCGCGTTGTCTCGGTCGAGGCCGGCGAGAAGATCCTGGAAGATGGTTCGGCAGACATCGTCGCATACGGCCGCTCGCTCATGTGCGACCCCGACATTGCGCTCAAGGCCGCCACGGGTGAGCCCATCCGCGAGTGCCTCAACTGCAACAAGGGCTGCGTCGACGCGATCCAAAACCGCCAGTACATCTCGTGCGTGCTCAATGCCGAGAACGGCGACGAGGCGACCATCGCCATTAAGCCGGGCGAGGGCGACAAGAAGATCGCCGTGGTGGGCGGCGGCATTGCCGGCCTGGAGGCCGCGCGCGTAGCGGCCAAGCGCGGCTACGACGTGACCGTCTACGAGGCGAGCGACCATCTGGGCGGCCAGATTGTGCTGGCGGCCGCGCCTCCGCGCAAGGACGAGATCATGCGCTCGGTGGAGTACTACGAGAAGATTCTGCCCGGCCTGGGCGTGAAGGTTGAGCTCAACCACGCCGCTAGCCCCGCGGACCTCAACGCCGCCGACGCCGCGATTGTGGCCGTGGGCGCGCACGACGTGGTCATTCCCGTTCCGGGTGCCGACTCGGAGAAGGTCGTCTCGAGCTGGGACGTGCTGGCCGGCAAGGTGGAGCTCAGCGGGCGCGTCGCCGTCATTGGCGGTGGCCTGGTGGGCACCGAGACTGCCGAGTACCTGCTGCAGCACGGCTGCGAGGTGGCGATCGTCGAGATGCTCGACAAGATTGCCGCAGGCGAGTCCGAGACCATTCTGCCGCTGATTATGAGCGATTTTGCCGAGCATGGTGTTGAGCAGCATGTTAAGACCCGTCTGACCGCCATTACCGACGAGGGCGTGGAGGCCGTCCGCACCACCGAGGACGGCGCCGAGGAGCCGGTGAAGATCGCCTGCGATTACGTGGTGATGGCCGTGGGCTCCAAGGCCAACGCGTTTGACCTGGAGGGCGTGACGGTACCCGTGACCTGCGTGGGCGACTGCTCGGGCGAGCGCACCGCCGACATCGCGAGCGCCATTCGCACGGCGTATCACGCGGCCAACGAGCTGTAGTTGAACATCGCGGCCAGGCGGGGCGGTAGCACGGATCCGCCTCGCCCGGCTGTGTCCCGTCGGGTGTCAACCGGTGCGGGGCCTGCAAGCGCAGCAGGCCCCGCCCTTTTTGTTTTGCTTCGGTGGATGGCAATGCGCGGTAATCATGAGGAGTAAGGACGTCTACTGCCTTGCCGATTACTCAAAATTATTGGGGGAGGGGTTAATAACTATATCCTCTATGCCAAAGGACATAAAGAGGTGTCAATTTTGTTGACAGGCGAATGACGATTGGCTGCGAGTCAGCTACCAGCGTAAATAATCGATAAAGAAATGTCGTAAATTGGTGCCAAATGCCCAGATAACGCCGCGTCTATTTTAATTAACTGCTTTGAGCAAACAGTAAAATGCTACTATCTAACTTGCACGTAAGAAAGCAGATTAACGGTTAAGGCTAAGAAGTGGCAGGTATGTCGGAAGCAACTAGGACTCGCACGCATGCGCCCGAGGTTAGGCAGCGCGCCGTCGAGATCCTCCAAGAGGGGGTCGGTCATCGCGCCCTCGCCGCGGAGCTTGGCATTCCCCAGGCCACGGCTCGTCAGTGGGCCCGCGCGTATGCCGTAGGCGGTGCCGACGCCGTTCTCAACGCCGGTTCGCATCATCACACCTATTCGTACGAAGTTAAGCTCGCCGTGGTCAAGGACCGCTTGGAAAACGGCTTAACGGTTCGCGAGGCCATGATCAAGCACAAGATTCCCAGCGAGTCTTCGGTCAAGGCTTGGTGCCGCCAGTATCGCGAGAGCGGTGAGTCCGCGCTGGTTGATAAGCCGCGCGGTCGCAAGCCGCGCGTTAAAAAGGCGGAATAGCGAACGGGATGGTGCGCCCACAGGGGCGCATTTTTCTTGCCGCGCCAACTTTTTGGACCGTCGTGAGCCTACTGGAACATCCTCCAAAGTGGTTAATAAACCGCGCGCAGTGGCCCGTGCGCCCGCCGCCGCGATAGGGGGAGCGTCGCCTCTCTGCTCCAAAGCGGACAGACTCGTTACCCCGTACGCCTAAAACTCCCCAGTTGACCGAAAACCCGCCGCCGCTACTCCTCAACTGAGCTATAACGTTAAACAATTGCAGCGTTTTTGCATGGGGGAGTGATGGTATGACGCTACTGTATTTCCTTACCCTGTTTCCGCTGGTACCGGCGCTGGGCATGCTGCTCGCGCGCGGTGACCGCGCCCGCGATGCGGTAGGGCTTGTAGGCTCTGGCATCATTATGGCGGTGACGGTTGTAGTCGCCGTCATGTTTTTTGGCACGGGCCCGCAGAGCTTCGAGGTTGCCCCCGGCACCTCGCATGTGCTCTCGATCATCAGCTCCGTCATCGACGTGATCCTGTGCGCCGTCATCCTGTACAACGCGCGTAAATATAAGAGCACGCTCACCACGGTGCTCGGCGTGGTGCAGCTGGTGGGTTCGGTTGCCTTCGCTGCCATGACGCTGCCCGCGGCCGAGGTTGTCACCGCCACGCCGCTCTACCTGGATTACATGAGTGTGATCATGGTGCTTGCCGTCGGCATTGTCGGCAGCCTTATCTGCGTGTACGCCCTGGGCTACATGAAGGACTTCCAGGCCCACGACGAGCACGAGGCAGCGCTGCGCGGGCAGGCGGCGCCCGACCGACGCCCGCAGTTCCTGGCGCTTATGTTCCTGTTCCTCTCGGCCATGTTCGTCATCGTGACAAGCGACAACCTTGAGTGGCTGTTCTGTGGCTGGGAAATCACCACCGTGTGCTCGTTCCTCATGATTGGCTACACGCGCACGCCCGAGGCCATAAAAAACGCTTTCACCCAGATCATCCTCAACATGCTGGGCGGCATCGCGTTTTTGGCCGGACTCATGTACCTGCACGTTAACGGCATGCCGCTGACCATCTCGGGCATGATCGAGCTTTCCGGCGCCGGAACCGCGCAATCCGCGCTGCTGGTGATGCCGGTCCTGTTGCTGTCGCTTGCCGCGCTCACCAAGGCCGCACAGATGCCGTTCCACACTTGGCTATTGGGTGCCATGGTTGCCCCCACGCCCACGAGTGCCCTGCTGCACTCGTCAACCATGGTCAAAGCCGGCGTGTTCCTGATGGTCAAGCTCAGCCCGCTCTATGCCATCTATCCCGTGACCGGCTTTATGGTCACGAGCGTGGGTGCCATCACGTTTTTGCTCGCTGCCCTCATGGCCATCTCGCAGAGCAACGCCAAACGCGTCCTCGCGTACTCCACCATTTCCAACTTGGGCCTCATCAGTGCTTGCTTGGGTGTCGGCGCGCCCGAGGCCGTATGGGCCGCCATCTTCCTGATCCTGTTCCACACGGTGGCCAAGTCGCTGCTGTTCCTGTGCGTGGGCACCGCCGAGCATCATATCGGCAGCCGCAATATCGAGGACATGGATGGCATGTTCAGCCGCATGCCACACCTGACGCGTCTGATGATGCTGGGCATCATGGGCATGTTCGTGGCACCGTTTGGCATGCTCGTGTCCAAGTGGGGCGCCCTGGTGGCGTTCGCGCAGACCGGCAACGTGCTCATGATCATGGTGCTTGCCTTTGGCTCGGCCGCGACGTTCTTCTTCTGGGGCAAGTGGCTTGCCAAGCTTTCGGGCGTCGACCCCACGGCTCAAAACGTTGAGGTCAATGTCCATAAGACCGAATGGATGGCCCTCAACACCATCGCCGCGCTGCTGATTCTTTGCTGCGTGGCGTTCCCGCTCATCTCGAGCGGCCTGGTGTCGCCTTACTTGGCCATGGTGTTTGGCCGCGTGCCGTACGTTATTGGCAAGGACTCCATGTATCTGATGGTGGTTATCGTGGCGTTTATCGCCGTGGTGCTGCTGACTTCATTCCGCGTGAGCAACAAACCGCACGTAAACGTATATCTTTCGGGTGTGGGAACCGACAATTACCGCCATTTCCGCGGCTCGATGGGACGCGAGGTGAAGGCCGAAAAGCGCAATTGGTACTCGGAGGACGCCCTTGGCGAGAAGCGTATTGGCCCCGCGGGTAGCGTCGTATGCTGCAGCATTATCTTGTTTGCGCTGCTGTGTTGCGCGTGGATTGGGCCCGAGCGGCTTGCCATGAGCGCGCCCTCGGTGCTGCGCGGTAAGTATTTTGAAGGTTCGGGCGTCGTGGGTATTTTTATTGGCACCGTGGCGTTTGCCTTGCTGGCGCCGCTTGTGGGCGGCCTGATCGACGGTCTTGATCGCAAACTTTCGGCCCGTATGCAGGGCCGCGTGGGTCCGCGCCTGCTGCAGCCCTTCTACGACGTTGCCAAACTGCTGCGCAAGGCCCCTGCCAGCGTAAACACCATGGACGATACCTATATGGCATGTGCACTCATCTTCACCGTCGTGGGCGGCGGCATCTTTGTGTCGGGTTCTAACACGCTACTGTGCGCTTTTATGGTGACGCTCGCCGCGATCTTTGTGGTGCTGGCGTCCGCCTCGACGCAAAGCCCGTTTGCGCAGGTCGGCGCCGATCGCGAGTTGCTGCAGGTTATGAGCTACGAGCCCGCCGTTCTGCTGATGAGCGTGGGCCTGTACCTTGCCACCGACAGCTTCGATTCCATCGCCGTGACGGGGCAGTCGGCCCCCATCATCGTGTACAGCGCGCCCATTTTCCTCGCGCTGCTCGCGGTGCTTACCATCAAGCTGCGCAAGTCGCCGTTTGACCTTTCGTACTCGCATCACGCGCATCAGGAGATTGTCCAGGGCGTCGCCACCGAGATGAGCGGCGGCACGCTGGCCAAGATGACCCTTATGCACTGGTGCGAGACCGTGCTGTTTTTGATGTGGGTGGGCATGTTCTTTGTTTGGGACAACCCGGTGAGCTGGGTCGTAGCCCTGGTCGTGATGGTCGCGACGTATTTTGTCGAGGTGCTGATCGACAACACCTTCGCCCGCAGCACCTGGCGCAGCTGCTTTAAGCTCGGCTGGGGCGTGGCGCTGGTGTTTGGCCTGCTCAACCTTATGCCCATCCTCGTCGACGTGTTTATTTAGGAGGCGGCATCCATGGATCATAAAATGTCGCGCTCGCCGTGGGTTATTCATTACGACGGCTCGAGCTGCAACGGATGCGATATCGAGGTGCTGGCCTCGCTCACGCCGCTGTTCGATGCGGAGCGCTTTGGCGTGGTCAACACCGGCAACCCCAAGCATGCGGACATCTTTTTGGTGACGGGCTCGGTCAATGCCCAGAACCTGCCCGTCGTGCGCCAGATCTACAACCAGATGCTCGAGCCCAAGTGCGTGGTGGCCTGCGGCATCTGCGCGTGCTCGGGCGGCGTGTTCCGCGATGCCTACAACGTGATCGGCGGCGTGGATCGCGCGATTCCCGTGGACGTGTACGCGCCCGGGTGCGCCATTCGCCCCGAGACGGTGATCGATGCCATCGTGGAGGCGTGCGGCATCTTGGACCAGAAGGAGACCGTGATGCGCGCCGGTGGCGATCCGCTCACCGTGGGCGGTGCCGCTACCTGGGACGGTGGCGTTGAGCTGGGCGAGGACGGGTTTGTGGCTGCGGGGGCCGGGACTGACGGTGCCGGTGACGCGCCTGCCGGGAAGCCTGCTGCGCCCGCCGCTGGCGACGCACCTGCTGAGACGCCCGCCGCTGCAAAGGAGGCCGAGTAATGCAAAAGGCTATCTATACCACCGTCGGGATCGACAAGCTCCTGTCGCATGTCCAGGCGCTCAAGGGCGTCGGCGCGCGCTTTGTGCAAATGCATGCCGAGCGCAACGTCGACGACGGCTCGTATCGCTTGGTCTATACGTTTATCAACGTCCGTGCTGCTCAGGAGCATATTGCGCAGGACGGCAGCTATGCGATCGAGAACCTGGTGGTCGAGGGCATCGACCAGTACCAGGAGATTCCGTCCATCAGCTCGTATTACCCCGCGGTGTTCCCGTTTGAAAATGAGGCCCACGACCTGTTTGGTCTTGCCATCACCGACATGCAGATCGACTTTAAGGGCTTTTTCTACCAGGTCTCGACTGCCGAACCCATGAGCGTCATCACGCCCGAGGTGAAGGCTGCGCGCGAGAAGGCCATGAAAGTCCGCGCGGCCGCCGAGGCCAAGGCGCGCAAGGCCGCGGCCGAGAAGGCCGCCGCGGCTGCGGCTGCTGCGGGGGAGGGTGCCGCGGGTGCCGGCGATGCTGCGGGCACTGCCGCTGCTCAGCCCGCTGCTGCTGCCGGCTCCGATGCCCAGCATGACGATGCCGCTGCGAAGGCCGCGCTCAAGGCCGCCGAGATGGAGGCAAAGCTCGCCGCCATGGATCCCGAGAAAGCGGCCAAGGTCCGTGCGGCGCTTGCCGCCAAGGCCGCCCGCGACAAGCAGAAAAAGGAGGCGTAAGGTCCATGGCTCATCGCTCCGTAATTCCGTTTGGCCCGCAGCACCCGGTGCTGCCCGAGCCGCTTCATCTGGACCTGGTGATCGAGGACGACCGCGTCATCGAGGCAATTCCGCAGATCGGCTTTGTGCACCGCGGACTCGAGAAGCTCACCGAAAAGCGCGACATGCACCAGTTTGGCTACATCGCCGAGCGCATCTGCGGCATTTGCGCCGTGGGCCACAGCTACGGCTATGCCAGCGCCTGCGAGCGCATGCTCGACATCGAGGTGCCCGGCCGCGTGCAGTATATCCGCACTATTTTGCACGAGCTTTCGCGCATCCACTCGCACCTGCTGTGGCTGGGCCTGCTCGCCGATGCCTTTGGCTTCGAGGCGCTGTTCTATCGGTCGTGGACCCTGCGCGAGCAGATTCTCAAGATCTTCGAGAGCACGTGCGGTGGCCGCGTGATCCTTTCGATTAACGAGATCGGCGGCCTAAAGCACGACATTGAGGACTCCGAGCTGGCTGGCATTGTCCAGACGCTCGATGCCATGCGTCCCGACTACGAGGCCCTGGTGCATACGTTTTTGGACGACGTCAGCTGTGGCGAGCGCCTGCATGGCGTGGGCGTGATCAGCAAGAAGGACGCGCTGGATCTGTCGATGGTCGGCCCGTTTGGGCGCGCCTCGGGCGTGGACTACGACGTGCGCATGTTTAGCGACGGTGCCTATGCGGACCTGGCTGCGTTTGAGCCGGTTGTCGCCACCGATGGCGATTGCTATGCCCGCTGCCAGGTGCGCTGTGCCGAGGTCACGCAGGCCATGGACATCATTAAGGAGCTTGTGGGCAAGATTCCGCACGACGGGATCGGCGGGCGCACCAAGCTTACGCCGGCCGACGGCGCACGCGGCGAGGTTGTGATTGAGCAGCCGCGCGGCGAGGCGTATTACTATGTGCGCGGTAACGGCACCAAGAACCTGGACCGCTTCCGCGTGCGCACGCCGACGTCGCAGAACCTGGCGGGTCTGACACATGCGCTGCAGGGCGTGCTCCTTGCCAACGTGCCCATGATTATCCTGACCATCGACCCCTGCATTAGCTGCACGGAAAGGTAGGCGCGGCATGAGTTTGCTGACATTTGCCAAGACGGCCTTGGGCTCTATGGTCAAGCAGCCGGTAACGGTGTGCTATCCGCAGGAGAAGCTCGCGGCACCCGAGCGCTTGCGCGGGCATATCGTCAACGACATGGACGCGTGCATCTGCTGCGGCATGTGTGCGCGTCGCTGTCCGGCGGGCGCGCTCGCAGTCGATCGCAAGGGTGGAACGTGGTCGATCGACCCGTATGCCTGCGTGGTGTGCGGTGAGTGCATCGAGAGCTGCCCCAAGCACTGCCTGACTATGGACACCGCCCGTACTCCGGTTGCGGCGGATAAGACTCCCACGGTAGAAACCAAGCCGGAATAGCGCGAAAACGGGGCCGGTGGGGCAAAATTGCCCCACCGGCCCCGCGCGTGAACGCGCGGTTGGGCCGCCGCTAACAAAACCATGCCGGATTACGGGGCTGGATGGCGAACCTCCGACCATATAGAAAATCGCAAAAACAAAACCGCAGGTAGATAGCCTGCCGTTTTTCAAAAAATGAAGGTATGGATGAGGGTTCCGACTTTAGCCCCGTAATCCGACACAGTTTTGAAATGACACCATATCAGTACCAGCCCCTGATCCCTCGGGGACGGAGGAAAACGGACCTTTTTGGCCTCGCGAGTACCGCCGCGTGACCCGTCTGCCACGAAATGGGCCCATCTACTACGTTTAAGCCGCTACCCTCGACCACGGCAAGTAATGTGAAATGAAAACCGCAGGTAGAACGCCTGCGATTTTGCATGAAAAGCGGTTATGGGCGGGGGTATCGAGTCAAACGTAGTAGATGGGCCCATTTCGTGGCGGGCGCCGTCTGCCGATCTCCGCGGGCGGAAGGAAAAGGATCATTTTGGTCCCGCGAGGCTTGCGGAGGCACTCGTGCAGGGCCGTCGCGAACAAAACTATGTCGGTTTACTACGATGAATTCGGCATTCCCGACCATGACTGCATTTTTCTAAATATTGCAAGCGTTCTACCTGCGGTTTTGCAAGCGCGCAATTTACCATGGTCGAAGGTGGGCGATTCGTCGTAGTAAACCGGCATAGTATTGAAATAGCATTAAATCGGTAGCAGCCGTTTTGTTATGCCGGGTCGTTCGTTGGGCAACTACCCTCGCAGGTAGGCGATGGCGATCTGCGTGCGGTTGCGTAGGCCCATTTTGGCTAGGATTGAGCTGATGTGGTTGCGTACGGTGCCTTCGCCCATATAAGCCGTGGCGGCAATCTCCTTGTTGTCGAGGCCGCGGGCGATGAGCTCGGCGACTTCGAACTCGCGGTCGGTCAGGCTGGCAAAGGCTGCGGGCCGGCGGGGCGTGCCCGTCTTGTCGCCCATCCCGTCAAAGTCAACATCTTCGATCGCCTTACCCTCGAGCACGCGTTTGCCGTCCATGACTTGCGCCAACGCCGGAGGAATGACGGCGACATCGGTTTTAATCAAGTAGCCGCGGGCGCCCAGTTTGAGCGCCGACACAATGTACTCGTCATCCGAGAATGTCGTCAGAAACACCACGCGCGCCGCAGGGTCGCGCTCAAGGATCTCGCGTGCCGCCGAAAGTCCGTCGCGCCCCGGCATCTGAATGTCGAGCAGCGCGATGTCGGGCGTGTGCTCAGCGTAGAGCGCGACCGCGTCGTCGCCATTGGCGCCGGTACCCACCACCTCGATCTGCGGCTGGGCGCCTAGGATAATCTTGAGTGAATCGACTACCAAGTGGTCGTCATCGACAACTATGAGCCTCATCGGTCCTCATCTCCTTGCTGTTTGGGAACGGTGGCAAACACGCACCAGCCGCCGGCGCCGGCGCGCGGACCGGCGGTGAAGGTGCCGCCAAGCGCCTCGATGCGCTCGCGCATGGAGACGAGCCCCATGCCCTCCGCGGCGCCACGGCCGATTGCTTGGACCCCGCCCACGCCATCGTCGGTAACGATGAGCTGGTAAAACGACGGATGCTCCATGCATCGTGCGGTGACGGTCTGGGCGCAAGCGTGGCGCATGGTGTTGGAGAGCGCCTCGCGCAGGACCGCCGCAAAGCAGTTGGCGACGTTGGCGGGCGCATGCTCGGCCAAAACTTCAAGCTCAATCTGTGGGCCGCTGTCCGAGCGTACGCCTTCAACGATGCGCTCGAGCTGCACGGAGAGGTTGGTTGCATTGTCGTTGAGCGCGTGGACGCTGGCGCGCACGAGCTGGAGCGCCTCGTCAACCGTGCGTTTGACATCGGCGAAATCGGCGGCGACGCCGGGCTCGTTGGCGTGGACCACGCGCAAGGCTTCGGTTTGGAGCGAAGCGCGCGTGAGCTGGTGGCCCACGTTATCGTGGATCTCGCGCGCGATGCGGGCGCGTTCGGCGAGCGTTGCGAGCTCGACTTCGTAGTCCTGGCGGTCGGCGAGGTCGCGGTTGCGTGCCTCGAGTACCAGGGCGCGTTCTTGCAGCTTGTCGCGGGTGCGACGCATGCGATCCTGTTCGTGCTCCAGCTGCGCGGTGCGCAGCGACAGCAACGTGGCAGCGATCGAAAGGATGGCGGTTAGCAACAGCGTTCGGGTGGTGAGCACGCCGCCACGAAGGTCCGCGACAAGCGCGCAGACAAACACGGCGCCAAACGCCAGCGCGGGCCAGATGCGTTCACGGCGCACGCGTCGCGCGATGTCATAGAAGGCAAGGGGTGCGAACGGCATAAATGGCGGCACGAAGACGGCAGCGATGATGTAAGCGTAGCTCGCGGCCTCGCTCGCGCGATGGGCGTGTTCTTCTCGTGCGACTTCCGACGCCGAGGTGGCCATAACGCCAAGGCAAAACGCCACAACCAGACGAGCGTCCACGGCAAGACCCATGGCGGCCGCAATACAGCACGCCAGCACAATCGATTTGTCGAAAAGCCTGTTCATACGGGTATTGTACGCGATGCTGCGCGCGGGGGAGGCGCCGCCCGGGGCAACCGTGACATTCCTCCCGCGCGGCAAAGCGGCGTCGATCGCTCGCGCGAGCGGGGGTTTCGCCTCTGCCCCCTCGCACTCGTGACAAAGCTCACTGGTGCGCGCCGTCCTCTCCTGCGATGATGCAATCGTACCGGGCCACGACCAACAGAAGGGCCGCCTCATGACAGATATCGTCCACGTCGAAAACCTCGTCAAGCGCTACGACGATCTTATCGCGCTCGACCACTTTAACCTGAGTATTGCCCCTGGCGAGATCTTTGGCCTGCTGGGCCCCAACGGCTCGGGCAAGACCACGTCCATCAACTGCATCCTGCAGCTGCTCGCTTACGACAAGGGCACCATCGAGCTGTTCGGCGAGCCCATGACGCCCACCCGCTACGACCTTAAGCGTCGCGTCGGCGTGGTGCCACAGCAGGTGGCGGTGTTTGACGAGCTCACCGTGCGCGAAAACATCGACTATTTCTGCAGCCTCTACGTCAACGACCGCAAGCGCCGCCGCGCGCTGGTGGACGAGGCGATCGACTTTGTCGGCTTGGGCGACTTTACCAAGTTTCGCCCCGGAAAGCTCTCGGGCGGCTTGGCACGCCGTCTCAACATTGCCTGCGGCATCGCGCACAAGCCCGAGCTCATCTTCTTTGACGAGCCCACAGTGGCAGTCGATCCGCAGAGCCGCAACGCCATTCTGGAGGGCATCTGCCGCCTGCGCGACGAGGGCGCCACGGTGGTGTATACCAGCCATTACATGGAGGAGGTCGAGCAGATCTGCAGCCGCATCATGATCATGGACGGCGGCCGCGTGCTGGCGCAGGGCACCAACGACGAGCTCAAGCGCATGATTCAGATGGGCGAGCGCGTGACCGTCGAGGTCGGCGCCGTCGAGCCCGCCACGGTCGAGCGGCTGCGCGCTCTGGAGCACGTGCTTTCGGTTGAGCTGTCCGGCGGCGAGCTCATCTGCACCTGCGAGGCGAGCCCACATAATCTGGTCGACATCCTTGACACGCTGCGCGCCGCCGACGTGGCACTCGGTCGCGTGTGGAGCGAGCCGCCGACCCTCAACGACGTGTTCCTCGAGATCACCGGCCGCGAGCTACGCGACTAGGGGGCAGCCATGATCAACACCATCATTATCACGGTCAAGACGCTGCTGCGCCGGCCGAGCACATGGGTCTGGGGCGCGCTCTTTCCCATTGCGCTTTCCACGATGTTCATGTTTATGTTTGCGAACCTCAGCTCCGACGGCAAGGTCGATCCGGTGCCGGTAGCCGTTGTCGCCGACGAGGCCTGGGACGCTTCGACCTTTAAGGACGTGGCGACGTCGCTTGCCAAGGAGGGCGACGACCAGCTGCTTAAGATCCACGAGTGCGACGACGCGGCCGAGGCGAACCATGCGCTCAAGTCCGGCGAGGTTGCGGGCGTCTACACGGTCGACGACGCGGGCGCGCCCAAGCTTACGTTGCTTTCGAGCTACGATAGCTCGCGCGCCAGTACGGTGCTCACCGACCGCAGCATCCTGGAGACGGTGGCGAGCTCGTATACGCAAAATGCCGAGCTCATGCGCCAGATTGCCCAGGACAACCCGGCGGCGCTCGCCGACCCGGAGGCGGTTGCGCGCGCCCTGTCGCTTAAGGGCGGCACTCGCCGCGTGAGCCTTACGCGCACCACGCCCGACGGTACGACCATCTACTATTACGCGCTCTTTGGCCTGGTCGCGATGATGTCTTCCGAGTTTGCGGCCCTGGCCGTCGTCGATCTGCAGCCCAATCTGTCCGGCCTCGGCGCGCGCCGCTGCGTGGGCGGCGTCTCCAAGACGGCGTCGCTGGCCGGCATTTTTGTCGGCTCGTGGCTGGTCTCATTTGCCTCGATGGCGATCGCGATCGGCTACGTGCGCCTGGTGGTCGGCATCGACTTTGGCGGGCGCGAGGGGCTGTGCCTGGCGGGCGGCGCCGCATCCGCGCTTGCTGCCACGGGCCTGGGGCTTTTTGTGGGGACGCTTCCCGTTAAGGGCGGCAAGGCGTCCAAATCGGGCATCCTCACGGGCTTTGCCACCACGTGCGCCCTGTTCGCCGGACTCTACGGCGAGCCGGCGATGGCGCTTGCCGACGATGTTGCCCGCGCCTGTCCGGCCGAGTGCTGGCTCAACCCCGTCAAGCTCATCTGCGATATGTTCAACCGCCTGTATTTCTTTGAGGATCTGGGTCCCTTTGTCGTTCGCGCCGGTGCGCTTGTCCTCATGGCCCTGGTGTTTGTCGCCGCCGCTACGCTGATCTTTGGAAGGAGCCGCTATGAGCACCTTTAAGACCGCGCTTCGCATGGCGCTCGCGCACCCGTTCTACCTGCTCATCTACACGGTGTTCATTTCACTCATGGGCGTGTTCATTGCGGCCTCGGTCAGCTGGAACTCGTCGCAGCTGACCGAGTACAAGCCCTACGACGCCAACGTGATTGTGGTCGACCGCGACGGCAGCGATCTTTCGCGTGCGCTTACCAGGCACCTGGGTTCGCGCTTTGACCTGGTCACGGGCGTCGGCGACGACACGTACGACCTTGCGGACGCGCTCTCCAAGAGCAACAGCGCCAAGGGCAGCGCCGACTGCGTGTTCTTTATCCCGGAGGGGTTTGAGGACGATCTTGTTGCGGCCGCCCGTGCGGGGGAGGACTTGCCCAAGCTCGATGTGACCTACGGTTCCGGCACCATGGCGGCGGCGCTTTCGTCTGCCGAGGTTTCGCGGTGGATCTCGCTCGCGGGCGCTGCGGCGGTGCTTGAGCCTGCTGCCTCCGGGGCCAGTGTCGCCAAGACCGCCGAGCACGCCGCCGCAAAGCGCGCGGAGGTCCAGATCGAGCAGGTCAAGGTTGACTCGACTGCCGCAGCCACGCTCGAGTCGTACTTCAACTTTGGCGCGTACGCGATCATCTCATCGGTCATCGTTTCGGTGGGACTGGTGTTTTCGGGTATGAACGAGCCCGAGCGCGTGCGCCGCATGGAGGCCGGCCCGGTCTCCGAGCGCCAGCGTTCGCTTGCTGTGTTCGCGGCTGCCGCGGTGCTTACCGTCTGCATCTGGTTCGTGTCGAGCATGGTGGGTGTCGTGGGCTTTGCCGGCGCGGTCGCCGAGGTCGGTGTGGGTCGCGTGTGCCTGGCGCTGGCGGCGACGCTTGCCCTGGCGTGCACGCCGCTGGCCGTTGGCTTTACCCTGTCGAGCTTGGGCGCGCGCGAGGAGCTGATCAACGGCGTGGGCAACTTACTCGGCATGCTCATGACGTTTTTGGGCGGCGCCTGGATGCCGCTGTCGCTCATGGGCTCGGCCGTGCAGACGGTGGCGCACTTTGTGCCGACGTTTTGGGTGAACGACGCGATCGGCAAGGCGCTTGCCTCGGATCTAACGGCCACCGTGTTGGGCGACATCGCCTGCGACCTGGGCGTCACGGTGCTCTTCGCCGCCGCCATCGCCGCCGTAGGCCTGGCCCTCACCCGCGCCAAATCCCACGCCTAGCTACCTGGTCATCGGGGACGTTCTTAAACGGCTAGTCATCGGAGACAGTCTTTGTCGATTCGCCGGCCCGCCGGTCGTGCCGGCAAGGACTGTCCCAATATGTCGGCACTTGGGGACGTTCCTTTCCTGCCGGCACTTGGGGACAGTCCCGGCATTCATTGGGGACAGACTTAAATGAGTGGTTTCAGTCATTTAAGTCTGTCCCCAATGAGTACCCAATGACTGGTTTGGAAAAAATCGCGCCTGTCGCTTAAAAATAGTTCGCCGGGGTTTACTATTACCCTAGAAAAGTAGCAGAAGGCTAACAACGGGGGATAGCATGGCGACAAAGCAAGCCTATGTCCAGGTCAAAGGGCTCAAGAAACACTATGGCGACGGTGATGCGCGCCTGACGGTGCTCGACGGCATCGACACGTCCATCAACCGCGGCGAGATCTGCGTCATGCTGGGGCCCTCGGGCTCGGGCAAGTCGACCTTTCTCAACCTGATCGGCGGCCTGGAGGATGCCGACGGCGGCTCCATCATGGTGGACGGCTGCGATCTCACGGCGCTCAAGCCCGCCGATCTGGGCGAGTACCGACGCCGCGAGCTGGGCTTTGTCTTCCAGTTCTACAACCTGGTGCCCGACCTTACTATCAAGGAAAACATCGAGGTCACGGCGCACCTGTCCAAAAAACCGCTCGACGTCGACGATCTGCTGCGCTCGCTGGGCCTCTACGAGCACCGCAACAAGTTTCCGCGCCAGGTCTCAGGCGGCCAGCAGCAGCGCTGCGCCATCGGCCGTGCGCTCGTCAAAAATCCGGGCCTGCTGCTGTGCGACGAGCCCACGGGCGCGCTCGACTACAAGACATCCAAGGAAATCCTGCAGCTCATGGAGGACGTCAACCGCACCTACGGCTGCACCATCATCATCGTCACCCACAACGCCGCCATCGCGCGCATGGCCAATCGCGTGCTGCGCCTGCGCGACGGGCGCATCGTCGAGGACGAGCTCAGCGAGTCGCCCGTCGCGGCCGCCGAGCTCGATTGGTAGGCGGCGCCATGACACCTCTCGCAAAACGACTCCCGCGCGAGCTGCGCCGCAATATCGGCAAGTACCTGGGCATCTTTTTGCTTATGTGCGGAAGCATCGCCCTCACGTCGGGCTTTTTGCTCGCGGCGCATTCCATCGGCTGCCTCATTGACGACATGCGCGATGCGTACACGATCGAGGACGGCCGCGTGACTACCTCCTTCGAGGCCACCAAAGATCAGCTCAAGGCTGCCGAAGACGCGGCTGAGGACGTCGGCGGCGTTACGTTCTACAAGAACTTCTCTATCGACGCCATCATCAAAAAGGCGGCTGGCGACGACGGCACCAAGCGCACCCTGCGCACCTACGCGCATCGCACCAAGGTTGACATTGCGTCCTACTGCGAAGGCAGGCAGCCCAAGACGGACGATGAGGTGGCAATCGACCGTGTCTTCGCCACCAACAACGACCTCGCCGTGGGCGATAAGGTCGAGCTTGAGGGCCGCACATACACCATCTGCGGCATCATGACCCAGCCCGATAGCCAGGCGCTGTTCCTCGACAATTCGGACTTTACGGTGAACACCATCACGTACGGCGTGGCCGAGGTCACCGACGCCGGCTTTGCCGCGCTTGAGGACGCCGGCGGCGCGCCTGCCTACACCTACTCCTTTACCTTTACCGATCGCGATCTCCCCACCGCGGATCGCATCGATGCGGAGCAGGATATGGTCGAGGCGCTGACCGATGCCGATGCGCGCGTGGACGATCTGATCGATGCCGATTCCAATCAGGGCATTGGCTATGCGCGCGACGACGTCGACGGCGACTCCATGATGTGGATGACGTTGCTCGACATCATCATCGTGATCATGGCATTTGTCTTTGTGGTGCTCACCGACGCCACCATCGAGGAGGAGAGCGCCATCATCGGCACGCTGCTCGCCAGCGGCTATCGCCGCCGCGAGATCGTGCTGCACTACCTCGCGCTTCCCGCCATCGTGGGCGTGCTCGCGGCGCTTTTGGGCACCGCGCTCGGCGTCGCGTTCTTTACCGAGCCCATGCGCGGCCTCTATTACGGTTCGTATAGCCTGCCTCCCTTCCAGGTGTACTGGAGCTGGGAGATCTTCGTGAAGTGCGCTGTGGTTCCCGCCGCCGCGCTCATCCTCATTACGCTGGTGGGCCTGCTCCGCAAAATGGGCAAGACGCCGTTGCAGTTCCTTCGTCACGAGGCGAGCGGTAAGTCGGGTACCAAGCGCGGTCTGCAGCTGCCGGAACGCATGGGCTTTGTCTCCCGCTTCCGTCTGCGCGTTTTCCTGCGCAACCTGGGCAACTTCGCCACGCTCTTCGTGGGCATCGCGTTTGGGTCGCTGCTTTTGCTCTTTGGCCTGGCGATCCTGCCCACGATGACGCACTATGCGGACAACCTGGAGACGAGCCTGGTCGCCGAGCATCAGTACACACTTAAGGCGCCGCTGGAGCTCGAGGGCACTACCGAGGAGCGCGAGCAGTGGTCGGCACTCGAGCGCTTGCAGTCGGTTGACGGCGCGCTGCTCTCCGCCGCCCAGGATGCCGATGACGAGCTTGACGGCGCGGCCGATGCGGCGCAGACGGCAGCCGATGCCGCGACCGCATCTCCGTCTGCCGAGAGCCTGACCGCAGCGCAGGATGCGCTTGCCAAGGTCCAGGACAAGAAGGATGCGCTCTACGCGCGCCTTGACGATCTTGCCGATGCCCTCGGCTGCAACCGCGATGAGGCCATCGATCTGATCGACAAGGCCTCTAAGATCGACACTGACAACGACGATATCCACCCGGTCAATACGACCGACAACGGCGCGGGCGCAATCGCGCAGGCCGAGAAATATGCCGTTTACCAGCTGCAGTACGACCGTGGCGACGGTAATGGCGAGGAGGCGATTTCCGTCTACGGCATTTCATCTCATTCGCGCTATTGGAAAGACCTCAACGTCGGCGACGGCCGCGTTGTCTTTGGCGGCGGCCTGCTCGACAAGTTTGGCTGGAGCGAGGGCCAGAAGGTCGAGCTTCGCGACAAGTACGAGGCTCGGGATTATTCTCTTAAGTACGCGGGCAAGGACTGTGCCTGGGGCTCCAAGTCGGACATGAATATCTATATGAGTATCGATGACTTTAACGAGCTGTTCGACAACGATGCCGCCTACTTTAACGGCTATGTGAGCGACGAGAAGCTCGACCTCGACGCGCGCTACTTTGCCGGCGACACCACGCCCGACGACATGCGCGCCGTGGGCGACCAGTTCATCGGCATGATGAGCAAAATGATCGGCATGATGGTCGGGCTCGCGGTGTTTATCTTCCTGCTGTTTATGTACCTGCTGACCAAGGCGGTGATCGACCACAGCGCCCGTTCGATTAGCTATATGAAAGTCTTTGGCTATCGAGATAGCGAGATCTCGCATCTGTACATCCGCTCGATCACGCTGTGCGTGGCGGCGTCGCTCGTGCTGAGCCTGCCGGTCATTATTGGCTCGCTCACGGCCATCTTCCGCTCGATGCTGCTCGCCTACAACGGCAATATCGAGATCTACGTGCCCGCTTGGTCCATGGCTGCATGCGTCGGCATTGGCTTTGCGACCTACCTGGTCGTGGCGCTGCTACACACGCGCTCTATCAAGCGCGTCGGTCTGGCCGAAGCCCTCAAGGTGCAGGAGTAGTCATTGGGTGTTCCTATAGTTTTGTCAACCTTCGACGCTACTCCCGGTAGGGCACCCGGTCGCGCATCACGGCGTATATCGCCCTGAGCCGCTTCCTCGCGACGGCCTTGAGCGCCCGCCCGTGCCCCATGCCCCGCGCCCTGCAGGCCCGGTAGTACTCGCCGTAGCGCCCCGACGACCTCACCAGGCTGTTGCACGAGAAGATCAGAAGAGACTTGAGCCTCGCGTCGCCCCGCCTGGACGCCCTGACCGACCTCACCGACGTGCCGGAGCTCCTCACCCTCGGGGCTATGCCGCAGTACGAGGCCAGGTGGTCGTGGTCCGGGAACCTCCCGATGTCGACCGACACCGCGAGCTGCGCCGCGGTCCTCGGGCCGATGCCGGGCACGGTGAGCAGGCACGCGTAGGTCTGTCGCCCTCGAGCAGCGCCGTGGCGTCGCGCTCGTCGGTCTTGGCCTCGCCGGCGAACAGGCCCGCGGCGCGGCTGGCGGCGAGCCCGGGCAGGTGGGCGACCCCGAGCCCCGCGGCGCGGGCCCGCCTCACGGCGAGGGACCCTATGTTGCGGAACTGGTCGACGACGACGAGCGTGCCGGCGGGCGCGGAGGCGAACAGCGCGTCGAGCTCGGCCTCCCTGTTGCGGACGGGGGCGCTGGCCAGCACCTCCCCGTCGCGGTCGACCAGGCAGGCCCAGTGCGATGACTTGCCGACGTCCAGGCCGAGCACGGCCGCGGGCCTGGTGGATGTCGCTTTCACGGTGGTATCCTTCCGGTAGTCGTTCGACCGGATGGCCTCCCCCTCGGCACTCACATTACCAGCCGCGGCGCCTGCCCGGCACTTTCCTATCAGCCGTCGGGGGCGGCGCGTCCCGCGCCGGCAGCACCCAACGGGCCCTCTCGGGGGCAGGGACGTTCGGCCGTGCGCGGGCGCCCGGTCGGCGGCCCGTTCTGGGCGCGCCTCAATCGTAGCCCGAGACGGGCCCGGGCTGACAATTTCGACTGTAATGGACGTTCTTAAACGACTAGTCGTTGGGGACAGTCTTTGCCGGATCGCCGGCTCGCTGGCCGGGCGGCAAGCACTCATTTAAGTCTGTCCCCAATGAGTGCCTAGCGACTCGGCGTTGCGCTTGACTTCAACCCCACTTCAACGGGTACCATCCTCTATGTCTGTAACGCCATATAGACCGAGGGGATAGATCTATGACCGCAACCGCACCCGCAGCACCGGCAAAGGTGTACTTCACCAACCTGCGCACGCATGCTCGCGAGAGCCAGCTCGACAAGCTCAAGCGCCTCATCCGCCGCGCTGGTATCGAGCGGATCGACTTTGAGAACAAGTTTGTCGCCATCAAGATTCACTTTGGTGAGCTGGGCAACCTGAGCTTTTTGCGCCCCAACTACGCCCGAGCCGTCGCGGACGTCGTGAAGGAGCTGGGCGGCAAGCCCTTCCTTACCGACTGCAACACGCTCTATGTGGGTAGCCGCAAAAATGCGCTCGAGCACATCGACACCGCCTACCAGAACGGCTTTACCCCGTACGCCACGGGCTGCCAGATCATCATCGCCGACGGCCTCAAGGGCACCGACGAGGCGCTCGTCCCGGTCGAGGGCGGCGAGTACGTGCGCGAGGCAAAGATCGGCCAGGCACTCATGGATGCCGACATCGTGATTAGCCTCACCCACTTTAAGGGCCATGAGCAGGCCGGCTTTGGCGGTGCCATGAAGAACCTGGGTATGGGCGGCGGTAGCCGTGCCGGCAAGATGGAGCAGCACGCCGCTGGCAAGCCGAGCGTCGATACCACCAACTGCGTTGGCTGCCGTGCCTGCGAGAAGATATGCGCGCACAGCGCCATCACGTTTGACGGTACGCGTGAGCGCGAGCTTGCCAACGGCAGCACTCGCACGGTTCACGTGGCTGCCATCGACCACGATCGCTGCGTGGGCTGCGGACGCTGCATTGCGGCGTGCAACCAGGACTGCATCAAGCCCGACTATGATGCCGCGGCCGACGTACTCAACTACAAGATCGCCGAGTACACCAAAGCCGTCGTCGACGGCCGCCCGAGCTTCCACATCTCGCTTGCCATGGATATCAGCCCCAACTGCGACTGCCATCCCGAAAACGACACGCCTATCGTCAACGATATCGGCATGTTCGCGAGCTTCGACCCGGTCGCCATCGATCAGGCCTGTGCCGATGCCGTCCTGGCATCCGAGCCGCTGCCTAACACCGAGCTTACCGACAGCGCGGCCAAGATGGAGCATAATCACGAGCATCTGGAGGGCGAGCAGGCCAAGGATCCCTTCTGCATCACGCATCCCGACACCGACTGGCGCGCGTGCATCGCGCATGCCGAGAAGATCGGCCTGGGCACGAGCAAGTACGAGCTCATCGAGGTCAAATAGCACCTAGTTATTGGACATATCAAGCGCCTTTGTAGCGTTAGTTGAGCAAAAGCCGCCCGCGAGCACAAAGCTCGCGGGCGGATTTTCGGAAGTGCTAGGGGTCAGATAGACCAGTAAACCGTACTATTTGCCTAAAAATACTCGTCGAGGAAGTCGTCGACCGTGTTCCAGTAGAGCTCGGGGTTAACTTGCGCACTCTTGGCGTGGGTGGCGCCATGGATGGTGAGCTTTTGCTTGACCTTGCTGGCGCACGCGTCGTAGTTTTGGTCGAGCATGTCGTACGGCACAAAGGTGTCCTGGTCGCCGTGGATAAACAGCATGGGAACCGTCGCGTGTTTGAGTTGCTCCACACTGCTCGCCTTATGAAAGTCGTAGCCCGCGCGCACGTTGCACACCAAGTTTGCTACATCGAGCAAGGGAAAGCTGGGCAGCCCGAACACGTCCTTGAGCTGCAGAGAAAACTCGTCCCAAACACTCGTATAACCACAGTCCTCGATAATGCATTTCACGTTTGCGGGCAGAGATTCCCCCGCGACGTCCATGGCGGTTGCCGCACCCATCGACTCGCCAAAGACCAGGATGCGCGCCTCGGGGTCAGCCTGAACGATCCGCCCAATCCATGCAACGACATCGAGCCGCTCGGGCCAACCCATGCCGATATAGTCGCCGCCGGAGCGCTCGTGGGCGCGGGCGGCGGGTGCGAGTACGTTCATGCCGCGGTCGTGGAATCGTTTGACGTATCGGGCCATGCCGATGGGCTCATCGGTGTATCCGTGTAGGCAGATAGCGTAATTGTGCGTGCTCTCTGGGGCGGCAAAATACCAAGCGGTAAGTTCGGTTCCGTCATCTGCGGTGAGGCTGCTGCTCTCGCGGTTCTCTTTAAACCATGCCCGCGCCTCGGTTCCCTCGGCATCCGGCTGCTCACTTTCTTTGTCGTCCTTGCCGTCCTGCATCATCTTCATGGTGTATGGCGCGCGGGGATTCAGCGCGAAGTCAAACAGAAAGTTGCCGGCAAATCCGAGCAGCGCAATGACAACCACCAGTGCAACGATGCCGGCTATCTTGAGCTTTCGATGGGAATGTGCGTTTTGAGCCATGCGGTATTCTCCTATAAGATGTTAATGCATCAACATTTAATGCAAGCGCATTATGGACGTTCGCCGTTGATGCGTCAACAGGCAAAGAATGGGTAAACAAAGGGTCACGTATGGTGCAAATTTCGCACGCACCCAGACGCTTTGATATAGTGTTGAGAACTCTTTACGTTGGAGGATGTAACCGGCATGTCCGATTCGAGCGACAGTTCCAAGCCGCGACCCAAGGCCGCGGCCGTTCCGCACTACACGGTGGGCGAGGAGATCATGAACTCCGTCACCCATGGTGTCGGCTGTCTGCTGGGTATCGCGGGCCTGGTGCTCCTGATCGTATTCGCTGCCCTGCGCGGCGGTGGCCCGGCCCACATGGCCGCGGCAATTGTCTATGGCGTCAGCATCATCCTCGAGTACCTAGCCTCCACGCTCTACCATGCGATTCAACCCGCGCGCGCCAAGCGCGTGTTCCGCATCATCGACCACAGCTGCATCTACCTGCTCATAGCCGGCAGCTATACGCCGTTTTGCCTCATCACGCTCGCAAACGACGGCGGCGCTGCGCTGTTCTTCGCCGTATGGGCCATCGCCATTATCGGCATTGCCCTCGAGTGCTTTATGCGCGAGCGCCAGCCGCACTGGGTAAGCGGCCTGGTCTATCTGCTGATGGGCTGGCTCGTTGTCTTTAAACTGCCCGCACTCGTGGCGCTGCTGAACCCCGTGGCGCTTGCCCTGCTCGCCGTCGGCGGCGTGTGCTACACCGTGGGCGTGCCGTTCTATATCGCCAAAAACGTGCGCTATCTGCACAGTGTTTTCCACTTGTGGGTGCTCGCCGGCAGCATCTTCCAGTTCATGGCGGTGATTCTCTTCGTAATCTAGCGACCGCGCCTGCGCGCCCGCGTCCTCGTTTGGGCGCCGGTGCAATTGCCGTATCCGTCATCAACGTTTTGACCTGACGTCCCGAATCTTGGAGGTTCGAGAAACTCCCGATGGACATAACCATCTCCCTTATCACTACCCTCGTTTTGACCCTCATCAACGGCTACTTCTCTATGTCCGAGATGGCGCTCACCACGGCCAAGCGCGCCGTGCTGGAGCATGAGGCCGAGGAAGGCGACAAGCGCGCCGAGCGTGCCATTAAGCTGGCCGCCGACTCCGACCAGCTGCTCGCCACCATCCAGGTCGCCATCACGCTCGTGGGCTTCGCCTCGTCCGCCGTCGCCTCGACGAGCCTGTCCGACCCGCTTGCCACGTGGCTCATGAGCTTTGGCATCGCGCCGCTCTCCGCCATCGCGCGCGGCCTGGCGCCGGTCATCATCACCGTCGCGGTCGCCTTCGTGTCCATCGTGATCGGCGAGCTCGTCCCCAAGCGCATCGGCCTGGCCAATGCCGAGGGCGTGTCCAAGCAGGTCGTGGGCCCGCTTTCCGTGTTCCAGAAGATCGCCCGTCCGCTCGTGTGGCTGACTGGCGCTTGCTCCGATGGCCTGGCCCGCATCTTGCGTATCAAGAGTGCCGACGACCGTCAGAACGTCTCGGAAGAAGAGATCAAGTACATGGTCTCGGAGCAGGACGACCTGCTCGACGAGGAAAAGCGCATGATCCACGAGATCTTTGACCTGGGCGACACCGTTGCCCGCGAGGTCATGGTGCCGCGCGTGGACACCACCATGTGCGAGGACGACGAGACGGTCGCCAGCGTGCTATCCACCATGCGCCAGACCGGCTTCAGCCGCATCCCCGTCTATCACGAGGACCCCGACAACGTCGCGGGCATCGCGCACATCAAGGACCTGATCCAGCCCGCGCTCGATGGCAAGGGCGACCAGCCCATCGCCGGCTTTTTGCGCGACGCCACCTTTGTGCCCGACACCAAGGACATCCTGCCGCTGCTGTCCGAGATGCAGACCTCGCACGACCAGATCGTGGTCGTCGTGGATGAGTACGGCGGCACGGCCGGCATCATCACCATCGAGGACATCGTCGAGGAGATCGTGGGCGAGATCGAGGACGAGTTCGACCCCGACAACAAGTACCTCACGCGCCTTTCGCGCCGCGAGTGGCTCGTTGATGGGCGTTTTTCGTGCGATGACGCGATTGAGCTTGGTTGGCCGCTTGAGGAAAGCGATGATTATGAGACCATCGCCGGCTGGATTTTGGAGCTTTGCGACTCGGTGCCCGACATCGGAGAGGTGTTTGAGGTCGCGGGGTACAAGTTTAAAGTGCAGTCGATGCGTGGCCAGCGCATCTCGCTCATTCGCGTGATCGCTCCGGCCGAAACCGATAAGAAGGATTCCGAGTCTTCGGTAGACGAGCCGACGACGTCGGGTGCGGGTTCCGCGAATCCGCACGACGGCGACGAGTAGGACAAGGAAGAGTAGGGGAGAGTTATGGCAGGCCTGTTCAACATCCTTAAGGTCACCGTCAGCGAGGACAAGATCTGCGCGCACGTGCTGGTGAACCCCGGCATGCCGCTCATGACCTCGGAGGATATCGAGGCCACGGCGCGCGTGTACTACCTGGTGCCGGCGATTGCCAAGCACCTGTGCCTGGGCGATTCCGGCCGCGAGTTCCAGGACTGCATGGGTCAGACCGAGCTCTGCCACCTGCTGGAGCACGTGACGGTCGAGCTCATGAACGAGACCGGTCTTGCCGGTAGCATCTCGTGCGGCCGCACGCGCGTAAGCGAGCATGACGAGCGTGTCTTTGAGGTCGAGCTTTCGTGCCCCGACGACGCACTGGCCATCGGTGCGCTGTCGTCGGCCACCTTTATGATGGACTGGGCGTACCTGCACGCCGACCAGCCTGCCCCCGACGTGGAAGGCACGGTCGCGGGCCTGCGCAACCTGGTGCTGGGCATGCGCGCCGAGGCCGAGGGCAAGGATCCTCACGAGGCCGTCGCCGCTGCGAACGGCGAAGATGCTGCCGAGGACGAGGGCGCTGACGAGGGCGATGTGCCGGTCGACGCCGAGCCCGTTGCCGATGCGACCGCCGAGCCCGTTCCCACCGAGCCCCAGGGCGTCCCCAACTTTGACGACGAGCCCCAGGTGGCGATTGATACCGAGGGCGCGGTTGCCGAGAACCACGAGGCCTCCGCTGCCGTCTTTGGCGGTGCGGCGACGGTTCCGGTAGGACCTGCGCATGAGGGCGGCCTGCCGCTCGTGGACGGCGCCGGCGAGGACCCGGGTGCCACGGTGGCCATGCCGGCTATGCCCCAGGAGTAGGCCTACGCGTTTATCACCATCACGTACCTGCGTCTTTGCCGTACGCAGATGAGCGGAGCGGCAAGTGATGCGCTGCGGGTATAATGGACAGCATTCAAACGGTGGGCACCGACGTGCCCGCAGGAGAGGAATGATCATGGGTAAGACTTTCAGCTTTGTCTCCGGCGCACTTTTTGGTGCCGCTGCCGGCGCTATTATCGGTGTTGCTCTGGCCCCGCGCTCGGGCGCCGAGACCCGCGCCATGGCTGCCGATATCGCCAACGACGCCTGGGACAATATGCGCGACACCTACGAGCACAGCGCCGAGGAGGCCCGTGCCGCGGTGAATGACTTTGGCCCGATGGTCGACGCCAAGACCGACGACCTGCGCGCCAAGGTCGACCTGGCCCGCGAGCGCATGGACCAGCTGCGCGAGCAGCTCAACGACGCCATTTCGGGCGGCAACGTGACGCCTGCCGCCGACGTCGTGGTGGAGAACGCCGTCGAGGCTGATACCGAGGCTGCGGAGCCCTCGACCGAGGCATAATGCGCGCTGGGGATTTTGTCGGCGCCAAGATCTATCGCAAGCCTACCGAGGACAAGCGCACCAAAAAGGACGGCACACCGCGCAGCCCTAAAAAGCTCGGAAAGATTCACTTTCCGGTCTTTACCCCGGGCGGTACGCGCGTGGTCGGCTTTATGGTCCGCCAGCCCGATATCGCGGGCATGATCGAGCGTCCCGACCGATTCGTAGCGCTCGACGCCATTGGTGTCTACGAGGGCGCCATTGCGGTCGATGACGTCAAGGACACGTACGATGCCGCCGCCGCCAAGCGCCTCGACATCAACCTGGACGATTGCATCATCTGGGTCGGTATGGACGTGCGCACGGAATCGGGCGACGTCGTGGGCTATTGCTCGGACGTCGAGTTCAAGCCGCGCTCGGGCATCGTGCAGGCATTCTATGTGACCGCCGGTGCTGCTTCGAGTGTTTTGGTTGGTGACACGCAGGTGCCGCCGACGATGCTGCGTGGCTACGAGAACGGCGCGATGATTGTCTCGGACGAGGTCAAGGCGCTCGGGTATTCGGGCGGCGCGGCCGCCAAGGCTGCCGAGGCCAGTGTCGTGGTGGGCGATAAGGTCAAGAAGGGCGCCAAGGTGCTCGATGACAAGGGATCGGTTGCCGTGGACAAGGGCAGTCGCGCACTGGGCAAGCAGCTCGGTAAGACGCGCGGCATGTTCAAGGCCTTTAAGGACGAATACCAAAAGGCGAGCGGAGGCTCGTCAAAAGCTACAAAATAGCGACGTACCAAATGATGGGAGGCAAGCCGGAGACCTGTTGCTCCGGCTTGCTGTGTTTATGGGGGAGGGCACATGCGCCAAAACGGATCCAACTTAAACGGGCGTTCGGGTACGCGTCCGACGGCGCGTCGCGATCTGGGGCAGCTGCCCAGCGGTCAGCGCAAGCGTCACCGTAAGCCCGGCGCGATGTACCTCAACCATAGCCGCGGGTTTAGCGATCGCAGTGCGCGCATCGGCAACGGGCGCTCGCCGCGCCGACCGTCCCGTCTGCCCTATGCGCTTATCGCCGTGGGCTGTGCGCTCGTGCTGTTTATCGCTGCCGTCGTGGGCTACGTCAACCGCAGCGTGGACGTGGAGCTCAACGGCCAGAAGACCGCGGTGCGCGTGGGCTCTACGCTGCAGAATCTCATCGACGACCAGGAGTTGACTGACGCCTACGACGCAGGCGACCTGCTAGCCGTCGATGACAGCGTGCTGACCCGCTATGGCGGCGAAAAGCTGTCGGTTAAGGTGGACGGCAAGCGCATAAAACAGGGTAAGTGGAAAAGCCGCGAACTTGAGGGCGGCGAGAAGGTGACGGTCAAGGATGGCCGTAACACCTACGAGAAGCACGAGGTTCAGGCTACGGTTATCGAGCCCAAGCTCAAGGTCGAGGGCACGGGCGCTATCGAGTATGTGCAGACGTGGGGTGTCCAGGGCCGCTCCGAGGTGTGGGTTGGTGAGCAGTCGGGCAAGACGCAGGACCGCGGCGAGGTCGTGCCCGCCACCGATTGCGTCGTTGCGTGCGCCAGCGTGGCGCCCAAGGGCAACAAAAAGTACGTGGCGCTGACGTTTGATGAGGGCCCGAGCGGAGCGACCAAGCAGATCTTGCAGGTGCTCAAGGAAAAGGGCGTCACCGCGACGTTCTTCCTTTCGGGCGATGCGGTCGAGGCCTCGTCCGCCACGGCCAAGGCGATTGTCGATGCCGGGTGCGAAATCGGATCCAACAGCTACAGCGACGATTCGCTCAAAGGTCAGGACCGTGAGGCGGTACGCGAGCAAATCACGAAAGGCACCGATGCGATTAAGTCGGCGACCGGCGTGAAGACGATGCTGCTGCGCGCCCCCTACGCTGCCTTTGACGAGCAAAACTGGATTGATGCGATGGACCTGGTTTCCGCCGTGGTCTCGTGGAATATTGACTCGGGCGACTGGCTGCTCAACGGTGCCGACGAGCAGGTCTCGACGGTGCTCGATTCGGTGACGCCGGGCAATATTGTGTTGCTCACCGATAGAGACGAATGCGCCGAGCAGACGCTCGAGGCGCTGCCGCAGATTATCGACGGCCTTGTCGCCGACGGCTACAAGATCGTGACGCTCAGCGACCTGGTCAAGACGGACACGTCGCTGAGCAAAAAGCTCACCTCGCTCACCAAGGTTTCCATGCCCAAAAACGCCGTGTTCCCCCAACTTGCCGAGGACGATGACACCACAGAGTAGTCATTGGGTAGTCGTTTAAGAACGTCCCCAAGGGCTATGTCACGGATACGTCAGCGTTTGGTATGCCTGCAATGTGCAGCGCATAAATTCGATGCCGCAGGGCGATGCTGATGCTATAGTTACTGCGGTTAATGAGGGTCAAGAGAAAGGTTACAGGTGAAATCCAAACCTCGACCATACAGTCGATGACCCCATGCAGGTGCTTTTTGCGCATGCACGGGGTGTAAGCGTCGAGCGGCGTGCCGCCCGCGCATGCGTATACATATCCAGAAGCCCCCGGACGCCGCACGCGCGGCCGCGTCCGGAGGAATAATGATGGGGAGCACCATTGAATTATCTGAGTGAGATGCTCAAATTGCCGGTCTTGGACGTCGACGGCGAAAAGCTCGGCGTGGTCAACGATTTTGGCATTGCTACCGGCGAAGTTTTTCCGCACGTGACGTCGCTCGCGTTCCGCGGCCCCGGCAAGACGCCGTTTATGATCAGCTGGCGCAAATGGGTCGACCGTATCGACGAGACGGGTGTACACCTTAAGACGTCGGCCACCGAAATCCGTTTTTCGTACCTGCAGCCGACCGAACTCTTGCTTGCCCGCGACGTGCTCAACAAGCAGATTGTCGACACGCAGGGCATGAAGGTCGTGCGCGTAAACGACATCAAGTTTTCCATGTCGGGCGAAAACCAGCTGCGCCTGCTGGGCGCCGAGGTCGGTGCCCGCGGTCTGCTACGCGCCATCAGCCCCGCGCTCGAGCATATCGTCGAAGGCTTTATGAAGCACCTGGGCAAGCCGCTCAGTGAGGATATCATCGCTTGGTCCTACATGGACCTGCTCGACCGCTCGACCAAGAACATTCAACTCTCGGTGTCGCACAAGACGCTCGGCGAGCTGCACCCTGCCGACATCGCCGACATTATCGAGCAGCTCGACCCGCGCCTACGTGCGCAGGTGTTTGCGCAGCTCGATACTGCCCAGGCCGCCGAGGCCATCTCGGAGTTCGATGACGACGAGCTTATGACCGAGATGCTCGAGGGCCTGTCCGACACCGACGCATCGTCGATGCTGGCCATGATGGACCCGGACGATGCAGCCGACCTGATCGACGAGCTCGATTACGAGAAGGCCGAGAAGCTCCTGCGCCTGATGGGCGTCAAGGAGGAGAAGGCGATTCGTAACCTGCTGGGGTATGAGGACAACACCGCCGGCCGCATCATGACCTCGGAGTTTGTCTCCCTGCCCGCAACGGCAACGGTCGGTGATGCCATCGAGGCGATTCGCGAGCTCGACGAGGACTTCGAGAGCGTCTACTACGTCTATACCGAGGATCCGAGCGGCATGCTGACTGGCGTGCTTTCGCTGCGCACGCTGATCGTGGCCGATCGCGACGCCACGCTGGGCCAGCTGGCCTATCGCGACCTGGTTTATGTGTCGCCCGACGACGACCAGGAAGACGTAACGGACGAGATGACCAAGTACGACCTGGTCGCCATCCCCGTCTGCGACGAGAATCGTCATATCCTTGGTATCGTGACCTTCGACGACGCCATGGACGTTATCGCCGAGGAGCATCAGGAGGACCTGCAGATCGCCGGTGTCGGCTCGGGCGATAGCGCGTCGGACGACTCGACGAACGTGCTCAGCTGGTTCGTGCATCGTCAGTACTGGGTTGTTGTATGGGGCATCGCATCGTGCATCATGGCGACCGTGCTGGGAACGGCGCTCGGCTCCGCGCATCTGGTGGTGTTCCCCATGTGCGCCATGCCGCTCGTGCTGCTGGCGGCCTCGCGCATGGTGTCGTTCGTCAAGAACTACTTCCTGGAATACGACGGCCACGACGACGAGCCTAAGCCCTACCTGGGATTCTTCTTCCAGAGCACCGGTATGGGCCTGATCCTGTCGCTCGTGACCTACCTGTGTGCCCAGCTGGTGCGCACCGCTGCGTTCCCCGATGCGTCCATGTTTGAGGAACAGCTCTTTACCGGCTGCTTTAATATCGCTGCCGTCATTTGCCTGGTTGGCAACATGAGCGCCGTGATTTATCTGATGGTGCTGTTTTGGCGCGACGAGCACGATCTCAACACGTCGGGCACCGCCATGAACGTCATTGCCGTCATGATCTCGTGTGTGGCGTACTGCATCGCCGCGGTGCTGCTCACCATGTCAGTCATGGGTTAGGTGGTCGCGTGCAAAACACGAAGCAAAAGGCGAGCGCCAAGCAAAAGCTGACCATCGCCGCCATCTTTGGCGCTATGGGTCCCGGTCTGCTGGCGGCGCTTTCGGGCAATGACGCCGGCGGCATTGCAACGTATTCCAGTGCGGGCGCCAGCTATGGCTACAAGATGCTCTGGATGCTTCCCGTCATGACTGTGCTGCTCATCGTGACGCAGGAGACCGCGGCGCGCTGCGGCTGCGTCACGGGTAAGGGCCTGGCATCGCTCATTCGCGAGCGCTTTGGCGTGCGCAAGAGTGTACTTGCTATGGCGGCGCTGTTGATCGCCAACACGGCTGTGACCATTTCGGAGTTTGCGGGCATCGCCAGCGGCCTTGCTCTCTTTGGCGTGCCGGCGAGCATCTCGGTGCCGTTGGTGGCGCTGCTGGTATGGATGCTTACCATGTCGGGTAGTTTCCAGCGCATCGAGAAGATTCTGCTGCTGGTGAGCTGCGTGTTCGTGACCTATATCGTCGCCGCGTTTATGGCTGGCCCCAACTGGGGTGAGGTCGCGGTCGACCTGGTCGTGCCCAACATTCAAAATGACCCCAGCTACGTGTCGCTCGTGGTCGCAACGATCGGTACCACCATCGCACCGTGGATGATCTTTTTGGCTCAGAACAACGTGGTCGATAAGAATGCGGGCGAGGACGACATTGTGCTGCAGCGTATTGATACCGTGAGCGGCTCGATCGCTGCCGATATCATTGCCGGCTTTATTATCATCACGACCGGCACGGTGTTGTTCCCGGCGGGTATTCAGATTAGCGATGCTGCCGATGCTGCCCGCGCGCTGGAGCCTATTGCGGGTCAGTGGTCTACGGTACTGTTTGCCTCGGGCCTGGTCGCGGCGAGTTTCTTGGCTGCCTGCGTGCTGCCGGGCGTTACGTCGAGCGCTATCTGCGAGGCATTTGGCTGGGAGCGCGGTGCCGATCGCAGCTGGGACGAGGCCCCGGTCTATCGCGGCATCATTACGGCCATCATCGGCATCTCTGCCGTGCTGGTGCTTATGCCCGGCGTCGATCTGTTCCAGATTATGATGACCTCGCAGGTCATCAATGGCGTGCTGCTGCCCGTGGTTCTGGTGTTCCAGGTGGTTATCGCTGCCGACCGTCACATTATGGGCGCCAACCGCAATGGCCGCGTGTGGAATGTGCTCACTTGGGCGACTATCGCCGTGATTACGGTGTTGACGGTCGTCATGTTTGTGCTGCAGGCGATGGGCTACAGCGCTTAACGCCCACTTTTGCTTCCGAACAGGCCGCAGCGATGGTGGCGCGCGCAGACGTGGTGTAAGAGCGTCCCGAGGTCCGTCGCTGCAAGTCCCGATGTTACTCCTTCTTGAGACCGCGCCTCTCGACTATCTCGTCCACTATCTCCCTGGCGCGCCGCCCGAGCGCGCGGCGCCTCCCCTCTGTCGGGGCCGGCCTGTCCGCGGGCTCGGCGAAGCCCTCGGCGGCCGAGGCCTCGGAGAACACGCGCTGCTGGGACCACTGTCCCTCGGTCTCCATGAGGCTCGCGCACGTCAGGCGCAGCATCGACTCCCTCGAGGGGAAGGACTGCACGACCCTGTAGCGGCGCTTGATCTCGCGGTTGGCGCGCTCCTGGACGTTGTTGGTGCGGAGCTTGGCCCAGTGCGCCCTGGGGAAGGCCGTGAACGCCAGCGCGGAGTCCTCGGCCTGCTCGAAGACCTCGCCGGCCCTGGCGGACACCGACGCCACCCAGGGCGCCGCCTCGGCCCACACGCAGCGCGCGAGGTCGGGGTCGTCCTGGCTTGGGTCTGGACATGCCGGCCTCCCTCCATCGCGGGCCGGGGGATTCCGGCCCCTCTGGGGTTGCCTACCC
>UQHT01000027.1 GCA_900540875.1 uncultured Collinsella sp.
CTGGTGATCTCCGCCTTGAGAGGGCGGCGTCCTAAACCGCTAGACGAACGGGCCACATGACATCTGCACTGCCGTGCTGCGAGGAAATATATTACGGGACAAAAAACGCAAGCGCAAGAAGAAATTCCAAATTGCCGAAAAATTGTCGGCAGGTTATGGAAAGTGCTGGTCAGCCGGGTAGTTAATTTGGGACGGGGCCAAAGGATGATTATTCTGGGACGGGGATTTAAAAATCATTAGGTACACAATGATTTTTAAATCCCCGTCCCAGAATAATCATCCCTAGAAGGCTACCCCAGGTGCAGGTGAGCCATGAGTGCTTCGCGCTCGTTGGGGATGTTATCCTCGATCACGGCGTCGAGAGCAGCGTTGAGCAGCTGTCCCAGCTCCGGCCCTGGCTTGACGCCGGCGCGAATCAAATCGCCACCATTGATGGCAAGCATCTTGAGCGTATAGGGATCTCCCGCCTGCAGCAGATCGTGGGCGAGCGCGCGCATCTCCTCGATCGTCTCGACATAATAGAAGCACGAGGGCGCCTTGCCGAGCGTGTCGGCACGCTTAAGGTCCATGAGCTCGTCCATCAGACGCGGCGTATCGACACGCTCGCCCGAAAGCAGGCGCATCATATTGAGCAGGCAGGAGCGCTCGGAGCGCAGCGGCTTGTCATGGTATTTGATCAGCAGGCACACATCGCGCACCAAATCGTGCGAGAGCGCTAGGCGATCCATGATGACACGCGCCTTCTTGGCGCCGAGCTCGGGATGACCGTAGAAGTGACCGCTGCCGTCGTGATCGACCGTAAAGCACTCGGGTTTGGAAACGTCGTGCAAAAACGCCGCCCACATAAGGCTCGACGAGGGCGCGACGCCGTCGCACAGCGCCAGCTCCCCTGCCACCGTCAGCACGCGGGCGATATGCTCGTAGACGTTAAACGCATGATAGACACTGCGCTGATCAAACCCGCGAGCGGACGCGAGCTCGGGCACGGCGGCGCAAACAAGCTCGGGGTAGCGCAGCATCGCGTCTCCCCCGTGGCCCGTCGAAAGGATGCCCTCGAGCTCAATGCCCACGCGCTCGCGTGCCACGGCATCGAGCAGCGGCGCGCACTCGGCAAGCGCCTGTTTGGTCCTAGGCTCGATCATAAAATCCAGACGGCAGGCAAAACGCACCGCGCGCAGCATGCGAAGCGCGTCCTCGTTAAAACGACGCTTGGGATCTCCAACAGCGCGGATGAGTTTGCGCTTCAGGTCGCCCTGGCCATCGTAGCGGTCGACAAGACCGCGCTCGGGATGCCAGGCCATGGCGTTAACGGTAAAGTCACGACGCGCCAGATCGTCCTCAAGCGACGCCGCACGCTCTACGCTCTGGGGATGACGGCCGTCGGTGTAAAAGCCGTCCAGGCGATACGTCGTGACCTCGATGGGCTCATCATCGCAAATGGCGGTAATGCCGCCGAATTTAATGCCCGATTCAACCACGGCGATATCAGCCGCCTCGAGCGCCGCTTTGGACTCCTGCCACAGGCCGCTACAACACATATCCACATCGTGGCTGGGGCGCCCCATCAGGGCATCACGTACCCAACCGCCTACGTACCAAGCCTCAAGACCGGCTGCCTCAAGCGCACGCAGGACACGGATGGAGGCATCGGTCGGCTGCGTACCGTTGAGCGAAACATTGCACATGCCTATGGCCTCCTGCACTTGCGAGCGTTAATCGATGGTTCTCAAGAAGTCTAACAAGAAAAGGCCTCCACTGCACACGCAAGTCCGATAAACAAAAACGCATCCGTCCTGGTCTAAGACGGATGCGAAATAATCAAACTATTCAGGCAAGGTGCCGGAACTAGCAGACCTGACGAATGGCGATACCCTTCTGATACTCATCGACCTTGGCAAAGTCGCCCAAGCCCGGGCACTCGACCACGTTGGCGCCGGTGGCCATCGAAAGGCGCAGGGCGTCCTCGACGCGCTCGGGGGCGTCGTGCCACACGGACAAGAACGCAGCGAGCGAGGAATCACCGGCGCAGACGGTCGACAGCAGCTTGACCTCAAAGGTACGGTTGGCAAACCAGATGTGCTCGCCGTTGGAGAAGTACGCTCCGGCGCCACCAAGGGTCAGCAGCACGTTCTTGGCGCCCTTGGCATGAAGTTCGGCCATAGCGCCCTTGACGGACTCGTCGTCGCCACCGCTTACCTTTATGCCAAAGATGTCGAGCAGCTCGTCGTCGTTGGGCTTAATGAGCAACGGCTCCATAGCAATGAGGTCGGCCAGCTGATGGCTCGAGATATCGAGCACGAACTCGGCGCCTTTCGCCTTCACGCGACGCAGGACCTCGGCAAGGAAGCCCTCGGAGGTGTTGGGGGGCAGCGAGCCGCTAATGACCAGGCAGGTCATGTCGTCGAGTGAATCGATGAGCTCAAACATCTCCTGCTCGTTGGCCTCGTTGATGGCGGCACCGGCGTTGACCATGTTGTACTCGGTGTCGGGACCGGCATTGAGGAACACGTTGACACGCGTGATGCCGTCAGTCCACACGGGCTTGACGGGCACGCCCAGGGCCTCGGCGCCCTTAACGATATACTCACCCGAGAAGCCGGCGAAGAAGCCCAGGATCGTGGTGTCGACGCAGTAGTGGTCGAGCGTAAACGAAACGTTGAGACCCTTGCCGTTGGGGGTGTAGACAGCGTTACGGGTGCGGGTAACGGTGTTGGCGGACAAGCCATCGCAGGAGATGTTGTAGTCAATAGCGGGATTTGCAGTAAGCGTGTAAATCATGAATGTTCCTTTCACGAAGCAACGTGTTAATGAAAGTATATTCCACGCTTCGGCAAAAGGCTACAACAACTCGGTGAACGGTGTGGAACGCGTGAAGCGCGGCTCCGAGGTTCGAGTGGGACAAAAAACGGCGCCCCGGTCGAAACCGGGACGCCGTATGCGCACGAGTTTGTCGTGTTTCGCTTACTTGCGATCGAGCTTGCGAACGGCAACGCGCTTGCTGTACTCGTCGACGTGACCAAAGTCGCCGATGCCGACGGACTCAGCAACGTTGGCGCCGGTGGCCATAGCGAGCTTCATGGCCTCCTCGACGTTGTCGCGATCCCTGTACCACTTGTGCAGGAACGCAGCGAGGGTGCAGTCGCCGGCGCAGACGGAAGAGACAAGCTTGATGTTGAACTCACGCTTGGCATACCAGATGTCCTCGCCGTTGGAGAAGTAAGCGTCACCGCGGCTACCACGGGTGAGCAGCACGTTCTGGACGCCGGCCTCGTGAGCCAGCTTCATGGCAACGCGGACCTCGTCGTCGGTGTCGACCGGCACGCCGAAGATAGCCTTCATCTCGTGATGGTTCGGCTTAATGAGCAGCGGCTTCTTGTGAGCGAGCTCCTTGAGCTTGTCGGAGGACAGGTCCAGGACGACGTCGGCGCCACGGGCCTGAGCGTGCTCCATGACCTGAGCCAGGAAGTCGGGCGTAGCTTTGGGAGGCACGGAGCCGGAGACGATCAGGCACTCAAGGTCGCCCGCGGTGTCCAGGATGTTGTAGAGCTCCTCCTGATGCTGCGGCGTGATCGGAGCACCGGGGTTCAGGATGCCGTACTCGTGCTGGCCATCGTTGACGTAGGTGTTGATGCGCGTGATACCGTCGGTCCAGACCGGGCGGCAGAGGCAACCCAGGTTCATGACCTCCTCGACGATGAACTTGCCCGTGAAGCCGGCGAAGAAACCGAGCGCGACGGTGTCGACGCCCATCTTCTTAAAGGCGAAGGACACGTCGAGGCCCTTGCCGTTAGCCGTGTAGCTGGCCGAGCCGGTGCGGACGTTCTCGTCGGGCTCGAGCGGAGAGCTCGAAACCGTCATGTCGACAGCCGGGTTAGCGGTTAGCGTGTAGAACATTTACAGTACCCCCTGTATATGTGAGGGCCGCGTGGCCGGCCCATTCCAACCACGCGGTTACCTCTGATACCAAATTAGCGAGCTGCGGACTCGAGCAGTGCCTTGACCTCGGCAGCGGTGTTGCAGGCGAGCGCCTTCTCGGCGAGCTCGTCGCACTCGGCCTTGGTCCACTGGCTGATGGTCTTGCGGGCGCGCAGGATGGACGGAGCGCTCATCGAGAACTCCTCCAGGCCCCAGCTGATCAGCAGCGGCTCGAGCAACGGATCGGCAGCGGCCTCGCCGCACATACCGACCATGATGCCGGCCTTCACGCCGCTCTCGATGATGTTCTTGAGCGAGCGGAGCACGGCGGGATAGTACACCTGGTACAGGTTGGAGATGGTGTCGTTGCCACGGTCGGCGCACATGGTGTAGCCGATCAGGTCGTTGGTGCCGATGGAGAAGAAGTCGGCGACCTCGGCCAGGCGGTCAGCGAGCAGCGAGGCGGCAGGCGTCTCGACCATGATGCCAACCTCGATGTTCTCGTTGAACTTGCGACCCTCTTCGGTCAGCTCGGCCTTGCACTGCTCGACGAGCTCCTTGACAGCCAAGACTTCCTCGACGCAGGTGACGAGCGGGATCATGATCTTGACGTCACCGAAGGCGCTGGCGCGCAGCAGGGCGCGGAGCTGGACCTTGTACTGGTCGGGGTTGGCCAGGCAGTAACGCACGGCGCGGAAGCCCATGAAGGGGTTCTCTTCCTTGACCATGTGCAGGTACGGAATCTCCTTGTCGCCACCCACATCGAGCGTGCGGATGATGACCGGAGCGCCCTTGAGCGCGCTGGCGACCTTACGGTAGGCGTTGAACTGCTCCTCCTCGGAAGGAAGCTCAGCAGAGTCCATGAACAGGAACTCGGAACGGAACAGGCCGATAGCCTCGGCGTCGTGATCGAGCGCGTTGGGCACGTCATCGGGGTTGCCGATGTTGCAGGCAATGATCTTCTTGATGCCGTCGGCAGTCACGGACGGCTTGCCGCGGAAGGCCTCGAGAGCCGCCTTCTCGGCAGCGAAAGCCTCGGCCTTGGCAGTGTAAGCGGCGAGCGTCTCCTCATCGGGATCGGCCTCGACGATACCCTTGCCACCGTCGACGACAACGGTCATGCCGTTACGCAGTGCGGTGCAGCTGTTGGAAACCGAAAGGACAGCCGGGATCTCGAGGGCGCGCGCAATGATTGCGGAGTGCGACGTGCGGCCACCAGTCTCGGTGACGATACCGGCAACGTGGGCCTTATCGATCGTGGCGGTCATGGACGGCGTGAGGTCGTGCACGACAACGACGGTGTTCTCGGGCAGGACGGAAAGGTCGACGACCTCCTTGCCCAGCAGCTCGGCCAGAATACCGGTGCGGATGTCGGCGATGTCGGCCGCGCGCAGACGGAACATCTCATCGTCCATGGACAGGAACATGTTCTCGAACATGGTCGAGGTGTCCATGAGCGCCTGCTCGGCGCAGGTGCCGCCGTCAATGGCGGCGTTGATGGCGTCGGTCATGCCCGGATCCTGAGCCAGGACAATGTGTCCGCTCATGATCTCGGCCTCGGCCTCGCCCACCGTCTCCTTCATGTGGTCGGCCTGAGCCTGGGTCTTCTCGCAGAAGACCGAAAGAGCGGTCTGATAGCGCTCCTTCTCTGCTGCCGAATCAGCAACCTCGTGCGGCTCAAACGTCAAGTCGGGATCGACGGCGACCATGACGGTGCCGATACCGATGCCCTCGGAAGCGTTGACTCCCTGATACATTCCCATTCCTCTCTCCGTGTCATGTGATAAAGCGTTTTGCCATATCCATGACAAAAGAGCGCAGCTACCTTAAGACAGGTCACTGCGCCCCCAAATATGAACTTAGTTGTTCAACATGCGACCCGTTTGAGTTCTACTCGCCAAGACCGCTCTTGATGAGCTCGATGGCAGCAGCCAGAGCCTCGGCCTCGTCGGCGCCGTCGCACTTGACCTCGACCTCGGTGCCGCAGGGGATACCAGCAGCCATGAGGGCCATCGGGGACTTGCCGTTGACCTCCTTCTCGGGGGTGACGACCGTCACGTCACAGGCGTACTTGCCCATGGTGGAGGCGAACAGACCAGCCGGACGCATGTGCAGACCCTGAGGATTAACGAGGGTAGCCTTCTCAGAAACCATAGTTGACTCCTTTTTTGTGTTTAACCCCTGTCATGCATGTGGCAGGAGTCAGATTCACGACGTTGTTTATATTAACTCACATCAAACGGTTTTTCATTGTGTTTCGCACGAATTGTTGGACAGATGTCGTTCGCTGTCCGCTCGCCTGCCGGGCGGGGCGGTTAAGTTTGCTGCTCTACAGTCCTGCGCAAGACGGAAAGCACATTAAGTGCCTTCCTTTGCGTGCGGAACTCGCGACAAACTTAACCGCCCCGCCCGGCAGGCGAGCTGCGGGAACATGCTTCCGTCCAAGAAATATCGTGCAAAAGGAATTCTGGCTGAATTATTGTTCGCGTGGGTGATTCAGTCGATGAGGGCTATTTATGCCCTGTTGGGGACTAAGGAGTGTCCCGGGGTGTCGGCAGGAAAGGAACGTCCCTGAGTGCCGGGTGGTATGAAAAAAGGCGAGGACCCGTAGGGAGTCCTCGCCTTTGTTACAGGGGGCGATGTTATTCGCGTACTGCGGAATTAGACCAGGCGGGCGTTGATCGTCTTGGCGATCTCGGCGGCGTCGGTGGAACCCTTGACGGTGGCACGGAAGTCCTCGTCCATGAGCGCCTCGGCGACCTTGGACAGGATCTTGAGGTGCGTGGTGCCAGCCTGTGCACCAGGGATGAGCAGAGCGATGGCCACGTTGACGGGAGCGCCGTCCATGGTATCCCAACCGGTCACGCCGGACTCGTCCTTAACGACGATGACGGCAGCCTCGGTAATGGCGTCGGACTTGGCATGCGGGATGGCGAAGCCCTCCATCATGCCCGTGGTGCCCTCGGCCTCGCGGGCCAGGAAGGCGTTCATCACGGCGTCGGCGTCGCTGGCGATACCGGCCTTGACAGCCTGGTTGGAAACGAAGCTCAGAGCCTCGTCGCGAGAAGCGAAGTCCTCGGCGACAAAGACATTCTCGACCTTCACGAAGTCGGCAGCATCGGCCTTAGGGGCCTCAACGGCAACAGCCTTGGAAGCCTCAACCGGCTTGGCTACAGGAGCGGCCTTCTGATTCTTCTCGAAGTCGTACTTCTTGAAGGCCACGAACAGGATGCCACCGATCACAGCGCCGATGAGGATCGCGAGGACCCACAGCGGACCGTTCTCGACAACGGGCAGGACCAGGAAGCCACCGTGAGGCGCCGGATCGTGAACGTTGAACATGATGGTCAGGATCGAGGCGATGGAGGAACCGAGCATCATGATGGGCATGACGGGCCAGATGTTCTTGGTCATGAACGGAATGGCGCCCTCGGTGATGTGGGTGCAACCAAGAATGAGGTTGACGATACCGGCGTCATGATCCTCCTGGCTGAAGTACTTCTTGCCAACGACGACGGCGAAGGTGGTGATCAGCGGCGGAACGATGCAGGCGGCGGAGACGGCAGCCATGAAGTTGGTGCCGAAGTTGTAGGTATCGGTGCCAACGCCAGCAGCCAAGGCCTCGGTGAGCATAGCGGTACCGGTGACGTAAGCAGCCTTGTTGACCGGGCCGCCCATGTCAACGGCGCACATGCAGCCGATGGCAAGGCCCAGGACAATGGCGCCAGAGGCGGACAGACCCTTGAGGAAGTCCATCATGGCGGTGTTGATGGCAGCCATGGGGCCGGAGATGCCGAGCATGACCAGGCCGACGATGGCGGTCGAGAACAGCGGGTACAGGAAGATAGCCTTGAGGCCGTCCAGATTCTTGGGCAGCTTGGAGAAGACCTTCTCGAGCAGCAGGATGACATAGCCAGCGAGGAAGCCGCCGACGATGCCGCCCAGGAAGCCGAAGCCCACGCCGGCGCCGCCGGCGTCGATCATGCCGGTCTCGGCGTTAACGGGCAGGCCCTGGATGGCGATCATACCGGCAACGAAGCCGGGGACGAGCGCCGGGCGCTTGCCGATGGACTCGGCGATATAGGCGGAAAGCACGGGAACCATGAGGTTCATGGCGATACCGCCGATGATCTTAAGCATAGCGGCAAAGCTGTTGTAGTCAGACGCCGTCGAATCGAAGGACGTGATGCCCCACAGGAACGAAACGGCGGTCAGGACACCACCGGCGACGACGAAGACCAGCATGTGGCTGACGCCGTTCATGAGGTGCTTGTAGATGATGTGGCCGATAGATTCCTTCTCCTCGACCTCATCCTCGACATCGGCAGCAGCCGCAACCGAGTCGTCACCCTTGGCGGCGAGCGCGCGGTCGATCAGCTTACCGGCTGCTTCGACGGACAGGGCCTTGGAAACACCAACGGAAACCATGCGCTTGCCGGCGAAACGCTCCGCCTGGACATCCTTATCGGCTGCGACGACGACGGCCTTGGCACCGGCGATCTCACTCTTGGTGAGCTCGTTCTCGACACCGACCTGGCCATGGGTCTCGACCTTAATGGTCAGACCGCGCTCGGCAGCTGCCTTCTCCAGCGCCTCCTTCGCCATGAAGGTGTGCGCGATACCGGTCGGGCAACCGGTGGCGGCGATGATGTCAAACTTAGCCATGTGTCCCTCCTTTTTAAGTTTTGCGCCCGCAGGCGCTCCCCTACACGCGCGTCCTTGCGCGCTTTTCCACAACTGAAAGATACCAACCTACCGTCCGCGTGAGAAGAGACAAGGAGCAATTCTCCGGTGAAAGGTTCTTTCATAACCGTAAACGGTAGGTGAAAGTTTACCATCAACACTTGAAACGGCAAGGTGTATCTTGTTATTGAAAATCCCCCTATACTATGACATTACAAAACGATTCCGATTTTCATGCCAACCAGGAGCCATCCATGACCGATAGTAGCAAGAGCGCACTTTCCCTCATTAGTACCCATCAGGGATACAGCGAGTCCGAGCAGCGCATTGTCGACTATATATTGGAGCACCAGTCCGAGGCGCCACGCCTCACGGCGGCTCAGCTCTCGCGCGCCGCCGCCACGTCCGAGGCGACGGTTTCGCGCTTTTGCCGCAAGCTTGGCTTTGGCAGCTTCCGCAGCTTTCAGTTTTCGTTGGCGAGGGATTTGGAAAGCCAGCGCAACGAGGGCCTGACTGACGAAGTCTCGCTCGACAATATGGAGCAGAGCCTTAAGAACATCCTGGCTGCCAAGGTGAGCGAGCTTAATGCGACCATCGACGGGATCGACCACGATACGTTGGCGGCTGTTGTGCATGCCCTTAAGCATGCAGGGGTTATTGAGTTTGCGGCTGTGGGCAATACGAACGCGGTCGCGCTCGATGCGACATTTAAGTTTTCGCAGCTGGGCCTTCGCTGCATGGCGAGCACCATCAGCGAGACCTCGATCGGGTTTGCGCTCACGCTACGCCCCGGCGACGTCATCGTGCTCATCTCAAACTCCGGCAAATCGCGCCGACTGAATCGCATGGCAAAAGCTGCTCGCGACTGCGGTGCAACCGTAGTCGTCATCAGCAGCGACAGCAAATCCCCGCTCGCACGCCTGGCAGACTATACTTTTAATACCGTCAACCACGAGGCGTTGCTGACGACGGGCGACTTTGCGTTCTCCAAGATCAGCGCCACGATGATCATCGAAGTTATCTACAACTTCCTGCTGCCCGAGATTGAAGACGCTCGCGAACATATCAGCTACTACGAGGAGCTCATCCAGCCGGACAAGGTCGTTGAGTAAAACGCGTAGTGGGACAAAAATTTCAGTCTATTTTGTCCCACCAACACCGCTGATACAACTTAGCCTCGAGCTTCTTCGAGCATCTGCTTTGCGTGGGCCAAGCTTGCCTCGGACTGATCGCCGCTCAGCATTCGGGCGATCTCTGCGGTACGGGCGTCTCCCGTCACCTCGTCCAGATGCGTCTGGGGAACATCGCCGGGTTCCTTGCTCACCACGTAGTGCTTATCGGCCATAACGGCGACCTGCGCCAGGTGCGTAACGACTATCACCTGATGCGTCGCGGCAAGATCGGCCAGCACACCAGCAAGAGCACGAGCCGTGGAGCCGCCGACACCGGCATCGACCTCGTCAAACACCAGCGTATCGACACCGTCCGCATTACCCAAGACCACCTTGCTCGCCAGCATAACGCGGCTGAGCTCGCCGCCCGACGCAATGCGGCGCAGGGGTCGCGGCGTCAAGCCAGCACCGCTGCGGTATAGCAGCTCGTAGCTCGAAGGACCAACGGGCGTCCACTCAGCACGGGGAAGATCGCGCGACTCCCAGACGAGCTCGGCACTACCCATCTCCAAGCGCGCCATCTGGCGACCAACCTCGTGGCAGAAGCGCGGGGCCGCCGTATTGCGAGCGCGCTTAAGTGCCCTGGCAGCAGCGAACAGCTCGCGCTCGGCGCTCCCGAGTGCCTCACGCGCCTTTTTGATCTGTTCATCGCCATCATCGACCAGCGAAAGCAGCTCTTGTGAGCGGTCGCGCATGGCAAAGACATCGTCCATGGTCGGACCCCACTGACGCAGCAGGCCCTTGAGGTCGGAATACCGCTCGCGCATGCGAGCGAGCTCACGAGAATCGAAGGCGACCCCATCGCGATAGGCGCGCAGCTCGTTGGCACAATCCTCAAGCGAGATGCAGGCATCCGAAAGCGCATCGGCAATGTCGCCCAGCTTGCGGTCAACGGTCGCCATACGTGAAAGCTCGGCCACGGCGCTGTTCACGCTATCGAGTGCTCCCCCTTCGGCGGCAAGCGATGCATGGGCATCGTTAGCTGTGGCAACCAGTACCTCGGCATGTTCGGAGCGCGGCAGCAGTTCCTCGAGTTCCTCATACTCGCCCGGCTTGGGGTCGACCTCGCCGATGCGCTCGAGGGCAAAGCGCGCCTCCTCGACGCGGCTCCCCTGCGCACGCGAGGCCTCCTCAACGCGACGGACCTCCTTAGCGGCCGCGCGCGAGGCTTTAAAGCAAGCACGGTAGTGCTCGAGCGCCTCGAGCGCAGAGCGTCCCGCCCACGCATCGACCATCGCAACGTGATGCGCCGGATCGAGCAAGCGCTGGTGCTCGTGCTGGCCGCACAGATCCATCATCACGCCAACGCGCTCCGAAAGCTCGCGCACACTGGCGATGCGGCCGTCAATCTTCACGCGGCTGCGGCCCTCGGCAGAAAGGCTGCGCTGGACCGTGAAGCCCTCTGTGTCGTGCGGGCCGTCAAACAGGCGTGCCTCGACGCTCGCCAGCGCCTCGCCCTCGCGCACCGTCGACGAATCCGCGCGCTCGCCCAAAATAAGCTTGAGGGCCGAGAGCAGCGCGGTCTTGCCGGCGCCGGTCTCACCAGTCAGGACAGTCAGGCCGGCACTCGGTACCAGCGTCGCCTCGCGAATGAGTGCAATATTAGAAACCTGCAGCTCATCGATCATGACGGACTCCGTAGAATACGCGGCTCACCGAGTTATAGAAGCTCTCGGGGCCGTAATCGAGCAGCAGCACATCTCCAGGCCCGCGGCGCACCGCCACGCTCTCAACGGTGCCATCGCAGGTAATAAACTGTCCATCGATAGCGATCGCCGGAACGCTCGGACGATCATCGGACATAAAGATTTCGACGACATCACTCGGCGAAGTCAAGAAGGCACGGGCCTGAATGGTGTGCGGCGCAATGGGTACGCAGACCATGCCCGTATAGTCGGGGCTCACGATGGGGCCACCGGCACTGAGTGCGTAACCCGTAGAACCAGTCGCCGTGGACACGACCACGCCGTCGCCACGCAGTCGATCGATATGGTGGCCCGACACCGTGATGTCGAACTCGACCATATCGGACAGCGGACCGCGGGTAAGCGCCATGTCGTTGAGGGCGAAGGTGCGCACGACATCCTTCGTACCGTCTTCGCGCACGGACACGATATCCGCAGCGATGGTGGCGCGACGGCTCACGTGCAGCTCGCCGGAAAGGGCGTCGCTCACGACCTTAAGAATGTCGCGCTCCTCGGGGCTCGCAGCAGTTAAAAAGCCCAGGTGACCATAGGAAAGACCGAGGATAGGAATCTCGCGATGGTTGAGGATGCGGGCAGCGCGCAGCAGCGTGCCGTCGCCGCCGAGCGTAATGACCAGATCGGAGCCGTCAATATCAGGCGTACTTTGAATCTTCGATCGCTGGTCGGCAGCCCATGCGACCTCATAGCCCTGGCGCGTCAGCCAAAGCTCGAGCATCAGGCCGCTCTCGACCGCCTCTTGCTTGTAGTAATTGGGAACCAGAAAGACCTTCATAGCGTTGCAGCTTTCTCGCTCAAAACCGATACCTGGGATTGCAGCACGTCTTGCGAGCGGTCGCCAGATTCAAATCTCGTGCCGTACAGGAAAAACTCAACGTTGCCCTTGGCACCATGAATGGGCGACACGCACACATCGACCGGGAACAGCCCCTTGGCAGCAAAGAGCTCAACCGCCGCCACGAGCGTATCGCGGCGCACAGCGGGATCGGTCACAATGCCGCCCTCGCCCACCAGCGCCGCCGGAGCTTCAAACTGTGGCTTTACGAGCGTGCAGAATGCACCCGTAGGCGCCAGGCACGCCAGTACCGCATCGATAATGTTCGCGATGCTGGTAAACGAGACATCACACACAGCCAGGTCGATGGCGCCGGCATAGCCAAGCTCAGGCAGCTGCGTCACGTTTGTGCGCTCAAGCAGCGTCACGCGATCGTCCTGACGCAACGACCAATCGAACTGGGCGCGACCCACGTCCACAGAGACAACGGTCGCAGCTCCGCGCTTGAGCAGGCAATCGGTAAAACCCCCGGTAGAGCAGCCCACATCCAAACAGGCAAGGCCCGTCGGATTGATGCCAAACGCATCAAGCGCGCCTTCGAGCTTAAGACCGCCGCGGCCAACATAGGGAATGCGCCCCCTCACGTGCAGCGGCAGACCCGGAATCACCTTAAGGCCCGGCGAAGTCAAGCGCTCGCCGCCACTCGAGACCAATCCGGCCATAAGAGTGCGAAGGGCATCCGCGCGATCGGCGCAGATGCCCTGTGAAATCAGTTCGTCATCAAGACGCACGCGTTTCATGAATGCCATCAACCATTCGTATCCGGAGATGCGGCCTAGCTATCCTGGGATTCGTTTGCCGCATCCTCATCGTATTCCTGCTCGAGCTTATCGGCCTCACGCGGCGTCAGCTCAAACTTGTCGACCATATCGACCGCGCGGGAGCCCAGCTCAATCGCTTCGTCAAACAGATCGAGTGAACGCTCCAAGGACGTATCCTTGGAGCGAACGGTAGCGATGATCTGGTCCAGACGGTCCGAAATCTCGTCAAAGTTGCGGACAGAACCCTCTGGCATGGCTACTCCTCGACGGAGTCGGCCTCGACGGCCTCAGCAGCGTCCACATCCTCGGCAAGTACACCGGCGGTAGCCTGAGCGGCAGCGACCTTGGCGGCAGCCTCAGCAGCCTGGGCCTCCTCGCGAGCGCGATCCTCGGCCAGCAGTTCCTGGTACAGGTCCTCGCCCGGCAACTCCTCGCTGCGCGCGATCTTGCCCAGCACGCCGTTGACGAACGACGCGGACTGGTCGGTGCCATAGGCCTTGGCAAGTTCGACGGCCTCGTTGATCACGATAGCGTCCGAGACCTCTTCGTCGGTGAGGAAGCGCATCTCGTAGACGGCGATACGCAGCAGATTGCGGTCGGCGCCGGGCATGCGCATAAGATCCCAGTTCTTGGCGACGGCGCGCAGGGCACAGTCGATGCGATCGATATGCTCGTAGGCACCGCGGCACAGCTCCAGCGCATAGGGGTCGAGGGGGCCCTTCGAGATCAGGAAATCGCCCTCGAGGACGCGCTCGAGCGGGCTGTCCGTGGCCTCGGCCTGGAACAGCAGCTGCAGCGCCTGACTGCGGGCAAGCGTACGCCCGCGATAAACCTTAAGGCTCAAAGGTTACTCCTTGGGGAAAACGAGGCCGTCGATGCAAACGTCAACGCGCTCGACCTCAACGCCCACCTGGGCATCGATGGCAGCGACCACGGCAGCGCGAACGGCCTCGGCGAGTTTCTTGAACGGATAGCCAAAGAACACCACAACGCGCACGGTGAGTGCGAGCTTGTCGCCGACGACCTCGGTCTCGACCGCCGGCTCGGAAGCCGGGGCCTTGGACGAGAGCATCATGGAGACAAGGTTGGTGGCAAGGTCCTTGACGCCAACGGAGGCGATGCCCTCGACATCGGACACGGCGCGCGAGACGATGGCGGTCAGAACATCGGGCGAAATGCCGATGCCGTCAATCTTGATTTCCTGGGGCATGAGTCCTCCTAGAAGAGTTGGTTGCTAGACGCGGGAGACGAACTTGCCGTCGCGGGTGTCAACCTTGATGACCTCGCCCTCGTTGAGGTACATGGGGACCTGGATGACAGCGCCGGTGTCGATCGTGGCCGGCTTGGTGGAACCCTGGACGGTGTCGCCCTTAAAGCCCGGGTCGGTCTGGACGATGGTGGTCTCGATGAACATCGGCGGAGTCACGCCCATGAGCTCATCGTCGGCGAAGAGCAGCTGGCAAATGTCGTTCTCGCGCAGCCACTTGGAGTTCTCGCCCACCATGTCCTCGGGAACGGGAACCTGCTCATAGGATTCGTTGTCCATGAAGATGTAGTCGGTGCCATCGTTGTAGAGGTACTGGAACTCACGGGTGGTGAGCATGACGCTCTCGAACTTGGTGCCGGCGTTGCAGGTGTTCTCGACGACGCGGCCGCTCTTGATGTCGCGGGTCTTGTAGCGCACAAACGCGCCGCCCTTGCCCGGCTTGACATGCTGGAACTCGACGATGGTGTAGACCTTGTCCTTAATGCGGAGACCGAGGCCGTTCTTGAAGTCGGCGGTAGAAATGGTAGGCATAGCGACCTTTCTTGTTATGGGCAGAACGCACAAGCGTCCAAATTACATACGAGCGAAATTATACACTTGCAGACGGCGCCTGCAGCGAGCGCATAAAAAGAGAACGCGGGGCGTCCGAATTGCTCCGGAGGCCCCGCCCCAAACTATCTACCGAAGTAGACTAGCAATCGATGACGTGAAGGTCATGCGGCGTCTTGGTGAAGGGCTCGTAGCCGTTCTCGGTGACCACGCCGTAGTCCTCCAGGCGCACACCGCCCACGCCGGGCAGGTAGACGCCGGGCTCCATGGTGATAACCGAGCCGACCTCGATGATATTCTTGCTGCGGTTGAAGTTGGGCAGCTCGTGGATGTCAATGCCCACGCCGTGGCCCAGACCATGGTTGTAGTAATCGCCATAGCCGGCATCGCCAATGATCTTCTTGGAAAGCTTGAAAATGTCGTTGCCCTCGACGCCCGGATGGATGGCGGCGACGCACTCCTCGTGCGCACGGCGCACGAGCGCGTACAAGTCGAGCTGCTCCTGCGTGGGCTCGCCCATCACGACGGTACGAGTCATGTCGGAGCGGTAGTCGCAATAGCCCGCGCCATAATCCATGAGAACGAAGTCGCCCTTCTCGATCACGCGGTCGCTCGGGACGGCATGCGGGTTGGCGGTGTTGGGGCCGCTCGCCACGATGGAGCCGAAGGCCAGGCTGTCGGCGCCGTTGGCGAACATAAAGTTCTCGAGCTCGTTGCGAACCTGCTTCTCGGTCATACCGGGCTTAATATAGCCGAGCATGTGCTGGAAGGCGGCGTCGGTAATCGACTGCGCATGGCGCATGAGCTCGATCTCCTCGGCGTCCTTGATGGCGCGCATCTTGCGAATGTCGTCATGCATCAGCGGCAGCATGCAGGCGACGGAACGATCCTCAAGGCCACGCTGGATACCCTGGTAGAAGTTGATCTGCATGTCGTCCTCGACAGCGCAGACACGGCACTTGTTAGCCGCGATCTTGCCGGCGACCCAACCGGGGATGGTGCCCTCGTCCATGTCGTAGACCCAGGGGCTGCCGGCGGACGTGTTCTCCTCAAAGCTGTTGAGATAGCGTGAGTCGGTATGGAACAGGCACTGGTCGGCCGTAATAAATGCAGCGTGCGGGAACTCGAAGGTGTAGTCGAAGACGCCCTTCACGCCCGTGAGCCAACGAAGGTTGGCCTCGTCGCGCACGACGATAGCGTCGTAGCCGCGCTCAGCCATCAGGGCACGGACACGCTCGATACGACCGGCAGGACCGGCAGCAAACTCAGACATGCAGATTCCTTTCTTATTGTCCTCATAAAAGCGGGACGGGCCTCGATCGAAAGATGGAATCGCGCGCGATTCGCAACCGATTGGAAACCCGCCCCTCAACATGATACGAAAGACGATGTATGTCAATAAATCCTAGAGAAGTTCTTTGCGAGAAGCCAAGTATGCGTGAGCATGGCGGTCGAGAACCTCGTCCTCAACGCTCGTTAGACGAATGGCGCCGAGCGCCGCGGGCAGCGGCAACATGCTGCGGTTCGAGCGAACAAACTGCTGCCTGCGGAACTCCTCGATATATGCGGCAGGCTCCAGATCGAAGGCAAGCTCCTCGATACCAAAGTCCTCCAGGCAGTCATCGACCTCAAAGACGTAATCGATATCGAAGTCACAGGCATCATGTGCTAGGCGCGCCTCAAAGCGCATGCCCTCGGACAGCAGCTGGTAGACAGGGACCTGCGACGCGGCATCGACCAAGCAGGCGCGCAGGGTACGCTCCCCCGTCTTGCCAAAATCGAGCGCATGGCGGGCGCTCGGGTTCGTGGCCATCAGTACGTCCTTACGTGCAGTCTGAGACCACTGAACGGCATTGACGAGCGCGACCTCCTCGCCCGCGAGAATCTCGGGGACGGTCTCAGTAAACTGATTCCAGCGGGACTTGCTGCTCGAAAGCATGGTGCCAACAAGTACCGCATAACCGAGCTTAAGGTCCTCGGGGTCCGCCGCGCGAACAAGGTCGAGGTCACACACGACCAAGCCCGGCTCGGGACGGAACGCGATAGCGGGAAGCGCATTCTCCGACGAGGCGACGAGCGGCTTCATGGTCGTCGCGACCGTGAGCATGGCGTCGAACGTCGTCGGCAGCAAGGCGCACTCGGTGCGACCGCACCACTGATTGGCACACCAGCAAACAACCGAGCAGGTCGCCGTGTCGCCGACAGCGACAACGAGATCATCGCAGGTAATGCCGTTAGCCGACAGCGCGCCAAAGACGGTATCGGCATCGACCAGCGTAGCACCGGCAGGCGAAACCTCGAGGACGAGCGGCGACAAGGCAAAACCGGCGTCAACAAGTGCATGCTCGACAACCTCGCCAAAACGCTCGGATGTAGCGTCGTTCCAAACCACCATCGCGCGCTTAGGCTTGCCCACAGCCGAGGCAAACATGCGCGGCAGCTCCTCGAACGCGCCCAATCCGACGCGGACATCGACACTGCGGTTTTGGAAATTGATAAGTTGACGGCGAATCATAGCAGTCCACGCTCCAAAAGCATCTCGGCACAAAGGTAGGAAACGTCCTCGAAGGACTTGTTGCGAATATCAAGGGTAATATCGGCGGCCCGGCGATACAGCGGACGGCGATGCTCAAACAGGCGCGCAGCGTGCTCGGGCGAGCGGAAATCGGGCCGGGTATCGGAGCGGCGAATCTGGCGCAACGAGTCCTCAAAGTCACCTTCGAGGTACACACAGGTACCCATCTCGTGCATCAGCTCAATGTTCACCGGCGTCTCGACGATGCCACCCCCGCACGATACCAGCAGGCTGCGCTCGCTTTGAAGCGAACGGAGTGCCGAGGTCTCGAGCTCGCGAAAACGATCCTCACCCTCGGTCTCAAATATCTCGGTCACCGACTTGCCGCATCGACGCACAACCAAACGATCGGTATCGATGAATCGACGCTTGAACATAGTGCCCACGTTGCGCGCAAGCGTCGACTTGCCCGCGCCCAAAAATCCGATAAAGAAGATATGGTCGCAGCCGTGTTTGATGTGCTGAGACATGGCGAAACCTATTCCTCGCAGGGAAGGTCGCGCAGGGCCCGGCGCTCAAAGATACGGAAGATCTGCGTGTACCACAGGTCCTGGGTTGCCTGCGGCTTGACCAGAATAGTGTCAACGCCGGCAAAGTTACCGCTCCACACGTCCGTATAAAGCTGGTCACCGATCAGCACGGCCTCGTCGGCCGTGGAGCCCAGACGCTTAAGACCCGCCTTCAGGGCAAACGGGGCGGGCTTCATGGCGTGGCTGATGGCCTCGAGTCCCAGCTCGCGTGCCGATGCCATGACCTGGTCGCGATGCCAGTTATTGGACACCATGCACAGCTTAAAGCCCTTGGCATGGGCGGCCCCGAGCCAAGCGGAAACCGCAGCGGGGACCTGCTCGGTATCGCGCGGAACCAGGGTGTTATCGCGGTCGAGTAGAATGGCGCGCTTGCCGTCGGCCCAGAGGGTATCGAGGTCGATGCGGTCGACTGAGGCAACATATCGTTTGGGGCTAAAAATCCTCATGATCAATTCCAAGACTGTTGGTGCTCTTCGTAGGTCTTCGAGAAATACTCCTCGTCCTGTGTAATGTAGAAATACAGGTCATCGGAGTCGGTCGGCTCAAGGGTAGCCTTGAGCGCCTCGAGCGACGGAGAGCAGATGGGCGTGGGCGGCAGGCCCTCGTGCTTATAGGTGTTATACGGGCTATCGCTCTGCAGGTCGTCGGCGGTAACCTCGCCGCCGGTGACATACATCATGGTCGCATCGCTATTGAGGTAACGCAGGCCATCGAGCTTGCCAGCCAGACGGTTATAGAAAACCGATGCCACATGCGCGCGCTGATCGGCGTTGAGGCCCTCACGCTCGACGATCGAGGCAAGGTTAACGATGTCGTAATCGGACATCTCCACGCCATAGCGCCCCTTAATCTTGGCCTCGCAGCTGGCAAAGTCAAGCGACTTATACTCGGCGTTGAACTGGTCAAGCATGGCGCGAATCACATCATCGGCAGACGGGTCCTTACCCAACGAATAGGTCTTGGGGAATAGGAAGCCCTCGAGTGAATCGTTTGCAGCGTCTTTAAGGAAAGCGTAATCATTCACATAATTGCTCGCCTTGGCCTGGTTAAGGAAATCTTCCTTAGAAATGCTGTCGTATGCCGCGGCCACACGATCGGCGACCTGGTCGACCGTCAGGCCCTCAGGGATAGTCAGTGCATCGGAGCCCGCATTGGGGCCTTCCATGAGCTGCTGAACAACCTTGGTCGCGTCCATGAGCGTGGTAAACGAGTAGGCGCCAGGCTTAAGCGACATATCGGCATTGAGCTTTTTGACCGCCGCGTAATAATCCTTGGGGTCTTCGACGATATGGTTCTCGGAGAGAATCGAAGCGATGGTATCACCCGAGGCGCCATCGGGAATCGTAATAGTAACTTGCTGGCCAGCAGCGACTTTCGCATCCTCGCCGGCAAAGAAGTCCTTGACGGCTGGCACGACAAAGAAAACGATCGCGACAAGCGCAAGCACGGCGATGACGCCACCGATAATCATAGGCACCGGAGAGCTTTTCTTTTGGACGCCACGGCGGGCATGCGTGTTATAGCTCGAGCGCGTGGCCGGAGCAACGCCGTGCGAGCCATGAGCATGATGTGCGTGGGGGCGTGATTGCCGGGCCTGCCCCTGCGTGCGCTGGGCAGGAGCCTGCTGCTTAAAACGAGCGCCGCCAGCGGGCTGCGCGGGACGAGTTGCGGGCTGTTGAGCGGCACGCTGAGTAGGCTGAGCCGAACGCTGCATCGGCTGCACCGGGCGCTGGCCAGGCTGAGCGGGGCGCGGCGCAGGCTGCCGTGTACGATTCTGCTGGCGCGGATCGGAAGCGCTAGGCATGCGAAACCTCCTCGTTTTTACGATCGAGCCACGTCTGCAAGAACAGGCTGGCGGCGATCATGTCAATCTTGCCCCTCATCTGCTTTTCGTTGAGTCCCTGCTCTCGCAGAATGCGCTTGGCCTCCTGCGAGGACAGACGCTCGTCCTCAAACTCCAGCGGAAGTTCGAGCTCGTCGGCAATCTTTTGGGCCACGGCGGCGACGCGCTCGGCCTGAGGGCCGGGCTCACCGGCCATGGTCAAGGGACGTCCGCTCACCAGGATATCGGGCTCATAGTCCTCGACCAGGTAGCGAAACGTCTTTACCATACCAGTGACCTCGGCAGCCGGAAGCACCTTGACAGGCATCGCCATCTTGCCATCACGGCTCGAGACGGCAATGCCAATCCTGGTCTCCCCTATGTCCAGTGCGAGCGCGACCACAGCGACCACTTAGGTTCTTAGGCGCCGAGCGCGGTCTTGGCGGCCGCGAGGGCATCGGCGATACCGGCAGCATTCTTGCCACCGGCCTGGGCCATGTTGGGACGACCGCCACCGCGACCATCGACCAGGACCGCGATCTGCTTGATCACGTTGCCGGCGTGGAAACCGGCCTTCACGGCGTCATCGGAGCCGGCGGCGAGCAGGGCCGGGGTGCCCTTCTCGGTCACGCTGGCGACGACGCAAGCGACGGGGCCGGCAACCTTCTGGTGCACGGTATCCCAGACGTTGCGCAGGTCTGCGGCCTCGAGACCCTGGAGCTCAGCGACAACGAGCTTGTAGCCATTCAGCTCGACAGCGCCTTCGATGGCGCTGGAAATCGCATCGGAGGAGCCACCGGTGAGTGCCTTCTTGAGCTTGTTGGACGTCTCGCGCAGCTCGGCCTGCAGGTTCTCCACGCGGGCGGGAACCTCGTCAACACGGCACTTGAGCGCCGCCGCGGCGGCGTCAACGAGTGCCAGGCGGTCGGCCATGTAATCGAGAGCGCCCTTGGAGGTCACGGCCTCGATACGGCGGACATTTGAGCCCGTGGAGGACTCGGAAATAATCTTGAACAGGCCGATCTCGGCGGTGTTGGCGGCATGCGTACCACCGCAGAGCTCACGGGAGAACGGCTGATCCTCGGCGCCCACGGAGACGACGCGGACGACGTCGCCGTACTTCTCGCCAAACAGAGCGACAGCACCCGCGGCCTTAGCCTCGTCGATGCCCATGACGCGGGTCACGACCGGCTTGGAAGCGAAGATCTGCTGGTTGACCAGGTCCTCAACAGCCTTGAGCTGCTCGGAGGACAGGGCCTCGAAGTGCGTGAAGTCAAAGCGCAGGTGCTCGGGCGTCACCAACGAGCCAGCCTGGGAGACATGCTCGCCCAGGACCTGCTTAAGCGCGGCGTCGAGCAGGTGCGTGGCAGTGTGGTTGCGGCGCAGGAAGCCACGGCGCTCGGCGTCGAGCGCGGCGGTCACGGTAGCACCGACGGTCAGTGTGCCCTCGGCAACGTGCGCGACGTGAGCATACAGGCCATTGTGGTTCTTGGTGTCGGCAACAGTCAGCGCAACGCCCTCGGCGGAAAGCTCACCGGCATCGCCCTGCTGGCCACCCATCTCGGCGTAGAACGGGGTGCGGTCGAGCACGACCTCGACGTCCTCACCGGCGGAAGCAGACTCGACGGACTCGCCGTTGCGAACGATGGCGACAACCTTGGCGCCCTCGATGACGCCGTTGTCATAGCCGTCGAACTCGGTCGCGGCAACCTTGTCGGAAAGCTCGACCCACACGTCGTTGAAGCTGCCCCAGGCATCGCCCTTGGCGTTGGCGCGGGCGCGGGCCTTCTGGTCCTCCATGCAAGCGGTAAAGCCGTCCATGTCGACGTCGTGACCGGCAGTACCGGCGATCTCGACGGTCAGGTCGATGGGGAAACCAAAGGTGTCATGCAGCTTAAAGGCGACGTCGCCCGGAAGGACAGCGCCCTCGGCAAGCGCGGCCAGGGCCTCGTCCAGGTAAACGCGGCCGTTGTCGAGCGTCGTGGAGAAACGCTCCTCCTCGGAGGCGACGATGCCCTTAACGAGCGCGACGTTCTTGAGCAGCTCGGGATAGGCCTCGCCCATCTGAGCGTTGACCTCGTCGATAAACTTGGTCAGGAAGGCGCCCTCGATGCCCAGCAGACGACCGTGGAACACGGCACGGCGGAGCAGGCGGCGAAGGACGTACTCGCGACCCTCGTTGCCGGGCAGGATGCCGTCGGAGATCATAAAGTCGACGGCACGGGAGTGGTCGGCGATGATGCGCAGGGAGCGGCTGGCACCGGAGTAATCGTCGGCGTCATAGGTCTTGCCGCTGATCTTCACACCGAGCTTGATGAGGTGCTGCATCAGATCGCCGTCGTAGTTAGCGGTCTTGTGCTGCATGATAGCGGCCATGCGCTCCAGACCCATACCCGTATCGAGGTTGCGGTGCGGCAGCTCCGGCATGGAGCCGTCCTCCTGGCGGTCGTACTGGGTAAACACGAGGTTCCAGAACTCAAGGAAGCGGTCGCAGTCGCAGCCGGGCTTGCAGTCGGGGCTGCCACAACCGACCTCTTCGCCCATGTCAAAGTAGATCTCGGAGCACGGACCGCAGGGGCCGGTGGGGCCAGCGGCCCAGAAGTTGTCGTCCTCGCCCAGACGCGAGATGTGATCCTCGGCAACGCCCAGGGAGCGCCACACGTCATGGGTCTCGTCGTCCTCGGTAAAGACGGTGAAGTACAGGCGGTCGAGCGGCAGCTTGAACTCCTTGGTGATGAGCTCAAAGGCCCAAGCGCAAGCCTGCTGCTTGGAGACGCCGCCAAAGGAGAAGTCGCCGAGCATCTCAAAGAAGGACAGGTGACGGCCGTCCTCGCCGATGCAGTCGATGTCGTTGGTGCGGACGCACTTCTGGCAGGAAATCGCGCCGATCTCCTTCATGGTCTTCTTGCCCTGGTAGTACTCCTTAAACTGGTTCATGCCGGCGTTGGCAAGCAGCAGCGAAGGATCGTCGGGGACGAGGGACGAAGAAGGATAGAGCTTAAGACCGCGCTCCTCAAAGAAGTTGAGGAACTTGGAGCGAATCTCGGCCGTAGTCATTGACGGGTAGTCAGCACTCATAGAGGGAATCTCCTCGGTTTCACATCGAAACAGTTCAAACGTAACGATATTACCATCCCACCGCGCCTGTGCAAAAAAGAGGGCCGCCAAACAGCGACCCTCCAGCGAAAGTGCATGTTATTTAGGACTAAGCAATCCTTGAAAAAAGCTGCTGTAGAATTACATATAAGACTCACCCGGAAGGAGCGACCGATGAATACCAAGCGATTTATCCTGAATGCACTTCTTGTTGTAGCACTTTTAGCGCTCTTGGCCTTCTCCCACTGGTATTCAAACCAACCAGCATTTGGCTACGTATTATATGCAGTAACGTCCGGCGATAAGGCTTATTGCCCTCTACGCGCAATTGACGTTCTCTATTTCTATGTAGCTGGCCCCTTATCAATCGCTTTACTTGCGTTTCTTGTCATCTATAACATCAAGAAACGCTAACAGGACCTATTTAGAATCCGAATCGTCCATGGAGCCGTCGATGCCGGTTTTGGTGTCGTCGTCTGTATTGGAATCGTCATCCTTGGCGAAGGGGTTCTTAAAAAAGCCAGTCGCGTCGGGCTGAAGACCCGAGAGCTTGATCCAGGGATTATCGAGTTCGGGCTTGGGCATGGCCTGGGCCTCGGGCGCAGTCTCGTTACCGATGAGCTCGGACTCATAGATGAACGTATCGTCTCCAAGCGCGTCGTAGGCGGCGACCGGGTTGCCCTCGGTATCGCGATACGGCGTGCCCTTAAACACGGCGCCATCGTATGCCACGAGCTGGCGACCGGTCTCGTTCTCAAAGTAGTAGACGAAAATGCCCTTGAGGGCCGCGCACAGCGGAATGGCGATAACCATGCCGATGGGACCCATGAGTGCCGAACCGATAACGAGGGCCGTCAGGCTCATGACGGGATGCACCTGCACCGAGCTCTGCATGACCTTGGGCGAAATGACATTATCGGTGACGTTTTGAGCCACCATGGTCACGACAAGCGTCCATAACGCCAGCATAGGGCTGAACATAAAGCCGAGCACCGTGGCGATCGCCGCGCTCACCCAGGGACCGACAACCGGAACCAAGTGCATAATGCCGGTGAAGATGGCCATGAGTGCTGCGTATGGATGGCCAATAAGCGTAAAGCCAATAAAAGCCAAAAAGCCACCGCAGATGGACGTCACGACCATGCCGCGCATATAGCCGCCGACCGAGCGTGAAAGGATGGCAACCATAAAGCGGTACGAGGTCTCTTTTTCCTGTCCGATGATGGTACAGACCTCGTGGTGCATACGGGGATAGTCGCAGGCCAACCAATAGGCAAGCACCAAGCCCAGGAAGATGACGAACAGCTGCGAGGCCGTATTGGTAATGAGCGGGAATACACCGCGACCGAGCTCGGCAGCGATTTGCGAGACGTACTTGGACGCTACGGTAACCAGCGAAGAAAGATTGTCGTCCAGATACTCCTTGAGCGGCGTGTTGTTGAGCGTCTTGGCGTGCGAGAGCATCTCGTTGAGATCGCCACCCGCAACACGAAGCTGCTCGGGCAGGCGGCTCAGGACTTCCATGATTTGACCGAGCAAAATAGGCGAGAGGATGCAGACAACACCAACGAGCACCGCCACGACCACAATAAGCGCGATAAGCGAACCGATGCCGCGATTCACGCCGTGATGCTCGAGCCAGTTGGTGATCGGCGACATGACAAAAGCGATGATGGAACCGACCGCCAAAAACTCGATAACCGGCGCCAGGATGCCCATAAGGTTAAAGATGACGGCAGCGATGACAATGCAGCCGACGACGCCCCAAATGCGCAGCGTCAGAATACGGGTATCACGCAGCGTGCGGTCGATTTGTTGGGGGTGCTCACTCATGAACGAACCATCACTCCGTCGGGGTCGATCTTATCTTGAATCTTCTTAAGGGTACGGCGCAGCAGGCGCGAGACCTGCACCTGCGAGATGCCAAGCTTCTTGGCAATCTCGATCTGGGTCATGCCCTTAACGAAGCGCAGCTCGATAACCTCGCGCTCGCGCGGCGAGAAATCGCGGATGGCTTCCTCGATTACCAGGCGGTCATCGGTAAAGTCGAGCTCGTTGTCGTCGTCGGCATAGCGATCGAGAATCGAAGGCGCATCATCGGAATCGGACGCACCGGGGGCCTCGATGGGCACCGAGGTGTAGGCCGAGGACGATTCCATGGCTTCGAGCACCTCGTCGACGGTCACGCCAAGGTAATCGGCGATTTCCTCAACCTTGGGCGAGCGCTGAAGCTCGTTGGTAAGCTTATCGGTGGCCTGGTTAACCTTGGCAGAGAGCTCCTGCAGACGACGCGGCACGCGCACACTCCAGCCCTTGTCGCGGAAGTGGCGCTTAATCTCGCCCAAGATGGTAGGCGTGGCAAACGTCGTGAACTCGAGTCCGCGCTCGGGATCAAAGCGATCGATAGCCTTGAGCAAGCCCAAGTACCCGACCTGCAAAAGGTCATCGAGCGGCTCGCCGCGGTTCTTGAATTTGTTGGCAAGAAACCTTACCAGGTTCATATGGGACATGACGAGTTGCTCGCGAGCATCCGGATCACCGGTCTCCTTGTAGCGACGAAACAGCTCGCGGGTTTTCTCCTTGTCCCAAGCGGTCTTGCCGCTCCGGGAGCGTTCGGTCATATTAGATATCCGCCTTGAGGTCGAGGGAAAGCGTTAGGGGCGCTATAGTCTTTTCGTAGGAATCGCACACGCTTGCAAGAATGAGCTCGGCATACACGGCAGCCTGGTCATCCTCATCGACAGTCGCCTGGTCGCCAAAGGTAAAGGTCATGCCCACATGCGATTCGTCGACATCGAATTTGATCGAGATATCGTCGGAATCAACAGCCGTGCAGCCAAAGATGAAGGCTTCTTCGGCAGCCATACGAATGTCCTCAATGCGATCGACGGACATAGAGCACAGGGCGCCGACGTTGGCGGCCGTCATGCGCACCAAGCGCGCGAGACGCGGATCACCGGCAACGCTCAGCGTAATGGGGCAGGTTGCTTCGCTACTCATCGCAGGACTCCTCGGAGGTCTCGGCAGGCGTATAGGTGTAATACTGAGCAGGCTTAGCAGCGGGCTTCTGAACATCATCGTCGTCAGCAGCGGCATCGTCATCGCCAATCAGAACGCGCTCAGTAGGCTGCTCGGCCTCGGCGGCGGCAGCGGCGAGCTTGCGATCGGCGTCGGCTGCAGGAGCCTTCACCTTATTGAAGAGCTTCTGCACGGCGCCAGCAGCAGAATCAGTCACGCTCGATACGGCATTGCTGGCCTCGGCCACGCTGCCCGTGACCTCGGAGATGTCGCGAACGACCGCCTCAACCTCAACGAGGTTAGACGTCAGAGCATCAACGGCAGTCTTGCTCGACTTGAGGAGCGGCTCAGCCTGTGCCAGCGCGGGGGTGAGCTCATCGACAGCGCCATCGAGCTTTGCCACCACAGGCTGTGCCTCGGCGAGCGTATTGTTAAGGTCACTCACCGTCTTGTCGAGCGAGTCGACGACGGTGCGAGTCTTGCGCAGCGTGAGCGCGAGCTCGACAACAGCCCACACGCCGGCAACGGCGAGCACCAGCAGGGCGATTTGAATGGGACTCATGCAAGCCTCCCGAAGGAATCGAAATACAGACGTTTTTCATGGTACCCCAAAGAAGGGCAAAGATACCCAAAGGGAATGCGCGAGGCGCCAATGGCCTACTTGGGAGCGTTGCCGCTACGGTCGCGCTCGCTTTGCTCCACACGCCACTCTTCCCAACCGCGGCCGGCAGGCTGCCAGAACGCGCCGCGCTCCAACCCCTCGGGCAAATAGCGCTGATCGACCCAGCCTTCGGGATAATCGTGCGGGTACTTGTATACACCGTACTCGTCGCTGCCGGGACGGTGACGATCGCGCAGGTAGCTGGGCACCTCGCGAAGACCACTGCTGTGGATATCGGCCAGCGCCGCATCGATCGAGGCCTCGCACGCGTTGGACTTAGGCGCCAGGCACACATAGAGCGCAGCCTGAGCCAGGTTGATGCGACACTCGGGATAGCCAATGACCTCGGCAGATTTAAATGCGGCATGTGCCACCAAAAGCGCCTGCGGGTCGGCGTTGCCAACATCCTCGGAAGCCTGAATCATAATGCGGCGAGCGATAAACTTGGGATCCTCCCCCGCATCAATCATGCGCGCAAGCCAATAAATGGTGGCATCGGGATCGCTGCCTCGCATGGACTTGATGAACGCGCTAATAATGTCATAGTGCATGTCACCGTTTTTGTCATACGAAAACCCACGACGCGGATTGGCGATCTTCACGTCGTCCACGGTAATGGGATAGCGTTCCCCCGCCGCCGGCGCTGGCGTTCCCTCGGTATCGGGACGCGTAACGGCAATCTCGCTCGCAAGCTCGAGCGTCGTGAGTGCTGAGCGAGCATCGCCCGCGGCCAATGTGCAAATGGTTTTAACCGTATCCTCATCGGCCGAGAACTTACCGTTTAAACCCTGCGGCGCCTCGAGCGCACGCTCAATGAGCGTGGCGATATCCTCGTCCTTCAGGTGCTCAAGCTCTACCACGCGCCCACGCGACAACAGTGCGGAGTTGACCTCAAAGTACGGGTTTTCCGTCGTGGCGCCAATCATAATGACGATGCGGTTCTCGACCGCATGCAGCAGGGCATCCTGCTGCGACTTAGAGAAGCGATGAATCTCGTCGATGAAAAGAATGGTGCGGCGGTCGTACGTATTCAGGCGCGTCTTTGCCTCGTCGATCACGCGACGCAGGTCCTTCACGGTGCCCGTCACGGCGCTGACCTCGACAAACTCACTCTTGGTATGGTTGGCGATAATATGGGCCAGCGTCGTCTTGCCCGTACCGGCGGGGCCGTACAGAATCACACTCGACAGCACATCATGCTCAATCGCGGCGCGCAGCCACGAGCCCTTACCGACGGCCTTTTGCTGGCCCACATACTCGTCGAGCGAATTGGGGCGCATACGCACCGCAAGCGGCGCATTTTTAAAGGAGCGCTCGCGCGTCGAAGCAGAAAAAAGGTCGTCCATAGCCATCCCGTGCATTAATCAAAATCGTTGTTGACCAACAGTATACCGAAAGGATACGAACTACCGTTCGTTAATATAGGTGCGGTGCGGAAACTTTAGACCTGGGAACAATTTGCTCGTCAGCTCGCAGAAATAACCATCCGTCATGCTTGCGATGTAATCGACGACGGCCTGATCCTTGTCATCCTGCCAGGCATAGGCGCGATCGTAGTAGGAAAGCTGCTGCTCAACACGCGAAATGTGGTGCTTAAAGATGTAGGAGGACTCGTCACCCTCGTTTATATCCTGCAGGCAACGGTCGTAGAGCTTTTCGAAGGCCTCGCGCAGTTCCACTTCGGAGTCGCCTTCGATACCGCCCTTGCTATAGATCTTCTCGTAGTTCTCGCGCTTCGCCCGCCGGATCTCCTCAAACAGGTCCTCGCTCATCTCGATACGCGGTTTGCCGTAGCTATGCTCAACGATATCGATAGAAGCGTGCGTGAGGATCCAGCTGTTGTAAGCCCCGCCCAGGCCATCGTCAAAAGCGTCGGGTGACAACAGGCCCGCCGCAATGGCGTCTTGGCGATCGCGCCCAACGTAGGCGAGGATATCCGAAATGCGGACCACACAGCCCTCGAGCGTCATGGGGCGCAGGTGCTCGATCGCGCCATAGCCCGTGGCAATGCAGTCCTCGAGGGTACGGTCGAACTGGTCAAACGACGCCATGTCCGAGAGTTCAAAGACACGCTGCTCGTACTCGCCGTTATGGCACAGCACGCCGTCGAGCGCCTGGAGCGACACGTTGCGGCCGTACAGCTCGTCGAGCACGCGGACGGACTGCACGTTATGGAAAAAATAACGACCCGTACGCTCGTGATAGATATCGTTGAGGAAACGCTCGCCGGCATGGCCAAAGGGCGTGTGGCCCAAATCGTGGCCCAGGCCAATCGCCTCGATCAAATCGCAGTTGAGGCCCAGGGCACGGCCGATATCGCGGGCAATGCGCGAGACGAGCTGCACATGAAGGCCGCGCCGCGACAGATCGTCGTTGCTGCGAAAGCTAAAGACCTGCGTTTTGCCTGCATAACGCGTGTACGCAGGAAGATGAAGGATCTTTTCGGTGTCGCGCATAAATGCCGGTCGCATGAGCGTGCCTTTGTCGGCAGCGCGATCAATACGACGAATGGCCTGGTCATCGCCGCATCGATAAGGATTAACGACACCCGAGGCGCGGTCGGCGGCGATACGCTCGACCAGCTCGGGCGACAACGCCGCGGGAATGCGGTCCATGCGCGCCTTAATGACGGCCGTTTCTTGATTAGTTGCCATGGCATGCTCCTTAAAAAGGATGCGCAATCGGTTACAATGTGCAGCCCACGACCTCGATTATGGCAAAAATCGGCACAAAAAACGGGAGCAATGGCAGGGAGCGCGATTTTGTGAAGAGGCAGGAGAGGGCCAGGACCAGGAGCGCGACGGCAAATGCCACGATGCCCCCCAGAGGGTCGAGCGTGCAAAGCGCGAAGAGCGCCTTGGCATCCCCCATGCCGATGCCGGAGGCTTGGCGAACACGACGCCAGAGCGACTCAGTGAGCACAAGGGCAAGGTAGACGATGACCGCAAGACCGGCGTGGTCAAGCGCCGTGTTAACACCTCTGTCGAGCCAAACGCCTGCAAGCGCCGCCACCGCACACACGCCGGCAAGCTCATTGGGAAACCGCCGCTCACGGGCATCAATCACCGCGCCGGCAAAAGCGCAGATCCAAAATGGGATGTAGAACATCATGCACCTCCCGGGGCAGTCACTCAAAAGCAAAAACCACCACAAAGGTGCCTGTCCCCTTCGTGGTGGTTTTGGTGGTGGTTATTTAGCGCCCTGCATGACCTCGTCGAGGGTAACGTTGACGGCGTGTTGCGTCGGGACCCAGTCGACCTTCAGGAACAACGCAGCCACCGTAATGGGGATATAGCTGAACATAAAGATCGGGAAGGTAAACAGGTTGGTCACCAGGCGCCACTTTTGCGCGCAATGGATGTGCTTGTACTCGAAGATAGTCGTGAGCAGCGCCAGGATAAAGAAGGTCTGATACATCATCGCGAAGGTCATAATGAGCGAGGCGGCACAAGCCTGCATCTCAACCTCGGTGGCCAAGAAGCCGTGCGAAAGCCCGCCCACGATGAGGAAGGTCGCGTTGGCGAGCATGGAGATCAGGGACAGCAGCATACCCGGAGCAATCGTCATAAACATGTCGTAGGCGGCAAAGCGGTGATAACGGAAGGTCGACTTGACCAGATGCTTACCGTAGGTAAAGAACACCTGGTAGAAGCCCTTGGTCCAGCGCATACGCTGCTTCCAGGACGCCTTAAACGTCACGGGCTGCTCGTCAAAAAACTCCGCCGGCGCATAACCGATGCGAATGCCGTGAATGGCACAGAACGTAGTGAACTGGATGTCCTCGGTCAGCGTGTGGAACTGCCAGCCGTGCATACCCTCGATAACACTGGCGGAGATGAGGTAGCCCGAACCCGAGACGGCACAGGACGTCTTGCAGATATTACGCGCGTTGTTAAGGAAACGCGCCTCGCGCAGGTACCAAGTGGCGTTGGCAGCCGAGATCCACGAGCTGCCAAAGTTCTTGGAGTTGCGGTAGCTTGTGACCACATGGAAGCCCTGGTCAAAGGCGTCATTCATCTTGGAGACGTAATCGCGGGAGATAACGTTGTCGGCATCGAAGATAAAGTAGCCCTCAAAGGTATCGGGATACTCGTTAAGAATGCGGTCAAAACCAAAGTCCATGACCCAGCTCTTGCCTTTACGGGCCAGGTCGTTTCGCTCGTACACGACAGCGCCCGCCTCGCGCGCGAGCTGCGCGGTGTTATCGGTGCACGCATCGGCGACCACGAAGACCTCGATGAGCTCGGACGGATAATCCTGGTCCTTGATGGAGCGAACGAGGTTGGCGATAACGGCCTCCTCGTTGTGTGCTGCAATAAAGAAGGCATACCGGTGGAGTTTTTTGGCCTTGGGAGGCGCGACCTCGCCGCGGAGAGCACCGATGACAAAGAAGACCACCTGGTACAAGAAGCAGACCGTGAGCAGCGTGACGACAATCTGGTTGAAGATCACGATGGGTGTGTTGGTTTGTAAAAAGGCGAGCATGCAGGCTCCCAGGAACGCGTTACGTAAACAACCGTATATCTTACCGCAGGCTTACCGAGTTCAAGAAACCACCTAATACTGGCTAGGCTTCGAGCAGGCCGAGCTGCGGTACGATTTCGTCGCCGGCAGCAGTGCGACCAAGCGAACGCGGGGCTAAGTCGTCGAGGACGGCGGCGAGATCCCACGGCAGCTCGTCGCGGCACTCAATGCGCTCTCCCGTCACGGGATGATCGAACGCCACGCGCCAGGAATGGAGGAATTGCCTGGTCAGACCCTGATCGGCACGCGCATCGCACTTACCGTAGAGCGGATCGCCCACGCAGGCGTGGTTGATATGGCGCATGTGCACGCGAATCTGATGCGTGCGACCGGTAAACAGGTGACACTCAACGAGTGTGTAGCCGTCATCAAAGCGCGTGGAATCAAAGCGCTCAAGGACCTTAAAGGTCGTGATGGCCTGGCGCGCAAAAGGATCATCGGAAACCGCCATCTTGACACGGTCACGTGTAGAACGGGCAATGCCGGTGTTAACGGTGCCCTCATCCATGGCGATATGACCGTGAACGAGCGTAATGTAGCGGCGGTCGAGCGTGCGCGTACGGATAAGATTTTGGAGCGCGCGCTGGGTGTCGTCGTCCTTTGCCGCAAGCATAAGACCCGAGGTATCGCGATCCAAACGATGTACGATACCGGGGCGGTCCTCGCCCTGCACGGTGCCCAGATGGTCGATGCCGCAGTGGTAGACCAGGGCGTTCGCAAGGGTGCCGCTCTCGTGGCCATGGGCGGGATGGCACACCAGACCGCGCTGCTTGGAGAGCACGATGAGGTAGTCGTCCTCATAGCGAATGTCGAGCGGGATGGCCTCGGGAATCACGTCGGTGGGATCGTGCGGCTCGGGCAAATCAACCGAAATACGGTCACCGGCTCGCACGGCGTACTTTTTGGACAGGCAGGTCTCGCCATTGACCACTACGGCCCCACCCTCAATCAGATGTGCGCAGGCAGAGCGCGTAGGGCAGCCGTCATTGGCGCCCAGATAGGCGTCAAGACGCTGACCAGCGGCATCGTCGGCAACAAGGATATGGATGTCGGCCATTAGCGCTCAGTCCTTTCGCGAATCTTGCGGGCACGCTCCCCACGTTGTTTAGCCTTGCGCTTGGCGCGGGCCTCGTCACGGGCGTTAAGCTCGGCGGTCGCATCGACCTCACGAGCCGCGGGGCTCAAGAACATGTAACCGAAGAGCGCCAGCACCACACCGACCGTAATGCCGATATCGGCCACATTGAAGACGGGGAAGTCGATGAAGGTGGTGGCAATAAAATCGGTCACGAAGTCAAAGGCCAAACGATCGATAGCGTTGCCGATAGCACCGCCCGCAACCATCGCCATGCCCACAACCTCAAGATGGGCGAGCTGGGGTGCACGAACGAGGTACACGGCAATAGCGATAATGACCGCCAACGCCAGCACGGCAAACGCGATGCCATGCCCCTCGCCCATGCTAAAGGCAGCACCGATATTGCGGACAAACATAAAGTCGATAACACCGGGGATGACGGTCACATGCAAGGCGTCGCCCACGGCACGAACCGCGAGCTTAGTAAGCTGGTCAACAAGCAGCACAACCAGCGCCACCCCACCAGCAACACCCAACCGCCAACGCAAAGGCGGCGTCATATCCGCACCACGACCCAAAGAAATCCCCTACCCTCAGATAATCAAATTCCATTTAACGCAGATAACCATCTTATATTGCCACACGCAGAGCGCACGACACATTCGCTAACGTCAGATAAATAACCAGCATAAAAGAAAGCGGCATTCCGGATAACGGAATGTCGCTTTTCTTCAGCGGAGCAAATGGGCCGAAGGCGCCTTAATTCTCCCTATAACTAAAATGCCGAGTTACCGTGCCTTAAAGGGCTTCCGCACACCTCTTGCAAATATGCGCGTGGCCGTTGTACTCGCCGACGGTGGTGCGGTAGTTCCAGCAACGGTCGCAGCACTCGCCCTCGGCAGCCTCGATGGCAACGGAGAGCTCCTCGCCCTGGGTCAGTTCAACAGCGGAGACGATGTAGAACTCGGCCAGGTCGACGGCCTTGTCGCCGGTCAGCAGCGCATACATCTCGGCGGGAACGACCGCCTTGACGCGGACCTGTTGGCTCTTAGTGAAGGTGCCGGCGGAGCGGGCGTCCTCAAGGGCCTTGGTCACGGCGCTACGGAGCTCGAGCGAAGCCTCGAGCACGCCCTCAAACTCGTTGGCCTCGTCGACCGTGATGGGCGACTTGTACCAATCGAGCAGCGCGGCGTACTTCTGGTGATCGACGCAGCCGGCAGGCGCATAGGCCATGGCCTCGTCGACGGTGTAGGACAGAATCGGCTGCAGATCGCGCATGAGCATCGAGAAGAGCTCAGCGAGCACGGTCTGGGCGCTGCGGCGCTCGAGCGAACCGGGCTTGTCGCAGTACAGACGATCCTTCAGGGCGTCGAGGTACACGTTGGAAAGCTCGGTAACCACGAAGTCGTAAAGCGCACGGTAGGCGCGCGGGAACTCGTAGCAAGAGTAAGCGTCGTCGACCTCGGCCTGGACCTGGGTCAGGCGGGCGACCATGAGCTTGTCGAGCGGCAGCAGGTCGGCAAAGGCAACGCCGTCGGTCTCGGGCTCAAACTGACCCTCGAGCTCGGAGAGCAGGAATCGCAGCGTGTTGCGGAAGCGACGGTAGGCATCGGACGTACGGGCAAGGATCTCGTGGTCGATGGACACGTCGGAGCTGGTATCGACGGAGGCAACCCACAGGCGGATGATGTCGGCACCCATCTCGTCGCAGACCTTATTGGGGTCGATGACGTTGCCGAGCGACTTGGACATCTTACGGCCCTGGCCGTCGAGGGTGAAGCCCTGCGAGACGACCGCCTTGTACGGAGCGTGGCCGTTGGCGCCCACCGAGGTGAGCAGCGAGCTCTGGAACCAACCGCGGTGCTGGTCGGAGCCCTCGAGGTACACATCCGCCGGATACTCCAGCTCGGGACGGTACTCGCAGACGGCCTTCCAGGAGACGCCGGAATCCCACCACACGTCGAGGATGTCCTTATCGGCCTTGAGGTGATGGCCGCCGCACTTGGGGCAGACGCAGGCCTCGCCAAGATAGCTCTCGGGAGCGTCGGTGAACCAGGCGTCGGAGCCCTTCTCGTGGAAGAGTTTGATGACGGCGTCGAGCGTGGCGTCGTTCATGACCTTCTCGCCGCAGTCGGCGCAGGTGTAGCTGGGGATAGGCACGCCCCAGTTGCGCTGACGGCTGATGCACCAGTCGGGACGCTGCTCGACCATGGCACCGATGCGGTTGGCCGCGTGGGCCGGATACCACTTGACGTTCTCACGGACCTCCTTGCCGGCCTGCTCGCGCAAACCGGTCTTGTCCATCGAGACAAACCACTGGTCGGTAGCACGGAAGAGCACCGGGTGCTTGCAGCGCCAGCAGTGCGGATAGCTGTGCGTGATCTTCTTCTCGAGGACCAGGGTGCCGCGCTCGCGCAGGAACTCGATGATGTGCGGGTTGGCCTCGTCGGTATCCATGCCACTGAAGGGGCCACCGGTACCAAACTCCTCGCCGGTGTAGAACTTGCCGTCGTCATCGACCGGCATGCAGATGTCGGTGATGCCCTCCTTGAGGCAGGCAAAGTAGTCATCGACGCCGTGACCGGGCGAGTTGTGGACGATACCGGTACCGTCATCGACACCGACGTAATCGGCCAGCAGCGCCACGCCCTCAACGCCGTCAAAGATCGGCTGCTTGTAGTGGATGTGGTGGAAGGTCTCGGCGGGAACCACGTAGGGCTTGCCGTCGACCATGACCGGGGTGTACTCCCAGCCAAACTCCTCGCAGCACTTGGGAGCAAGGTCCTCGAGCATGACCTCGGCGCGGCCGTCGTGCTCAACGGCGACATAGGCGGCGCCGGGCTTGAGGGAAACGGCCTGATCGGAGGGGATGGTCCACGGGGTAGTCGTCCAGATGATGAAGTCGACCGGGCCGTCGAAGTCCTCGAGGCCGGCGGGCTTGGAAGTCATCTCAAAGCGCACGAAGATGGACGGGCTCGTCTCGTCGGAGTACTCAATCTCGGCCTCGGCCAGCGCGGTGTGGCAGTGCTTGCACCAGTGAACCGGCTTGTGGCCGCGATAGATCATGCCCTTATCGAACATGGCCTTAAAGACCTCGATGTCGGCGGCGTCATGCTGGTGATAGAGCGTCAAATAGGGGTTGTCCCAGTCGCCGAGCACGCCCAGACGACGGAAGCCGGCCTTCTGCAGCTCGATGTTCTCGACAGCGAACTTGTTGCAGAGCTCACGGATCTTGGCCGTGGAGGTCTGGTTGAACTTCTCGGTGCCGAGCTTCTCCTCGACCTTGTGCTCAATCGGCTGACCGTGGCAGTCCCAACCGGGAACATAGGGAACCTCATAGCCCTGCATCATCCAGTAACGGTTGATCATGTCCTTGGAGATCTTGTTCATGGCATGGCCGATGTGGATCGGGCCGTTGGCGTACGGAGGACCGTCGTGCAGCACGAACTTCTTGTGACCCTCGTTCTTCTTCAGAACCTGCTCGTAGACCTTGTTGTCCTGCCAGTCCTTGAGTCGCTTGGGCTCGGACTTGGAAAGACCGGCACGCATGGGAAATCCGGTTTTAGGCAGATTCATCGTCTGCTTGTACTCGTTTGCCACGGTACCCCTTTCTTGTCATGGGCGCGCACGCCCTCTGGGCACCAAAAAAGCGCCCGTCCCTACAAGCTGGGACGAAGCGCCACAAACGGGCTGCACGCCCGCAAAAGCTCTTCGCTTAACCACCCAGCTTAGATGCCCTCGCCCGCGTATTCGCGCGCTCGCATCCGTTACTCGGCTGGTCTGTATCGACGACCATCTCGGCGATGTCTACTAAGACGAACCTGCGCGGCACGTCCGTTGGGACCGCAGCTCCGGGGTGATTTTCATCGGTCGCATGCACGGGTTCTCAGCGCTCCCCGCTCTCTGTGGCATGCGGACGGCCGACTACTCGTCCCCATCAACGCTTATGCGCTGTATGGTAACACGGTCAACGCCGGCGAAAAACCCTCAACATCGGTTTCATACTTTAGAAACTTCTCGCGATCGCAAGCACTCACTTGGAGCAAAATACCTGAAAGCACTTTATCTAACGAAAGAAGGCTGCTATGCGCACGATTGGAATGAGCGACTACACCGTCGGCGAGGACTGCTTTGACGAGCTGCCCGGCGCACTGGACGAGTACGGAGCGACCAAGGTCGCGATTATCGGTGGTAAACGAGCACTGGCAGCGGCGCTTCCCGGTATCGAAGCGGCGCTGGAGGGCACCGACGTCGAGATTCTGGAGACGCGCGTCTACGGCACCAACAGCACGCGTGCCAATATCGCCAAGGTTGTGAACTCCCCTGCCTGCCAAGAAGCCGACGTTCTTATCGCATGCGGCGGCGGCAAGGCGCTCGACACCGTCAAGACAGCGGCCATCGAGCTCAAGAAGATCGTCTTTACGGTACCGACGATCTGCTCCAACTGCTCGGCCGCGACCGCCATTGCCGTTGTCTACAACGACGACGGCTCGCTCGAGGGCTATTCGTACCCAAACCGCCCCGCGCACATCTTCATCAACCCCAAGATCATCGCCGAGGCTCCGGCGGAGTACTTCTGGGCGGGCGTGGGCGATGCCCTGTCCAAGCAGCCCGAGGTCGAGTACGCCACGAGCGCCGGCAACCTGGAGCACACCGCCGGACTTGGCCTGGCACTCGCCCACACCTGCTCCGAGCCGCTGTTTACCTATGGCGTGCAGGGTCTAGAGGACGTGCGCCAGGACCTGTCGAGCGAGGCCGTCAAGCAGATCGCGCTCGACATCGTGGTCAACACGGGCTATGTCTCGAACCTGACCAACCAAAACGATTACTACTACAACTCAAGCGTGGCGCATGCGTTCTACAACGCCACGTGCAGCATCCCGCGCGAGGGCTCCTACCTGCACGGCGAGGTCGTGAGCCCGGGCGTGCTCGTGCTGTTTGCCTATACGGGCGATACCGAGAACCTTGAGCGCTACGCCGCCTTTAACAAGCAGATGGAGCTGCCCGTGACGCTTGAGCAGGTCGGCCTTTCCGAGGCCGATATCCTTGCCCTGTGCGAGTTCGCACACGCCACCAACGAGTGGAAGGAAGGCAATCCCGAGCCTTTCACCGACGAAAAGTTCGCCGCCGCCATCAAGGCCGCCAACGCCTACGGCCACACGCTTTAGCTCTAGGCCAAAACCGCCACAAAGGGGACAGGCACCTTTGTGGTGGTTTTATATTGCTCCAGTATTCAGTTCGTACTCGAACCCGATTCTTTACGAGAAAGGGTTCGGGTACGTTTTTTGTTTATCGGAAATTCTGCGGAAGGACTACTCGGAACGGTAAACAGGAACGAACAAAAGGCAGGATATCATCGTGGTTATGGTATCCTACCTTTTGTTTTTCGGGATCAAGGTCGGTTTGTGCGAACTTGATCGCCACCCATATGACGCATTGATGGCAATTGCTGCGTACGTGCGTACCGGGAGCCAGTACACCTCTGGCAAGGCGTAGCACACTAGACTTTGTTCCAAAGTCCGCGTGCTAAGGGGGCAGGCCCCTTAGAATTCCTGTGGAGTGCGTACGCACGTATGCAGGAAAACGGCAATATTTCGCTATATCAGGGCGTTCTTTCATTGGAGAGTATGGTATACACGGCTTAGTTCAACAAATTAGATTTTATATATAAAGGAGAAAATTGATGAAACTGTTTTTATGTTCGCACTTTTCAAGTGTAGGAAGTCTGATAAAGGAAGAAATTGAAAATAAGAAAGTCGCATTTATTCCAACAGCTTCA
>UQHT01000028.1 GCA_900540875.1 uncultured Collinsella sp.
GGCGGCCAGGTGCCGGGGGCTATTTCCGCGTTGCGCTAGCTGCGGAAACGCGGGGCCCGTTCAGGCTGTTGCGTTGAGATTGAAAATCAACCCTAATTGTAGTTTCAGGTTAGTCCGAGTTTTGACTATCGTCAAGGGCGGCCGTGCAAGACGTGCGACCTATATAACATATCGACAAAAAGACCGCCGGCGCGGGGCGGCGCCGACGGTTGCGAGAGAATATCGATTGTTGGCTGTTAAGCAGCGACGGCCTCGTAGACCGTGGCGCCCGAGAAGCTGTCGTGCAGGCTCTTGCCGCAGATCCAAGGCAGCTCGACGACCTCGCAGACCGTGTTGACCAGCTCGGAGCAGTCAGTAAAGTGCCCCTTATCGTTGAGGGCCTCGCAATCCTGAACACGCCAATAGCCATCGGTGTGCGTAATGTAGTACTCGTGATCGTTGATCGACACGAAAGCACGCGTCTTGGAACGCAACAGCTTCAGAAATCCTTCGAAGTCGGTCTCGACGACATCTCCAGCCTGGAACATGATGTTACCTCCTGGCCCGGCGCCACCATGGCGCGTTGATAAACGTTGGTACTCCTTTAGTAAAACCTTTATCAGGGCTTATGCGCGCATCATTTAGGCAAATGGTAAAAACCGCAGGGTAGACGGGATAAAACGTTTAATCATCCCACCGGTTTGTCACATTCTGGCTGAAGTTTTATGCAAACCAACTTTTCCACCTGGTAGCTTGCATTTTTTGGGGCCGACGGCGCGATTACGGTTTTGGTTCGGCGGGTAAGAACGAGGCATCGCAACCAACGTCAGGAGGACACATGGAGACCATCGAGGCGCTCATCCACCGCCGCAGCTGCCGCAAATACAGCGATCGCCCTGTCGAGGCCGAGAAGCTCGCACGCATTCTCGAAGCCGGCCAGTATGCGCCGAGCGGCATGGGGCGCCAGCCGGTCACGTTCGTCGCCGTCACCGATCCCGCAACCGTCGAGCGCCTCTCGCAGCTCAACGTCCAAGTTATGGGTAGCGAGGGAGATCCCTTCTACGGCGCCAAGACCGTTGTGGTAGTGCTCGTCGACCGCAGCGTGCCCACGCACCTGGAAGACGGCTCGCTCGCCATGGGCAACCTGCTCAACGCAGCCTATGCGCTGGGCGTCGATTCGTGTTGGATCCACCGCGCACACGAGGTCTTTGACTCACCCGAAGGATTGGAACTGCTGGACAAGTGGGGTCTGCCCGCCGACGGAAGCCTGCGCGGTGTGGGCAACTGCATTCTGGGCTATGCCGAAGACATGCTTCCCCAGGCCAAACCCCGCCGCGACAACATCGTGTACGTCAGGTAATTAGTTCCGCCGTTCTAACGAACGGCGGCCCCGCTGACGCTGCGCGAGCCGCATTCACGCCAATCTGACGTTCAATTTCGAGGGCGCGACCAAAAGGTTAGCGCCCTCTCATTTCACGTCACCTTGGCGCAAATGCGGCTCGCTCGCTGTTGGTGACTGACATCGGGTGCGCCACTGGTGACATCTGGCACTTGGGCAGCTAAAAGGCCCCGTCCCAAATTTGCTGCTCTACTCGCAACTTATCTTGCCGATGGAGTTGTCGTCGTTTCGTTCGCGTGGGTCGTTTCGGCGCTGTCGCCCTGTTCGTCCTCGTCCTTTTGCGCGTCGGCGATGGTGGAGGCCGCCGCAACGATACCACGCTGAGGCGCCACGCCCGTCTGGGCCTGAGCGCCCTCGATAAGCTCCGTGCCGGCATGCGCGAGCTCAGCAGACCCGAACATCGCACTCAGGTCGGCCCCGCCGCCGGCGTAACCAAGCGCCGCGAGCGCGATGACAACCACCGCAACAACGACCGCGATCGGAACATAGCGATGCCAGCCTGCGGGATTGAGGCCGCTACGGCGAGCAGCGCCACGGCTAATGAAGCCGAGCGTTCCATCGTGCTTGAGCTTTGACCCCACCACACGCTTACGGCCCCACAGCGACGATTCGGCCTGCATGGCCAAGCGAGCGCTTGCCGAAGGATAGCCATATCTAGTGCGTTTGAACGAGCCGTCGAAGCCTGAGGCGCTTTTGCCCCACGTCCGCGAAGTCGTGCGACGGTTGACCGGCGCCGTGGGCTTTCGAGCCCGATTTGGTTTTGAAGTCTCCGTCATACACCCCCGCACGCCGTAACCAAATCGAAACAATAACGCTTTGGACTGTAGCACACGCGTCGCGCGCGGTCACGGGCGCCTCGCTCAACGGTCATCGTCCTTCAGTAAGCGCCACAGCGTTGTTCGGCTTATGCCCAGCACCTCCGCCGCACGGGTTCGGTTGCCGTGGAGATGATCTACAACCAGATGCGCGATATCTCGCTCGGTATCGGCCAGCGGTCGCAGGATATACAGGTCGCTTTCGAGTGTCGGGGCGCCAAAGGTTGCGGTCTTAATCACGTCCTCTTGGGCTAGCACTTCCTCCGCCACAGCGCGATCCACCGTGCCCGCCCCCACCAATATATACAGTCGTTCCGAGACCTCGCGGAGCTGCAGATAATTGCGCGGCCAGCGGTAAGCATCGAGCGCCTTCGTCGCCGCGGCAGACAGCGTGGGCGCTGCCGTCCCAAATGCACCAGCGAGATATTCCAAATAGCGCGCAATCTTTTGCGACGTGGCTCCCTGCTCGACGATTGCCGGCGCCACGCTCACCGCACAGGCGAAGCGCTCGGTCACAAAGGCGGCTTGATCACTTTCGCTGCCGCCCGGCATGTCATTCGCCGTCAGCACCACATGGCAGCGCGTCGCCAACGCGGTGTCGGCCATCGTGGAAACGAGCTCGCGGAGACGCTGGGGGCCAACCGTGTTCCAGCCCTCAATGCAAAGCGTCAGCCCCGTTTGGAACAACGGCGATTCGGCGCTTTTGAGCAGATGGCGCCAGCCGCGATCCGTTAGCTCATCGAGCGCAACGGCAACAAAGGGCTGATCGACAAAAGGACCGTCCAGATAGAGGCGCATGGCAATCTCGACCTGACCCGTTCCCAGCTCGCCCTCGAGCATAAGGGGCACACCGCGCGCGTAGCTCTCGGCGACCGGCGCAGCCACCGAGGCAGGCCCCTCAACGATGCCGTACGCGCTCGATTCGTAGCGGGCCTCAACTTCGTCGGCGTTGAGCCACTCGATGCCCGCGTGCGCCGCGGCGCCGCGCACCTCGCGGACCACGACGACCCAAAGGCCCCCGCCCTCTTTGTCGGCGGGGCGAACGGTCAGGCTCAGGCGCGTACCCGCACGCCCCATAACCAGACGCGCGCCGTCTCCTATACGGTCGAGGCGTTCGGCAACAAAAGCTGCCACATCCCGCTCAAGCGCCGCGTCATTCATGGTCGAAATCGCGACGTCCCCACGCGCATCGATTGCCAATGCCGAGGCCCCGGCAGCAGCCAGGGCCTCGGTCAAGATGTTCAGCTTGGCATCGCTATCCATGATTTGCCCCTGTCCGCGGCGACGTGCAACCGCCGACGGTCGCACGACCGAGTGTTTCAAAATTGAACGATATTGCTCACCAAACACTATAGGGCAGAAAGCGCCGTCCTGCGAGTATAGGTGTTGCCCCGCATCGCCATCCTGGCGGGGCGATAAGAGCTCTTCGGGACTTATAAACCTGCGGACAAGCCATACCCGCAAGAGCTCCTATCGCTCCACCGCAGGCTTGCGCTCACCAGCAACCAGCAACCAGCACGCGAATAAGCTACTTCTCTACCAGATTCCCAGCACGTGCTGCATTCCCAAGCTCATGCACGCAATGCCAATCCAGCAGCAAAAGCCCAGCGCGATGGGCTTGCCGCCCTTTTTGACCAGCTCGACGATATCGGTATTAAAGCCAATAGCCGCCATAGCCATCACGATAAAGAACTTCGACATCTCCTTGATAGGCGCCGTAACGGATGCAGGAAGCTGAAGCACCGTGGTGATTACGCTCGCCAGCACAAAGAACAGCACGAACATGGGAAACGCGCGTTTAAGCGAGAACGTGCTTTTGGCGTCGCCGCCGGCCTTGCGCGCCAGATGCATCTGCCAGCATGCGAGCACCAACGTAATGGGAATAATGGCCAGCGTCCTGGTGAGCTTGACCACCGTGGCGCTCTCGAGCACATTGGCGCCGGGATGCATGCTGTCCCAGGCGCTCGCCGCAGCCGTTACCGACGAGGTGTCGTTGATGGCGGTGCCGGCAAACAGGCCAAAGCCCTCGTTGGTCAGCCCGAGCATGCCGCCGAGCGTCGGAAACACGAGCGCCGCGATAACGTTAAACAGGAAGATGACCGAAATAGCCTGGGCAATCTCGCGATCGTCGGCATCGATGACGGGCGCGGTCGCGGCGATGGCAGAACCGCCGCAAATCGACGAACCCACACCCACAAGCGTCGCGATCTTGCCCGGCACGTTCATAACGCGGCAGAGCACGAAGGCGATGACAAGCGAGGTCGAAATCGTCGCCACGATAATCGGCAGCGACTGAGCGCCTTTGGACAGAATCTGCGAGAGGTTCATGCCAAAGCCAAGCAGGATTACCGCGTACTGCAAGACTTTTTTAGACGTATAGGTGACACCGGCGGCGAGCTGTTCGCGACGATTCTTGGGAAAGACGAGCGCCAGGACCATGCCAAAGAGGATGGCAAACACCGGCCCGCCGACCACCTCAACCTGTTTGCCGAGCAACGTCGCGGGGATGGCGACGATCAGGCAGAACAATACGCCCTTCCAGCGCTCGCGTACGATATTCGCCAGTTGCATATGGGATTCCTTCTTTCTATTTCACGTTTGCGACGGCTTATGATACGGCAACATTGAGCACGGCCATGCGTAAACACAGACCAAGATGCCGCAATAGTTCTTGGGCAACAGCCGAATTACCCACCGCGGAAAGCTGATTCGCGGCATAATTAACAACTGACATATGAGTGTGATAGAACAGTTGCGAGGCGCTATGGAAGAATCGATGCACGTTGGCGAGCAGGAGACGAGCCTACAGGACCAGTCCTACCACACCATTCGGCGCAAAATCGTCTACCTGGACTACAAGCCGGGCGAAAAGCTCGGCGTCAAACAGCTTTGCGACGACCTGGACATGGGTCGCACGCCCGTGCGCGAGGCTTTAGTTCGCTTGGCGCAGGAAGGCCTGGTGCGCACCGTGCCCCAAAGCGGCACCTATGTCTCGCCCATCAACCTCACCCTTGCCGAGAGTGCCTGCTACATTCGCGAGCACCTGGAAAAACAGGTGATTGTAGAGTGCTGCGCCCGTGCCACCTCGGCAGGCATCGAGCAGCTCGACCGCGCCATCGCGCTGCAGGAAAAGGCCATGGCCGAAGAGGACCGCATCGGCTTCTTTTTGAGCGACAACCTCATGCATCACATGATTTTTAGCATCGCATGCCGCAGCACCGTGTGGTCGTGGCTCGAGGAGACCAATGCCGACCTGGAGCGCTTCCGCTGGCTGCGCGCCGCCACGCAAGTTCTCGACAATCAGGACATCGTGAACGAGCACAAGCAGATTCGCCGCGCTATCGCCGGTCGCGACCCTATCGAAGCGAGCTTTTTAGTCAGCAAGCACCTGCACATGATGTTCCGCAACCAGACCGAGGTCCTGGACCAATATCCCAAGTACTTCGAGACCAGCAAGCTCCGCTAACCTGCCAAAAAGGGACAGGTTTATTTTGGAAGGCTTTATCTGGCCAAACGCAACAGGGCCCGGCTCCGCCACAACGGAGCCGGGCCTTGGTCGTTAAAGCGCGCCAACGACGGGACGCTCGATGTCAGTCACCAGCAGCGAGCGGGCCGCATTTGCGCCAAGGTGACGCGAAATGAGAGGGCGCTGACCTTCTGGTCGCGCCCTCGAAATTGAACGTCAGATTGGCGTGAATGCGGCCCGCGCAGCGTCGGCAGGTCCGGCGTTTGGTAAAACGCCGGAACCAACTACTCCACGGTAACGCTCTTGGCCAGGTTACGAGGCTGGTCGACGTCGCAGCCGCGCAGGATGGCTACCTCACGGGCAAGTAACTGCAGCGGGACGCTCGCCGTGATAGGGCTGAACACGTCGCGGACGGCCGGCACGCGAATGATGCAGTCGGCGATCTTGTTGATTTCCTCGTCGCCCTCGGTAGCAACGACGATGACCTTGGCGCCGCGTGCCTTGCACTCCATGAGGTTCGACACGGTCTTGTCGTAGGTGGCGCTCTTGGTGGCCACGGCGATGACAGGGAAGCCCGGGTCGATCAGGGCAATGGGGCCGTGCTTCATCTCGCCGGCGGCGTAGGCCTCGGCGTGCAGGTAGCTGACCTCTTTGAGCTTGAGCGCGCCCTCGTAGGAAATAGCGGCACCCATGCCACGGCCCACGAACAGCGCCGACTGCGCGTCCTTGCACAGCAGGGCGGCCTCATGCACGGACTCGGTCTGGGTATCCAAAATCCACTGAATCTGCTCGGCCGTATCGGAAAGCTCGCGGAACAGCATGCGCGCCTGCTTGGTGGTCAAGCGGTACTTAACCTGCGCCAGCAGCAGGGCCAGCAGCGTCAGGCTCACGACCTGGCCGATAAAGCTCTTGGTCGAGGCGACTGCGATCTCCTTGTTGGCCTTGGTGTAGATGACGCCGTCGCTCTCACGCGCCACGGGGCTGCCCACCACGTTGGTGATGCCGAAGACCTTGGCACCCTTGATGCGCGCATCGCGAATAGCGGCAAGGGTATCGGCCGTCTCGCCCGACTGGGACACGGCCACGACAAGCGTCGTCGGCGTAATGATGGGGTTGCGGTAGCGGAACTCGCTGGCCGCCTCAACCTCGGTGGGGATGCGAGCCCATCCCTCGATGAGGTTCTTGGCAATGAGACCGGCGTGGTAGCTGGTGCCGCAAGCGATCACGTAGACGCGGTCGATATCGTTGAGCTCCTCGAGCGAAAGGCCCAGCTCATCGATATCGAGCTCGCCGGCGGGGGTCATGCGGCCCACCAGGGTATCGCGCACGACGCGCGGCTGCTCATGGATCTCCTTGAGCATAAAGTCGGGGTAGCCACCCTTTTCGGCCATGTCCAGATCCCAGTCGATATGGGTAACCTTGGGCTCAATCACATTGCCGGCTTCGTCGGTATACTCGACGCCTGCGGGCGTGAGCTTGGCAAACTGGCCGTCCTCGAGTACCACGACGTCGCGGGTTGCGTCGATGAGCGCGATGACATCGGAAGCAACATAGGAGCCGGTTTCGCCCACGCCGACTACGATCGGGGAGTCCTTGCGAGCCACGGCGATCACGCCAGGCTCATCGGCGGAAACGGCGGCCAAGCCATAGGCGCCCACCACGTGGGTGCAAGCCTCGCGCACGGAGGCCATCAGGTCGTGCGTCTCGGCATAAGCCTCTTCGATCAGATGCGCGAAGACCTCGGTATCGGTCTCGCTCTTAAAGTGGTGGCCGCGGCCCTCCAGCTCTTCGCGCAGCTCGGCGAAGTTCTCGATGATGCCGTTGTGGACGATGGCGATACGACCGTCGCAGCTGGTGTGGGGATGGGCATTAACGACGGAAGGTTTGCCGTGGGTGGCCCAGCGGGTGTGACCGATGCCGCAGGTAGCGTCGCTGTCGATGTTGGAAAGCTCGCTCTCCAGGCCCGCGACCTTGCCCACGCGACGGATGACGTCGAGGTGCGCCGCGCCGCCCTCGCCCACCTCGAGCGAGACGCCCCAGGAGTCATAGCCGCGATACTCCATGCGCTTGAGGCCCGTGACCAGGATGTTCTTTGCAATATCAGAGCCGGTGTAGCCGACAATTCCGCACATAGGATAAATCCCTTCGCTCGCGTGACTGCAAAACGCCCACGCACGACGGGCGCTGAGACGTATAACGTTCGAGTATTGTACTCACGCAAACGCAAGCTGATATACCAGAAGTGGTATCTCAACTTAGATACCACCCGATGCACACACGTCCAGCCGGTCCAAACCACCACAATGGGAACAGGCACCTTTGTGGTGGTTTGGACCGGGGCGGCGGCCTATCCCGGCGAAAGATCTCAATCTGTAACATCTGGGCCGCAATAAGCCGGCTTTGTGTTACAGATCGAGACATTACGGTTCGGCCCCAGCACTATGTCTCGATCCGTAACAGGTAGAGGCGGTTTTGCCGTCCAGATGTTACAGATCGAGACAATTGAAGGCCCGGGCGTCTCAAACCACCACAAAGGTGCCTGTCCCCTTCGTGGTGGTCGCGCTGGCAACGGCGTTTTCGCAGATAAAACCTACCAAAATAAACCTGTCTCTAATTGGCAGGTTTTGACACCCCAGGGGCGGGCGATGCTACAATCTGGCTTGTACTTGAAACGCATCAAAGGGGCCGCTATGGCAAAGGTAAAAATCAGCGACGTCGCGCGCGAGGCAGGGGTCTCGCTGGGCACGGTATCCAATGCGCTCAACCACCCCGAAAAGTTGCGCCCCGAAACCCTTAAGCTCATCAACGAGACCATTAATCGCCTTGGCTACCTGCCCAACCAAAGCGCCCGTCAGCTCGCGGGCGGCACCACCAAGTCCTTTGGCCTGGTCCTCCCCCGTCTCGACCACGGCTTTTCGCTCCAAATTGCCAGCGGTGCCCACAACGAGGCACGCAAGCACGGCTATGACTTGCTCATCGCCAACGCCGATAACGACGACATTCTCGAGGATCATTACCTGCGCTATTTTATGGGCACGCAGATGTCCGGCGTCATGGTTCAGCCCATGGCGTCCCCCGACTGGCACCCGGCCATGACTAAAGTGCCCGTGCCGATCGTCCATCTGGACATCCACTGCTCCGAGCCCGGTTATTACGTGGCTGCCGACAACGAGGCACAAGGCCGCATTATCGCCGAGCTCGCCGTTGCCCGTGGCGCACGCCATATCACCGTTGTGGGCAGAGCGGCATTTATGCAGCTCACCTTGCGCGTACTTGGCATCCACAAGGCCCTCGCCCTGCATCCCGATATCAAGATCGAAGTCATCGACGCCGGCGAATGGAATACCGCTGCCGACGGCTACGGCATCGGTGCCCAAATCGCTGAGCGCCCCGCGGACGAGCGCCCCGACTTCGTGGTCGGCCTGACCGACGTATTGGCCTCGGGCGTTATCTCGGCGCTGACCGACAAAGGCATCTCCGTCCCCGAGCAGGTTCGCGTGGCCGGATGCGACGGCAACCCACTCGCTTGGAGCGGGGCGGTCCCGCTCACCACGGTAGCACCCCCAGGCTACGAGATTGGCCGCAAGGGCGTTCAATTGCTCATGGAGCAAATCGAGAACAAGGCGCCGGCGAAGACAAAGCATGTCCGCATCGGCTCTGCCGCGCGCACCGTCACCGCGGTCACGGCCACCGAGGACATTAACCGTCAGGAGCTCGTGCGCCCCTTCTTGCTCGAGCGTGTGAGCACCCAAAAGGCCGAGCAGCAACCGACGGGCCAACCCATAGTCCCGACAACCGACATCAACCTGGGCGCCTACCTTTAGCACACGACCTTGACCGCGGCCGTCAGATCGAACAGCGTATCGAGCACAGCCTCGCAGCCGTCCACCAAGTCCTGCGGCAGCGGCACGATGTCGGGAACGGCAAAGACATGACAGCCGGCCGTGATGCCCGAGACGCAACCGTTGCGTGAGTCCTCGACCACGGCGCACTCCTCGGGGGCAAAGCCCGCGCGCTCGCAGGCGAGCAGGTACATCTCGGGGTCGGGCTTGCCGCGCACGACGTCCTCGCCGCAGGTCACCGTCTCAAACTTGTCAAAGAGGCCAACCGTCTTGAGGTTGCGCTCGGCCGTAACGTGGCGCGATGACGTCGCAAGACCCACGTGATAGCCCGCAGTCAGCAGCTCGTCGAGGCACTCGGCGGCACCGTCCTTAAGCTCCAGATCGGTCTTGACCATCTCGTCGCGAATCTCCCTATGGCGACGATAGATTGCCTCAGCGGTTTCGCAGCTGCCGTAATGCTCATCAAGGATCTCCATGACATCGGGCAGCGTGCGACCGATGAACTGATGGATCAGCGCATCATCAATCGCGAATCCCAGCTCGGCCGCGCCCGCCTTCCACGCCTTGATACCCAAACGCTCGGTATCGACCAGCGTTCCGTCCATGTCAAAAATAACGGCCTTGATCATATCGGTCCCCCATCGCTTCGCGCTGCTGTACTCCCGCAACTTTACCGCACCTGTAAGCTTGTATATAACGTATATAGCATATTGCACTTTCGTTACATAGATAGAAGTCTTATGACAAGCGACTCGGTAGGATTATAGTTTTCGACCGAGTACTCAACGGCAAGGATCGACTTATGCTTTCAGACACCACCGCGCCCGCAGAGGGGCTTCAGGACAAACTCGCAGCGCTCGAGCAGCTGCTTTTAGCATACGGACGCGTCGCCATCGGCTTTTCCGGTGGCGTCGACAGCAGCTTTTTGGCCGCGGTCTGCGCCCGCATCATGCCCGCCAGCACGCTTCTTGTTCACCTCACCACGCCGCTCATCGGCACGCCCGAGCAGGCTTCGTTTGAGCGGGCGGTTGACGGGCAGGCCGATGAGGGGCCGCATTTTAAGCTCCCCGTGCTCAACCTCTCGGTCGATCAGCTGCAGCTCCCCCAGGTAGCCTGCAACGACGCCGACCGCTGCTACCACTGCAAGCGCGCCGGCTTTACCGCCATCGTCAACCACGCCAAGTCGCTGGGCTTTCCCACCGTCATCGACGGCAGCAACGCAAGCGACCGCGGCGACTACCGCCCCGGCATGCGCGCCGCCCAGGAGCTCGGCGTGCGCTCGCCGCTTATGGAGGTCGGCTTTACCAAGGACGAGGAGCGCGAGCTGCTACGCGCCTGGGGCTATCCCGTCTGGAACCTGCCGGCAGGAGCCTGCCTGGCCACGCGAGTCCCCACGGGCGAGGAGCTCACGCGCGAGAAGGTCGATGTAATCCGCACCTGTGAGGACTACCTGCACGACCTTGGCCTGGACCAGGTCCGCGCACGCCTCGTCGGCGGCTGCATGCATATCGAGGCCGCGCCGGCAGACGTCGCCAAGATCGCCGCCCTCAGCGGTGCCACCGTCGACGCCGAAGGCAAGACCCCGCTGCCCGCCGCCATCGAGTCCACGCTGCGCGAGCTGGGCTGCGGCCATATCTCCCCCGAGGTCACCCCCTACATCCACGGCAACATGAACCTTTAAGTTACGCCGTTTTACCTACCAAAAAGGGACAGGTTTATTTTGGCAGGTTTTATCTGGGGAAACGCAGACAGGGCCGCGACGCCTATAGCGTCGCGGCCCTTTTCCTTGGAGAAGGATCGATTAATGGAACGGAGAGCCCGTTCTAGCCCTCGAGCCCGGCGTTGATGAACTCGGCAATCTCGACAGGATCGGTGCTTTCGCGCACCCTGTCACGGAAGCCAGCATCCATCAGCATCACGGCAGCCTTGGAGAGCAGACGCAGGTGCGTGGTTCCCGCTTCGCCGGCGGGCACGTACAGCGCGAGCGCCACATCGACGGGCACGCCATCAAAGCTCGGCCACTCAACAGGCTCGGACAGCTTGAGCACGGCCACGCCCGGCGTATGGATCGCATCGCTCTTGGCATGCGGAACGGCAAAACCGGCGACGAGGCCAGTCTCGGCCTCGTTTTCGCGAGCAATAAAAGCCGCCTCTACAGCAGACGCGTCATCGGCAAAACCAAGCTCAACAGCCTGCTCGGACAGATAATGCAGCGCGTCCTCGCGCGAGGCGGCGGCATAGTCAATCGTCACTTGGTTGGCAGATACAAACCCCATGGAAAGCCTTCCTTACAACACGGACCTGACCGCAGCTTCGATGCCGTCGGCGTCCAAACCGTACTTATGCAGCAAATCGACCGCAGGGCCGGACTCGCCGTACACATCGCGCACGCCGACGCGACGCATCGGCACTGGATGCTGCTCCGCGAGCACCGAGGCAACGGCCTCGCCAAGACCACCGATAATCGAATGCTCCTCGGCGGTGACCACGCGACCGGTCTTCTTGGCGCTGGCAACCACCAAACGCTCATCGAGCGGTTTGATCGTATGCATGTTGATGACCTCAGCATCGATGCCGTCGGCAGCGAGCGCCTCGGCAGCAGCGAGCGCCTCAGCGACCATGAGACCGCACGCGACGATCGTGACATCAGAGCCCTCCCGTACAACAACACCGCGGCCGATCTTGAACTCGTAGTCCTCGTGATCGTTGATGACCGGTGTTGCCAGGCGGCCGAAGCGCATGTAAACCGGCCCCTCAAACTCATAGGCGGCGCGCACGCAGGCGCGGGCCTCGACATCGTCGGCGGGAACGACCACCGTCACACCCGGAATCGTACGCATGAGTGCGATATCCTCGCAGCACTGGTGCGTGGCGCCGTCCTCGCCCACCGAAATGCCGGCATGGGTGGCGCCAATCTTGACGTTGAGGTGCGGGTAGCCAATGGAATTGCGGACCTGCTCGTAGGCGCGACCGGCGGCAAACATCGCAAAGGTGCTCGCAAAAGCAACGCGGCCCGTGGTCGCGATGCCGGCGGCAAGACCCATCAGGTTGCTCTCGGCGATGCCGGCATCGTAAAAGCGCTCAGGATGGGCAGTCTTAAACTTACCCGTCTGCGTAGCGGCAGCCAGGTCGGCATCGAGCACTACAAAGTCATCGTGCTCATTGCCCAGCTCGACGAGCGCCTCGCCGTAGCTTACGCGCGTGGCGACTTTTTTGACCTCTGCCATTAGAGTTCCTCTCCTGCTGCCGCGAGCTCGGCCATGGCCTGCTCAAACTGCTCGTCATTGGGCGCCTTGCCATGCCAGCCAACCTGGTTCTCCATAAAGGAGACGCCTTTGCCCTTCACCGTCTCGGCGATGATAGCGACGGGCGCGCCGGTCACCTCGCGAGCTTCGGCGAAAGCCGCCTCAATCTGCGCCATGTCGTTGCCATCGGCTAGCTCTATCACATGCCACTTAAAGGCGCGGAACTTGTCGGCAAGCGGCATGGCCGAGTTGACTTCATCGATCGTGCCGTCAATCTGCAAGCCGTTGTGGTCGACGACGGCAACAAGATTGTCGAGCGCATGGTTGCCGGCAAACATAGCCGCCTCCCACACCTGGCCTTCCTCGCACTCACCGTCGCCCAGCAACGTGTAGACACGGTAGCTGTCGCCCCAGTGCTTAGCGGCAAGCGCCATTCCAACTGCAGCAGAGATGCCCTGACCGAGCGAGCCGGTGGACATATCGATGCCTGGGGTATCGTTCATGTTGGGATGGCCCTGCAGTCGGCTGCCAATATGGCGGAGCGTCTCGAGCTCTTCGACGGGAAAATAGCCGCGATTTGCCAACACCGAATACAGGCCCGGCGCCGCGTGACCCTTGGAGAGCACAAAGCGGTCGCGATCGGCCTTGTGAGGGTCGGCAGGATCGATATTCATTTCCTCAAAGTACAGATACGTCATGATGTCGGCTGCACCGAGCGATCCACCCGGATGTCCCGACTTGGCCGCGTGAACCGCAGTCACGACACCCTTCCTGACCTCATTGGCGACCTTCGCCAGCTCCTGGTTGGTCATACGAATTCCTCTCTTGAGAAAAACCCCGGCACCGGATGGCGCGATGCCGAGGGCAACCCGGTCGTTAAGCCTGAGCGACGACCTTCTGCCAGTCAGCCTCAAAAGAGGCGAGGCCCTGGTCGGTCAGCGGGTGATGCAGGCACTTCTTGAGAGCGGCCATGGGCACGGTCGCGATGTCGGCACCAAGAAGAGCCGCCTGGGTCACGTGGTTGGGCGTGCGGACCGAAGCGGTGATGATCTCGACGGTGTCGTCGACGTTCTTGCCGGTCCAGTCATAGTTCTTGATGCATGTCACGACATTGTCGAGCTGCGAGATGCCGTCCTCGGCGATGTCGTCAAAGCGGCCGACAAACGGGCTGATGTAGCGGGCACCGGCGTTGGCGGCCATGAGGGCCTGCGTCGGCGAGAAAACAAGCGTCATGTTGACGCGCACGCCCGCATCGGCCAGGGCGCGGCAGGCGGCGAGGCCGGCCTCGCACACGGGAAGCTTGACCACGATGTTGGGAGCCAGGGCGGCAAGACGCTTGCCCTCCTCGATCATGCCCTCGGCAGTGGTCGCGGTGGACTCAGCAGACACGGGCAGGCCCTCGCAGAGCTCGGCAATCTTGAGCATATGGGGCTCAAAGTCGGCGAGCTTGCCGCCGGTCTTGGCGTACAGGGACGGGTTGGTGGTGACGCCGGCAAGGCAGCCCCAGCTCTTGGCCTCGGCGATCTCGTCAAGGTTGGCGGTATCGATAAAGAACTTCATGGTGCAAACTCCTTCTAAGGAATCCAAAACTCAAAAAATAGGACAAAGGGGATGTCCCTTTGTCCTATGTGCCGGGCCTGCAGCTGGGACATGCCCCAGGCCCGGCGTCGTGTAGGAAAAGCTACTTAGAGAGCCTTCTCGATGCGGCTCGTGACGCCCTTGAGGTTAAGACCGACGACGTACTGCTTGATCGGGCGCTTGATGTGCTCGATCACAAAGCGCTTGCCGTCAATGTCCTGGGCAGCGAGGTTGCGATAGAGCTTCTCGACCTGCTCCTTGACCTCGGGATCGTTGAACGCGTAGTGGCCGGAGACATCCAGAATCTTCAGGCTGAGCTCGTCGTCGGCCAGAATGTCGTCAACCTGCAGGTTGACATCGTCGCCGGTCATCCACTTGCGCCAGCGCTCGGTCTTGATGGCCTTGACCAGCAGCGTGTGATACAGATCGGAGGGATCGTCGCACAGGCCGTTGTCGACCAGAATCTGCTCGGTAGCGCAGAGCTTTAGGTAAGCGCGGGTCTCCTCGGTGCCGTACTGAGGGGCGACATTGGAAGCGGTCACGTGTGCCGGGATGTGCTCGAGCAGCGTCGCGTCGTCCAGGTAGTCGGCGTTGTGCTCCTTCAGGCCCACGCCGTAGCGCTTGGCCATGTCGGCGAGCTCGCGGGCATTCTTAAAGTTGTAATGACCGACCTGCTCGGTCCAACGGGTGAGCGTACCGGTCTGGCCGACGATAAAGGTGGGCATGGGGCAGCCGCGCTTCTCGAGCTCGGGCTGCAGCTGAGAAATGAACTCCTCGTACTTGTCGGTGGAGGTCAGGCCGCCATTGGTCTCCTCGGTACCGACCTCATAGGCAACCTCGGGCAGGTTATGCTCGCGACGGTACTGCTCAAGATAGTCGATAAGATCGATCGTGCGGCGAAGCACCACGTCGAGCGGAATAACCTTGCCGATCTGATAGGGGTCCTTGGTGGGGTCGACCATCAGCAGGTCAAAGCCTGCCTCCATGTCGGCGACAAAGGACTTGCGGGCGAGCTCCATGGCCTCGTCCTCGGGCAGGTGGGCGTTACGCTCCTCGTCGCGCTGCCACGGACCGCCGTGATCGCGGCACAGGTAGTACGGACCGGTATAGCCCACCTCGTCGGCAACCTTCTTAATGTCGGCGGCAAAGCGCGTCTGGTCCCAACCGTTGACGTAGCCGGCGCCCATCTCGTCCATATCGACCTGGTTGCGGCTAGCGATAAACATGGGCGGGAAATCCTCGTCCTTGGCAAGCTCGAACACGGCCTGAATCAGGTTGGGGCTCATGGGGCCAATGCCGACCATGGTTGCGTGATCGCCGCTGTCCTGCAGCTTGAGCATGCCCTGAACGGCCTGGCGGATGGTGAGGTTGGACATTTTGTTCTCCTTCTCCAGAGGATTTTTGACAAAAGTTCCCTGGGACCCAGATGTGGGCCCTATCAGTGCGGATGGATTTTGTTGTGTAGGGGCGGTTGTGCGGAGTCAAATCCATCCCCCCGCACAACCTGAGTCCTTAAAGGTTTACTTGGCCTGCTTATCGAGCGTGGGCTTCATGGCAATCAGGATTGCAGCGGCGACCAAGGAGCCAATCACGATGTCCAGGCAGAACAGCGCGACGTTGTTGGTGGCCAGGGCGACAATAAAGCCACCATGCGGAACATAGCAGTCGATGCCCTGGAAGGCGGCAAGCGCCGCGCCCACGGCAGAGCCGATGCAAATGCCGGGCAGGGTGTGGCCAAGATCCTTGACCGCGAAGGGAATAGCGCCCTCGGTAATACCGATGCAGCCCATGAACAGCGCAGAGATGCCCATCTGACGGTCAGCGTCATCGAACTTGTTCTTGGCGATGAGCGCAGCGAGGCCGCAAGCAATCGGGGGAATGGCGACGGCGACGCGGAACATACCGTTGGGGCCGTAGATGCCGGAGGCCATGATGGCCATGGTAAAGGTCGAAGCGGTCTTGTTGATGGGGCCACCCATATCGAAAGCGGTCATAACGCCAATGACCAGGCCCAGGACGACGGCGGAGCCGCCCTGCAGGCTGCCGAGCACGCTGGTGAGCCAATCCATCACAAAGCCAAGCGGCGTGGCCAGGATGTAGATGTAAGCCATGCCCAGGACGAGCGAGGTCAGAATCGGGATGATCAGAATGGGCATGATGGTCTGGATGGTGTTGTTGACCTTCCAGGTCTTCATCCAGCGGACAAAGTAACCGCAGATGACAGCCATGATCATGGCGCCCAAGAAGCCGGTCGAAACGCTGTTGCCGCTCGGGGTGACGACGGCGTTGTTAACCAAGTAGCCCAGGACGAAGCCGGGGGCAAGTGCGGGCTTACCGGCCATCGAGTAGGCGATGTATGCCGCAAGCACCGGAATCATCATAGAGATGCCGGCCATGCCGATAGTGTTAAGGCTCACCATCAACGGGTTGGTGACCTCCATGCCGCCAGCACCGGCAGTACCGGATGCCAACGAGAAGGCGAGGAACACGCCACCGATAACGACGATGGGGATAAAATAGGAAACGCCGGTATTGAATGCATTGAGCAGCGTCTTGCCAGGGTCGGCAAAGATGGACTGCTTGGACGCCGGTGTCGGGGCCTGCGGGGCAGCGGAGACGGCCTTCTTCTCTGCCTTGGCCTCGGCCTTGGACGCGTCAACGGCACCGCCCGTCGCCTTGATGATCTCGACAGCCTGGTCGATAATCTTTACCGGATCGGCGATTACATCCGAGGTGCCGACCTTGAGGAACTTGCCCTCGGCCATCTTTTGCTCAAAACGGTCCTCGTTCTCGACACCCACGTCGACGGACTCGAGCACCAGGTCGGCGGAATCAACGTCTTCCTGCGTGAGCTCATTCTCGATACCCAGACCACCCTGAGCCTCGACTTTGCACTCGATGCCACGAGCGGCGCATTCATCCTGAATCGCCTTCTGGGCCATATACGTGTGGGCGATACCCACGGTACAGGCGGCAACGCCTACGATCTTCATTGCTTCCCTCTTTTCATAGAGTTGCGTGCGCAAGACACCGTTTGCGGAGGCCTCCGGAGCATCCCCTGCCGTTTGGACTTGCTGTCTTTTCGACAAGACCAATATAGGTGCTCGTTTTTCTTAATGCCAGTTTATTTCGGTAAACGCGCAGGTCAGAGCGTTGGTTACGCTATTTAGTTATGCGTTTAACTAAAAATGAATCCTGCGATTTTACCCTCGATTTCAAAAGTCAAGAAGTATTTGATTTTCTCGGTAGACGGCAGATGCGCATGCCGGTCACAAATTTCGACCCCACCCATATACCGCATTTGTTGCATACTCATATGAAAGGAAAAAGTCGCTCACCAAAGCGCATCCCTCACCAAGACTCAAAGTCATCATGTTGGAAAATGCTCATCTGTCGGAAGGAGTCGCTGTGGCAAAACAGCGCGTTACGATCGCAGACGTCGCTCGAGAGGCGGGAACCTCGACGGCAAGCGTCTCGTATTACCTCAACGACAAACGAGAAAAGCTTAGCGAGAAGACGCAGGCAAAGATTGCGCGCGTCATCAAGGAACTCGGATACGTTCCCAACGCCCAAGCGCAAACGCTCACCGGCAAGCAAACCCACGTCATCGCCATCATCATCTTGGATAACACCAACAAATGGGCAGGCCTCGTCCTCAACGGCATGGAGCAGGTCATGCTCCCCGCGGGCTACCAGACGGTCGTTTGCACGAGCAACTTTAATCCCGAGACCGAGCTCATGTATGTCGACAAAATGCTCTCACTGGGCGTCGATGGTTTTATCATCCAGCCCACGGCAAATTTCAAGGCAGTCCACGACCGCATCAAGCGCGCCGACAAGCCCGTCGTCTTTTTTGACGCGGCCATCTACAGCCCAGGCACCAGCTGGATCAAAACCAACCTCTACGACGGCGTGTACAATGCCACGCAGGCGCTTCTCGACGCCGGCTACGAAGACTTCTTTTCCATCGCCGCCAACATGACCGAAATGCGCACTCGCATGGAACGTTTTCAGGGATATGCCGAGGCATTGGCCGCGAATGGGCAGCTCTACAAAGCCATCCCCATCGATCACAACAAGCCGTCAATCAACGAGCTTACCGAATACTTTAAATACAAGTTCAACCCCGCCAAGCGCACGCTCATCTTCGTACAAAACCAATGGGCGCTTCCCCGTGTCTACAAGGCCCTCCAACCCATGGCCCATCTACTTCCGCAGCAAATAGGTCTTTTGGGACTCAACTGCGAAGACTGGACCAACCTCACCACGCCGACCGTCTCCACGATCATCGAGCCCGTCGACCAGGAAGGCAGGGAGGCGGCCGAGATGCTGCTCGCCTTGCTTGATGGCAGCAGCCAACCCGGCGAGCAGCGCATTCTCGAGTGCAAGCTCAACTGGCTCGACTCCACCTCGATCTAGCCATACGTCAAATATGAAGCAAATGAACCAGTAGCGTTTGTCCCAAATCTTAAGTATTTGTTCGACAGAACGGCCTCTGCCGGCTCCTGCTAGACTGGTAGATTCCCAACCGTCCATCCAGGAGCCTCAATGTCGCGCAAGTCCGCCTACAAGCAAGCACTTTCCATCGGCACCGCCGTGGTGCTGGGGTTTGCGCTGTTTACGGGATCGCTCGATGGGGCGCCCAAGTTGCTGTCGCCGCAAAGTGATGAGCAGGCGGCGGCCCTGGCCGAGAAGCAAAACGAGAGTCCCAGCCGCACCGACGACGAGGCGGACTTGGTCGCCCGGCTCGAATCGGGAACAGCGAGCTCCGAGGACTCCGGCAATGGCTCCGAATCCGCCACGACCAACGGCAACGTTGCCGAGGACAGCTCCACTACCCCCATCGACGAGGTCGAAAACCCCGACCTCAACCGCGCGCGCGGCGTATACCTCACCAGCATTCCTGACTACGCCGGTAACCCCTACGTCGCCCTTCGCGCCGATGGTACGCACCCGCTTGGCACGCCGTCGTTCACGCTCGATGAATACGAACGGGCCACCGAAGAGGGCTGCTTTAAGAAGTTCTCTAAACTCGACAGCCTGGGCCGTACCCGCAAAGCGCTCGCCTGCATAGGGCCCGAATCGCTCGGCCAAGGCAAGCGCGGTGATATCTCGCGTATCCATCCCGCCGGTTGGCACCAGCAGCGCTACGACTTTATTCCAGGCCAGAGCCTCTACAACCGCTGCCACCTCATCGCCTGGTCGCTCTGCGGCGAAAATGCCAATCGCAAGAATCTCCTCACCGGCACGCGCTATCTCAACGAGACGGGCATGCTGCCGTTTGAGGAGCAAATTCTTAACTACATCCACGACACGGGCAACCATGTTCTCTATCGCGTCACACCCATGTATAACGAAGAGGAACTTGTCTGCCGTGGCGTGCGCCTCGAGGCGCAATCGGTCGAGGACCACGGCAAGGCCCTCTGCTTCCACGTATATTGCTACAACCTGCAGCCGCATGCGCAGATCGACTACGCCACCGGCCGCAATCAGGCCTCGGGGGACTAGGGCCGACTAAGCTGCCCCAAAACCTAACATGATCCGTTTTCCTCCGTCCCCTAGGGATCAAAAAGGGCCGCCCTGGATTGCCCAGAGCGGCCCTTGCATCGGCATGTATGTTGCAGGCAAAGCCCCGCGCTACTTGGCGCGGCCCTCCTCATAGCGCTCGACCAGCTTGGCCTGAACGTCATAAGGCACCTGCTCATAGCCTGCGGGCTTCATGGTAAAGTCACCCGTGCCGCGCGTGATAGAGCGCAGGCGCGTCGAGTAATCCGTCAGCTCGGCCAGCGGGGCCTGGGCAATGACCACGGTATCGCCGCGCTCGTCGGTCTCCATACCCGTCACGCGACCGCGCGAGGCCGAGATGTCGCCCATCACGGCGCCGGCATAGCTCTCGGGGATAGTCACCGTAATTTCCTCGATGGGCTCCAGCACCACCGGGTCGGCATCGGCACACGCCTTGCGCAGGCCGATGCGAGCCGCCGCGCGGAACGCCATCTCGTTGGAGTCGACGCTGTGATACGAGCCGTCGTACACAGCCACGCGAATGCCCGTGAGCGGGTAGCCAGCGATGATGCCGTCCTTCATGGTCTCCTGGACACCCTTGTCCACGGCGGGGATGAGCGAGCGCGGGATGCGGCCGCCCACGACCTCGTCAACAAACTCATAGCCGTCGCTCGTGCCGTCGGGCCCAATGAGCGGCTCCACGCGCAGCCAGCAGTCGCCGTACTGCCCGGCGCCGCCGGTCTGCTTCTTGTGGCGACCCTGGGCGCTTGCCGTGCGGCGGATGGTCTCGCGATACGGAATGCGGATCGGCACGCTCTTTGCCACAACCTTGGTACGGTCCTCCAAACGGTTGAGCAGCACCGAAACCTGCGCCTCGCCCACCGCCGAGATAATGGTCTGGCCGGTCTCCTCGTCGCGGTCGATGCTCATGGTCGGATCGGCCTTGCAGGCCTTCTCGATAAACGTGTAGAGCTTCTCTTCGTCGCCGCGATTCTCGGCCTCGATGGCAATACGGTACTGCGAGTTGGGGAACTTAAACGCCGCAGCCTCGACCTTACCGGTAATCGAGAGCGTGTCGCCCGTCTCGGCAGCCAGCTTGGGCGCCACGATGATATCGCCGGCATAGGCGTGGCCGACCTCGGTCATGTCACGACCGCACATCACATACAGGTGAGCCAGACGCTCGCCCTTGCGCGTGCGCGCATTGATCAGCTCAAGGCCCGGCTCAAGCGTGCCCGTCAGCACCTTGATAAAGCTGATGCGACCCTGTTGCGGATCGGCCAGGGTCTTAAACACAAATGCCACCGGACGGTCATCGTCACTCGAGATCTTGAGCGAGTCGCCGTCGATGAGCGGCATCTCGCCGTAGTCGGTCGGCGCCGGGAAGTACGTGGCGATGTCGTCCATCAGCGAGTTGACGCCCTGCTCCTTAATGCAATCGCCCGCAAAGACCGGCACAAAAATGCGCTCGGCAATCGCCTTCGACAGCAGGCCCTCGAGCTCCTCCTGCGTCAGCGTCTCCTCGCCTTCCAGGTATTTCATCATCAGCTCGTCGTCAGCCTCGGCCACCAGCTCGCACAGATGGTCGTGGGCCTCCTCGGCCTGGGCACGATACTCCTCGGGAATCTCCGACTCAACGGCTTCGGCGCCGTTGCAATGGCGCGCCTTCATGCGCACCAGGTCGATGATGCCGTCAAAGTCCTCGCCCTCGCCCCAGGGAAGGGTCACGGCGCCCAGACGCGTGCCAAAGCGCTCCTGCAGCAGGTCCATCGTGGTCGCAAAGCTGGCCTCGGAGCGCGACAGGCGGTTTACAAACACCGCACGCGCCAGACGCAGGTCCTCGGCGGCATACCAGAGCTTAACCGTCGTAGGCTGCGGGCCGGCCTCGGCGTCGACAACAAACAGAGCCGTCTCGCAGACGCTCATCGCGGCATAGGCGTCGCCGATAAAATCGGGATAGCACGGGGCATCGAGCACGTTGATGCGCGCGCCCTTCCAGTCGATCGGCGCAATGGTCGTCGAGATGGAAAATGCACGCTTGACCTCTTCGGGGTCATAGTCGAGCGTGGGCTTGGTGCCGTCGTGGCCGCCCAGGCGGGCGGTCTTGCCGGAAAGGTGGAGCATGGCCTCGGCGAGTGAAGTCTTGCCCACCCCGCCTTGGCCTACGAGCACCACGTTCCTTACGTTACCGGTCTTGGGAGCACCCATGATGACCTCCTTGCAGGGCCGCGCGCAATGCGCGACGCCAACGGGGAGAGTTCGCGGTCGGTGCCGTCCTGGGAGCAGCATGGTCGGCAGCCGAGCCGACTCACCCTCCAAATGTCCTATGCCACCACCCTACCCTCACGGGCGGCTGTCCATGCATACCTTTCGGCGCACGTATGAATACAGGCGGCGAGAGGAAGAGACAAGCTTGTGAGTCGATTATTGAACCCCGTCGACGCAAACAAAAAGCCGCCACAGACCGTAAGACCTGCGGCGGCTTCGCCTCAATTAATAGTTGAGTAAATACCTGAGCCTATCCCTCGATACGGCTCAAGAACTCACGCGTGCGCCGCTCGCGCGGATGGTCGATGACCTGCTCGGCAGGACCCTCCTCGACAATACGACCGCCATCCATAAAGACCACGCGGTCGGCAACATCGCGCGCAAACTGCATCGCGTGGGTCACGATTACCATCGTCATATTCTGCGCCGCCAGGTCCTTAATGACGCGCAGCACCTCGGCCGTCAACTCTGGATCGAGCGCCGAGGTCGGCTCATCAAAGAACAAGATTTCCGGGTCGAGCGCCAGGGCGCGGGCAATACTCACGCGCTGCTGCTGGCCGCCCGAAAGCTCACATGGCACCTTGTTCTCATTGCCCGTAAGCCCCATCTGTGCAATAAGCTCGTGTGCGCGGGCCTCCGCCTGCTCGCGCGGGCGCTTAAGCACGCGGATCGGTGCATCGGTGATGTTTTTCATCACGGTATAGTGCGGGAACAGATTGTAGTTCTGAAACACCAGACCAAACCGCGAGCGCGCCTGTTTAGGTACATCGCCCTTTGCGTACACCGCGCCCGAACCCGCATCCGTCGCGACGGCAAGGTCGCCAAACGAGAGCGAGCCACCATCGAGCGTCTCGAGCAGCGTGGCACAGCGCAGCAGCGTGGACTTACCGCCGCCCGAAGGCCCGATAATCGCCACGACCTCGCCACGCTTTACCTCGAGCGAGATATCCTTGAGCACCTCATTGCCGCCAAACGCCTTGCGTGCGTTCGCTATATTCATTACCGTTCCGGACACGGGAACCTCCATGTGTTTGAAAAGCACGACGGAACAGGCTAGTCGTGGTAGTAGTCAAGTCGCTTTTCGGCAGCGCCAAGCAGCATCTCGACGACGAAGTTAAAGACCCAGTAAATCAGCGCCGCAATCGCAAACGGCACCATGCTCACCTGCGAGGCGACCAGCGCCTTGGCCGTCGAGAACATCTCGCCCACGCCAATGGCAAATGCCAGCGACGTGTCCTTGACCAGCGTGATGATCTCGTTGCCCATCGCCGGCAAAATACGCTTAGCGACCTGCGGCATCACGATGTACAAAAAAGTCTGCAGGCGCGAATAGCCCAGCACCCCGGCGGCCTCGTATTGACCGCGCGGAATGGACTGCAGGCCCGAGCGATAGATCTCTGCAAAGTAGCCGGCGTAGTTGATGATGAATGCCACAACGCACGCCGTCCATTTGGAATCGGGCGTGAGCGAGATGCCAAACACGTAGTACGGGGCAAAGTAGATGGCAAACATCTGCAGCATGAGCGGCGTGCCACGCATGACCGAAATGTAGATGCGCGCAATCCAGCGAAGCGGCGCGATCTTACTCATACGCATAAACGCCACGGGGATTCCCAACGGAATCGATCCGAGCAGCGTCAGCACAAACAGCTGCAAGCTGACCAAGAAGCCCTGGCCAAGCATCTGCATCATGACCTGAATAGACATTATTTCAAAACCCAATTGTCGAAGGAAAGACCGTAATCTGCATATTTATCGCAGAGGTCCTTGACCGTACCGTCCTCATAGAGCGCCTTGAGCGACTCGGTCACGGCGTCGGCCGACTTGGTGTCGCCCTTCTTAAAGCCGACGGCGTAGTGCTCGCTGGACAGCGGCTTGTCGAGCTGCGTATAGGCATCGGGCTTGGCGGCCAGCTGATACTGAGCGATCGAGAGGTCACAGGCAACGGCATCGACCGCACCACTCTCGAGCTGCATAAACGCCGTGTTGTACTCACCGATGGTATCGAGCGTGGCAAACGTCGCGGCCAGATCCTTCTGGTCGCCCTCGAGCACATCCTGCGCAGCGGAATCAGTCTGGGTAATCACGGTCTTGCCGGCAAGATCGTCCCAGCTCTTGATACCCGCGTCCTTCTTGACCACCAACACCTGCTCGTTGAGCATATACGGCTCGGAGAACGTGTAGTCGTCCTCGCGGCCCTCCATGGTAAAGCCGTTCCAGATGCAGTTGATGGCGCCGGAGTTGAGCAGCGTGTCCTTGGCATCCCAATCGATGGCCTCGTAATCGACATCCCAGCCCTGCTTATCGGCAACGGCCTTGGCAAGGTCAAGGTCAAAGCCCGTGTACTCGCCGTCATCGCCCACAAAGCCGTACGGAGGGTAGGACTTGTCAAAGCCCACCACGAGCTTCTTGGACTCCGCGGCGCCCTTCGTATCCTTGGCCGCGGCAGAGCCGGCAGCAGAGCCCTTAGCGGCACCGCCGCCACAACCGACAAGACCAAGGCCGAGCACCGTGGCGAGCGAGCCGGCTAGACCAACAAACTGACGACGAGACATATCGGTATTCATGGTATTCCCCCTCGATAGCACTTTAGTTAGGTAAAGTGAGTCATGTAACGTTCAGAATCATACACTCTACCTTGATAAAGTACAAGGGAGGGTTTGCCCGCCGGGCAAACGTCGTTGGACTTATCGCTGACAGGAAATGACCGCTTGCATATCGCCCGCTGGCTTGGCACGGTACAATTGCTTCGGACTTTTCTTTTATTTAATAGTGGGGTTAATTCATGGCAGAATCTCGTGCGGAGCGTAGGGCTCGTCGTGCTTTGATCGAAGCGACTGAAGGGTCGGAGGAGAAAAAATCTTCTAAGAAATCCAAGTCGTCTCAGGATGCGAAGGGCAAGGCTAAGGCCAAGCGCCCCAGTTCTCGTCGGAGCGAGGACAAGGCATCTCAGACTCGCTTCAAGCGCTCGCATAAAGATCCGGTTTCGTCTGCGTGCAAGGCTGTGGACCCCAAGTCTCCCTGTTCAATCATGAAAGCTTGCGGTGGGTGCACGGCGCTCAATCGTCCTTATAAGAAGCAGTTGGCAGCCAAGCAGGCTGCCATGGAGGAGCTTTTTGCCTCGCTTTGCGAGCGTGAGGGCATTGCTGTCGATCCTATTCGCGGTATGGGAGTCACCCTGGGAGACCCGGGCAAATATCCTGCGCCGCGTGGTTTTCGTCATAAGGCTGCCACTCCGTTTGCTCCCGGCAAAGAGGGCGCTGTCCGCTGCGGCTTTTTTGAACGTGGGACACACAGAATCGTTGCTGTTCCTGAATGCCCTGTCGAGGCGCCGGGGGCCCGCCAGATTCTCAACGGCATCGCTCGCGAGGCCGAACGTCTGCATATTCCTGCCTTTAACGAAGACAAGCATCTGGGCTTGCTCCGCTATGCCGTCGTCCGCTGCGGTTGGCGTACCGACCAGATTATGGTCACCCTCGTGACCGCTCAGCGCGACTTGCCGCATGCGCAGGAGTTCTTTGAGGCTGTCGCCGCACTCGATCCGCATATCGTCACCGTCGCCCAAAACATCAACGGGCGCCCCGGCAACGCCATCCTAGGCGAGGAGACCCGTATCGTGTACGGTGCCGAGTGCATGCGCGACCAGCTACTCGGTTGCGAGTTCGATATCTCCCCCACCGCGTTCTACCAGACCAACCCGCAGCAGACCGAGCTGCTCTACCAGCTCGCCATCGACGGCATGGACCTGCGTCAGGGCGACGTGCTTATGGATGCCTACTGCGGCAGCGGCACCATCGGTCTTTGCGCAGCTAAAGATGCCCAGAACAAGGGTATCGGCATCATGCTGCTCGGCGTAGAGCGCAATCCGGCGGGCATTGCCGACGCGCGCCGCAATGCCGAGCTCAACGGCCTTACCCGCAGCGCCTGGTTTATGGCCGACGATGCCACCGATTACATCCTAGACGCCGCCGACAACGACGAGCGGGTCGATGTCCTTTCCATCGACCCACCGCGCGCCGGCTCTACCCCCGAGTTCCTCGAAGCTGCCTGCGCACTTAAGCCGCGCCGCATCACCTATATCAGCTGCAACCCCGTGACCCAAGAGCGCGACCTGCACCAGCTCCTCGACGGAGGCTATCGCCTGCTCAAAATCACGCCCGTCGACATGTTCCCCCACACCGACCATACCGAAACCGTAGCGGTCCTCGAACGCCGCTAATTCTCCGGCACAAGAAAGGGGGCGACCCGTCTGGGCCGCCCCCTTCGCTTGGTTTATAAACTCCGCTACATCCCCTTGCGCAGATCGCACACGCCGGCTGCCGCCATCTCGCGCAGCAGCGTCTCGCGGTCGCGCGTCACGATCAAATCCAGCGGGAAGTGAATCTCGTCGAGCATCTTGCGCGCGTGATCGAGCTTGCCAATGGCCATGCCAATGTGGGCATCGGTCGACACGCCAATACCCACGCCCAGCTCGGCGCAACGCTCGGCAATCTTGCGGCATACGGCCCAATGCTCAGTGTCGACACCGTGTTCAAGACTATGGTTGTTGATCTCGATAATCTTGTGCTTGGCCTTAGCCGCCAGCAGCACCTCGTCGATATCGAACGACACGCCCGAGCGACCCGTGTGGCCCAGCATAAACACCTTGGGGTGCTCCAGGGCATTGATATACATCTCGGTCGTCTGGGCCAGTGCCGCGCCTTCAGCAATCTGCGGATTATGCACGCTCGCAACCAAATAATCCAAATTACGCGTAACCAAATCGAACAGTGAATGCTGACGGCTGTACGAATCGCCGGCGATATCGAGCGTGACAGGAGTGTCCTCGCCAAACAGGCTTCCGTCCATCGAAACGATATCGGCCTCGGCACCACGCAGCACTAGCACGCCGCTCCATATGCGCGGCCAGATATCCTGGTTGATAAAGAACTGGTAACTGCGCAGGTCATCGGGACAAGCCGAAACCATAGAGCTCAGGTGATCGGCAGATCCGAGTACCTGCAGGCCGCGCTCTGCCGCCCAGTACACATTCTCCTCAATGGTCGAATATGCATGCGCAGAAAACATCGTATGGGTATGAATGTCACAAGAAAGAAGGTAGGGCATCGGGTCTCCTTATCCGGCATGGCCGTCGCGTATATTCATTGTACGCATAGCCTTCGGCAGTCGTAAAACTGCTTCATCCCAATCACACAACGGCATAGACAACGGGGTCTGGCTTAGCACCAAACCCCGTTTCACGTAAAACATTGTAAGCAGAGCGCTTTACTTTCGACGATATTCGTCGGCCAGTTGCTTCCAGGCAGGCAACGAATTGACGATGGTCTCGTAGCTCACACAGTAGCCAAGGCGGAACCAGCCCGGCATGCCAAAGCTATCCGAAGGCACCGCGAGCAGCTCATACTTCTTCGCGCGCTCGCAGAAAGCGTTCGCATCGGGCTCCAGCGCCTTCACCCACAGGTAGAATGCACCATCCGGCTCAACATAGGTGTAGCCGTACTCCGCCAGTGCATCGGTAAGCGCGGTGCGGTTGCGCGCATAGGCCTCAACGTCACTCGGCTCATCGATGCAATCAATAATCACGCGCTGGAAGAGCGCCGGAGCGCACACGAAGCCCAGCGTACGGGCGGCACCGGCAACAGCCGGCATCAGACGCGCCGCCTGCGGGTTGGTGTTGGGAACCAAAATCCAGCCCACGCGCTCGCCCGGCAGCGACAGCGACTTGGAGTACGAATAGCACACGACGGCGTGCTCGTAAATCGAGGGCACCCAAGGCACCTCGGCGCCGTATACAATCTCGCGATACGGTTCATCCGAGATAAGCATAATCGGGTTCTCGGGATCGCGCTTGGCGTTGACCTCGCACAAAACTTTAGCCAGGCGCGTCAAGGTATCGCGCGTATACACAGCGCCGGTCGGGTTATTGGGCGAGTCGATGATGACGGCAGTCGTCTTATCGGTAATCGCCTTGAGCACGTTGTCCACGCTCAGCTGGAACGCATCTTCATCGGCGAGCGCCTCAACACACGTACAGCCGGCCTTCTCAATCCAAACGCGATACTCCGGAAAGTATGGGGCGATAACAATAACCTCGTCGCCCGGGTTCGTAACGGCGTTGAGCGTGCAGGTGAGCGAAGCCGCGGCACCCACCGTCATAAAGACGTCTTTGCCCTCATAGTTCGTGCCAAAGCGACGGTTGAGCGAGTCGGCGACGGCCGCTCGACATTGCGGCAGACCCGGCGCAGGCGTGTATCCATGCAGCTGGTCGCTCGGCAGCTCCAATGCCTTCTTAATGGACTCAGCCACGGCGGCAGGTGCCGGAACGCTCGGGTTACCCAGCGAAAAATCGAATACGTTCTCCGCACCGATCTGTGCCTTGCGCTCAAGGCCATAGCTAAAGATCTCACGGATGATGGAGCTTTCCGCACCGCGAGCATACATAGTTTCGTTGATCATCTGTTCCCCTTTCGCATAGGCGCTATTGTACGCTTTAGCTGAGCAAAGTGCCGCAGCAATGTTGATTGGGGACAGACTTAAATGCGTGAAAACGCTCATTTAAGTCTGTCCCCAATCAACATATCGCTCAAAAGAAAAAGCCTCCACAGGTTTCCCCGCAGAGGCTTTCGCTACAAGAACTATTTGTCGTCGTCGGTGTTGCCGCCAGCGTTGACGACATGGTCATCGCCGGCATCATCGGATGTGGCTTCGGCATCCTCCTGCATGGCCGCCTGCGCAAAGGCCGCGGCATCAGCCGCCAGCTCCTCCTCGCTCATACGAGGCGCGCGCTTCTTGGTCGGCATGCCGGCCGCCTTGGCATTGCGCTCCTCCTTGGCCGCCAGGATATCGCCCTCGCGCTCAAGATAGGCGTCCCACTCGTTATCGAGCAGGGCATTCACGGCATCGCCCTCGACAGTCTCGCGCTCAAGCAGCACCTTCGCCATCAGATCGAGCTGATCGCGACGGGCATCCAAAATCTCGACCGCACGGCGATGGGCTTCGCGCATGATGCGCTGAACCTCGATATCGATGCGGCGCGCCGTCTCCTCGGAGTAATCCTGGTGATCGGCGTAGTCGCGACCCAGGAACACCTGATGTTGCGCCTCGCCAAAGACCTGCGTGCCCAGCTCCTCGCTCATGCCCAAGCGCGTGACCATCTCGCGCGCCATCTTAGTCGCGCGCTCCAGATCGTTGCTCGCGCCCGACGTGATGTCGTCGCACATGAGCTCCTCGGCAACGCGACCGCCCAAGAACACGGCGAGCTCGTCGAGCATCTCGTTCTTGGTCTTGAGGAAGTGGTCCTCCTGCGGAAGCTGCAGTGTGTAGCCCAGGGCCTGACCGCGGCTGACGATCGAGATCTTATGAACCGGATCGGAGTGCTCCAGGATGTGGCCCACCAAAGCGTGACCGCTCTCATGGTAGGCAATCGTGGTGCGCTCGACTTCGGTCATCACGCGACCCTTGCGTTGCGGTCCGGCAATCACGCGCTCCATCGACTCCTCGACCTCGTCCATCGAGATCACAGAACGATGACGGCGAGCGGCCAGCAGCGCAGACTCGTTGAGCAGGTTCGCCAAATCGGCACCAGTAAAGCCAACGGTCATCTGGGCGAGCTTCTCAAACTTAACGTCCTCGTCCATCGGCTTGTTCTCAGCATGCACGCGCAAGATCTGCTCGCGGCCCTTCACGTCCGGACGGTCGACCGTAACCTGACGGTCAAAACGGCCGGGGCGCAGCAATGCCGGGTCCAGAATATCGGGGCGGTTGGTCGCGGCGATCAGGATGACCGACTCGCTTTCCTCAAAACCGTCCATCTCGACCAGCAGCTGGTTGAGCGTTTGCTCGCGCTCGTCGTGACCGCCGCCCAAGCCAGCTCCGCGCTGACGTCCCACGGCATCGATCTCGTCAATAAAGATGATTGACGGAGCCTGAGACTTGGCCTCCTTAAAAAGGTCGCGCACGCGGCTGGCGCCGACACCCACGAACATCTCGACAAAGTCGGAACCCGAGATGCTAAAGAACGGCACGCCCGCCTCGCCGGCAACGGCCTTGGCCAGCAGGGTTTTACCGGTACCCGGAGGGCCAACCAGCAACACGCCGCGCGGAATCTTGGCGCCCAGCTTGCGATAGCGGTCCGGATCGCTCAAAAAGTCGCGAATCTCCTCGAGCTCCTCGACTGCCTCGTCCACACCGGCAACATCCTCAAACTTGACCTTGGGGCGCGTTGCCTCGTTGGTCTTGGCGTTGGTCTTGCCAAACTGCATGTTCCTGTTGTTGGCGCCCATCATCTGGCGCATAAAGTAGAACATGATGGCGATCAGGGCGATCGTCGGAAGTACGCTCATCGCCAAGTCGCCCCAAAAATCGGGGTCATTGGTGTTGACGATGTACTTGGTATCGGGGTGCTCCGCCATAAGCTCGGCAAGCGAATCGGAACCGACGTAGGTCGAGGAGAAGCTCTTGAGCTCGCTCGTGTCACCCTTGTCCTTTTTCGTCTTCCAGTAATGACCCGCCACGCTTCCGTCTTGAACCGTATAGGTCAAATCTTCGACGCGATCCTGCTTAATGGCGTTGACCATCTCGCTCGTCGCGAGCTTTACGGTATTGCTGGAATTGGCAAAGCCGGAGCCCATGTTAAAGAAGGCGTAGCCCAGAAGCGCGCAAGCCAAAATAAAATACAGCCAGCCCGTACGCGTGGGCTTCTTGCCTCCGGGCATCCCCGGGATCTTAGGCTCCCGGGGAGTCTGGGAATTGTTATCGTTACGGTCGTCGGGCATCTTACGAATAAACCTCCGGTTTCAAAATGCCCAGATACGGAAGGTTACGATAGCGCTCGGCATAGTCGAGGCCGTAGCCCACCACAAAGGCATCGGGGCAATGGGTTCCAACATACTTGGGCGTGACGGCCGAGGTACGGTCCTCAACGTCCTTCCACAGGAAGGCGGCAACCTCCAGCGAGGCGGGCTTGCGGCTCTCGAGGTTCTTCATCAGATACTTGAGCGTCAGGCCCGAGTCCAGAATGTCCTCGACGATCAGCACGTCGCGACCACGGATGTCGATATCCAGGTCCTTAATGATACGCACGATGCCCGAAGACTTCACACCGTCGCCATAGCTCGAAACAGCCATGAAATCGATGTTGGTCGGCAGCTCGATCTTGCGCATCAGGTCGCCCATAAAGACCACGGCGCCGCGCAGGACCGCAATCAGCACCAGATCCTTACCCGCGTAGTCGCGAGTAATCTGCTCGCCTAGGCGAGAGACGATACCGTCGATATCCTCCTGCGTAAACAGAACCTTCTCGATATCCGGATGTTGAGAAGCCATGACAACCCTTTCTTGTGCTTATCGCCCACGCACCGCCGCATGGACGCGAACTACACATTCTAGCAGCGCACGGGGTATATTTACCAGCACGTGCGCCATCAGCGCGGGAATACCGTCAACGTCGCACAGAATAGTTGGCGCGAAGCGCTATTCCGCATCGACCACACGAAGCAGATATGCCACGCGCGTTGCGGCCGTGCATTTAAAACGCTCGTCCGCGCGAACGCCCGCGACCCATACTACGGCACCTCCCGGAGCCGTTCTTACCACGGGTACGCCAGAGCGTTCGGAAACGGGAATGCGCGCCTCGTTGAGCAGGTCGGACACTTTCTTGCTTCGACCACTCATTCCCAGCGGGCACATCACATCCCCCGGCACAGGGTTATCCACCCACAAGCGCGCCGATCGAGCCTCAGCGGGAATCTCTCCGCACGAGCCAGCGAGCATCCGATCGCTATCGCGGTCGGCAAAGCCCAAGGCTGCCGCATCCACGATAGCGGCCACCTCTCCGGCAGCCACAAGCTCGCGGGCTCGACGCACGACATCGTATCCCGGCTCAACGGCCATCGGCTCGGCCACCAGCATACGCCCCGCCCCCAACGACAGGCGCCCGGGAACGGAAATCCAGTCGGCAACTAAGCCCTCGCGCGCCACCGGAGCCTTGAGTGCCAGCATTCCAAACTCCACGCGCGCATCAATTCCCGCCGGGAGTGTGACCGAGCCCGCACCCTCGGCAACACAGGCGAGCACGCGCTCCACATGCCGCATCTCCGGCCGAGCATCGGGGTCGATGCGCTTAATTGCCAGTCGCACCATGCGCCGCGCAATCACCACCTCGGCCGCAGCAAGGCGGCGCGCGTCGAGGACCAGCGCACCCGACACTTCCTTGCGCAGACAGCTTCGAAACGCCTGTGCCGAAAGCTGAGACAAAAACGCATCCTCGTCGCCCAGGATCTCGCAAGCGGCACCAATCGTCTTGCAGACGTTCGCGTTGCGCTGTGCCACCACCGGCATCACCCGGTGGCGCACATAGTTGCGCAGGTACGAAACGTCCTCGTTGCTCTCATCCTCCCGCCATGGCTGACCATGCACCTGCAGATAGTTCACGAGCTCGCCATGAGTTAGGTCAAGCAAGGGGCGCACCACGATATTCCTTCGACGGGGAATGCTCGAAAGCCCAGCCGGGCCCGACCCCTTAATGGCGTTCATCAAAAATGTTTCCGCGCGGTCCGACGAAGTATGCGCGGTACAGATACGAGCCGCCGTCCGCGGTGCGCCCGATTCGGCACAAAGTTCGCGAACATATCTCCGTACCGCGGCATAGCGCACCTCGCGAGCCGCAGCCTCGATATTGCCCGATTCGTCATCAAAATAGGCATGCTCAACACACAGCGGCAAGCCGTATTGCGCGCACAGGTCACGTACAAAGGCCTCGTCGCCATCGGATGCCTCCCCGCGCAGATGATGGTTTACATGCAGCACGTGCAATCGCTCGCGCGCAATGGGAGCGACGCCGCGCCCGTCCTGGATATCCAACTTTGATGTGCAAGCCATAAGGAGCAGCGCCGTCGAGTCCGCACCGCCTGATACCATGAGCACTACGGGGGCAGCGGCCTGCCGCGTTGCCAGGGCGCTCTTATCCGTCCTCGGCGCGGCATGATGTCCATAGTGCTGAGATACCGTTGGCATTTGCTTCCTCCTCTATTCGTTCGCACCCATTGTATCCTTTGGAATCTTATGTCTCGTCTGCACCTTCATATCCTCGGCAGCGGCTCAAAAGGCAACTGCGCGCTCATCGAGGGACCGCAAGGTCTCATCATGATCGATGATGGCCTGTCCCGCCGCGAGACACTTAAACGCATGGCGGAGCTTGGCCTCTCGGCAGACGACGTCGCCGCTCTAGTAATCACCCATGAGCATGGTGACCATATCAAGGGGCTCGATGTATGGTGCAAGCACTGGCATGGTCCCCTCTTTGCCAGCAGGGACACCCTTTCATGCAAAGAAAACCTCGCGCACCTGCCTGTAGAGGAATTTGACCCCGGCGACACGCTCCCCATTGCCGGCATCCACGTGCAAACCTACTCAACATCGCACGATGTCATCAATCCTGTCGGCTATCGATTTAATGCTCTTGATGATTCCATTGGGTTTGCCACCGACACCGGAGAGTTATCGAGCAAGGCCATGGGCATCCTCAAAGACTGTCGAGTTCTCGCGCTCGAAAGCAACCACGATGTAACTATGTTGCGCGAAGGACCGTACCCACGCTTTCTTCAGGAGCGCATCCTGTCCACAAAGGGGCACCTCTCCAACAACCAGGCCGCCGAAGCCGCGCGCGAACTTGTTACCGATCGCACCGAACAGCTCATCGCCATGCATATCAGCCAGGACAATAATCGTCCAAGCCTTACCGTCAAAAGCTATGCCAACGCGCTTGATGCAAGTCTCGATGATGAACTCGGCAGTTCTGCCACCCGTCTTCAAGGGCCACGGAAGCTCTCGATACGCCCTGCAAGCCAGTATCAACCGACAACCATTCAATAGCCCCTCAAGACAACAAAGGGGGGCTGGGAATCACTTCCCAGCCCCCCCCTTAACTCATACTCTCGATTGAAGCAGAGCCATCGTTAGTCGATGGAGATCTTCGTAACGTTCTTCTTCTCGACGATCTTAGGAACCGTAACGGTGAGGATGCCGTCAGCATACTTTGCAGAGAGGCCCTCGCTCGAAGCGTCCTTCAGATATACGCCACGCGTCGCGCTGTACGAGCTAAACTCCTTCTGGAGGAAGTTCTTACCCTCGTTTTCGGCGCTCTCCTCGACGTTCACGCTGATGGACAGGCGACCCTCATTGAGCTCAACGTCGATGTCATCCTTGGCGACACCGGTCAGATACGCCTTGACCTCGTAGCCATCGCCCTTATCCTCAACGTCAACGGGAAACGCCTTGGAAGCAATCGAGTTGTTTGCAAGGTCGGTCATATCATCAAACAGATCGAACAGCGAGCTAGCAGAAGGACGAACGCCAAAAACCGAACGATAAGGAACCATGCTTGCCATGTTTACCACTCCTTTTAAGGACTGCCGAGCCATCTTCTAGGTGGTTGGGACTTCTTTTGACGCTCTTATATATGCCCACCCAGTGCTCATATATACATCGACTATAAAGTTTTTTGAGTCCAGTACTATAAGCATATCTAAGTGTGTATGACTCAGGTTTTAGTAAGGTTAAGGTTCTTTGAACCAGAGCTTAAATAACAAGTATGTTCGCAGCTACAAATAACAAGGGGCTTACAATGAGCGCGTACACGTTGTTGGTAACGAGCTAAAGGGCATCATGGACGACCAAAACCAGAACAATATGTTTATGCCGACGCAGGGCGAAGATACTTCTACGCAGCCGCCACGGTTCCATCGCCCCCACATCTCGCAAGAGCCCATCAATGACCCAGAGCCCGATTATGTGACGAGAAACCGATATCAAACGCTCGAGGATGCCCAAACGGGACGTAAACATATGGGCGTCGCCTCGGGAGACCCTGTATATCTGAAAGACGCACCACTATCTAAAAACAGCGCAGCTAGTGATGAGCCGATGAAAGCATCCGCCGCTCATCAACAAAGAGGGCCCCGACCCAAGCAAACCTTGACGCATTCGGCTCGCTATCTCGAAACGCCAAAACAGGGAAAATCAATCTTCGTTTCGTCAAGTAAACGACGCAAGCAGCATCAGCTGACAATTCTGCTTTTGATCATTGCGGCCATAGCAGTTGCCCTTGTTATACGATTTATTTTCTTTAAATAAAGGCTCAATACCGAAAACAACAAGATCGTCTGGTGTAATTGAGTCATTTACGCCCCGTAAACGCAAAAAAGGGGGAGGCCGCGAGGCCTCCCCCTTCTTCAAGTCATCAGACGGCTCGGTGCCGTCCACCGGTCAGCGGCGCCCTGGCCTCCCACGGGCTGGCC
>UQHT01000029.1 GCA_900540875.1 uncultured Collinsella sp.
GGACTTGCAGCGACGGACCTCGGGACGCTCTTACACCACGTCTGCGCGCGCCACCTGGAGCCGGCTCGAAAAGAGTGATTTTGGGTTGTTTGCTGCGGGTGTGGGCTTGGAAACAACGTTCGGGGTGGCGAGGCGCCCAGAATTTGGTTGCAAGGAGGGCGTTCCTCGGCTGTGTCAGGAGTGTCCCTGGGTGCCGGCACATAAGGAACGTCCCTAACTGTCGGAGGGGGTGCCTGCCGTGGCGGGCACCCCTCCGGATGTGGGAAGTTTGCGCTGCAGGTTACTTGTCGGTGCCCAGCTTGTGCGGCTTGAGAGCGAGCGCATTGACGAGCGCGTCGGTGGCAGACTTGACGGCCGCCGGCTGCGGATCGTTGACGTGATCCTCGGGATGCACGGGCAGGTCCTTCTTGACTGCATCGTGGATCAAGTTGAGGTACTCAGTCACGCCAGTGGTCGACAGGTGCGTGCCATCGCCATCGAACAGGTCGTTGCGATTGGCACTGTATCCGTACCAGTCGATAACGCGCACGTTCTTGTAGCGCGTAGCAGCGTTGGCGATGGCCTGGTTGGTAGAGCCAACCCACGGCTGCGGGCTGCGCGTGTTCACAAACACCACAATACGCTTATCTCCTGCATCGGTCATGATGGCGTCGATCTGGTCGTCGGTTACCAAGCCGTTGGTGCCCAGTGCAAAGACCACGATCTTGCCGGCAAGGTTCTGTTGGAGATAGCCCTCAAATGTCGCGCGGCCCGCATCGAACTGGCGGCCCTTTTCGGCATCGATGTGACTGTGGGGGAACACGCCGTCGAAGGAATCGACGGCGCGCAGCGACACGGAGTCACCGATCATCAACAGGTCGTAGGAGCCATCGGGGAAGCCGTCGTTGTCCTTGTCGGTGTCGTCGGCTGCCTGTTGGTCCGTTGGCGCGGTGTTTTTGGCTTCCTTGTTGAGGACTTCGGCGCCCTCACCGCTCAGTGCGGAGGTCTCCGGCACAAAGATCAGGCCGCCCAGCGCGATAACAAGCACGATGCCGCAAGTGGCGCACACGGGAATATGCGCGCGCACCCAGTTGGCGGGCGTGGTGGTGCCGTCGCGGAACTCGGATACGGTGCGCCCAAAGGCGCCCTTTCTAAACGGCGTCTCGATAAAGCGATATGAGCATTCGGCTACGGCGACCACCAACAACACCTGCAAAATGTACTGCCACCACGGCGTATCGTTGATGTTGGCGACCGGGTTCATGAGCAACAGTAGCGGATAGTGCCACAGGTAGATGCTGTACGAGCGCTTGCCAACCCACACGAGCGGCTCGGCGGACAGTGCGCGGGCAACCATTCCCTGGGGCTGCACGCAGGCCGCGATGACCATGAGCGTGAGGATGGAGCATAACAGCGTGCCGCCGCGATACTGGAACGCGGTGTAGCCGTTGGTGAGCGCGACCATGGCGGCAAGGCCAACCAGACCCGCGACGCCCAACACATCGATGGATGCAGGTGAGGACCAAAAACGCACGAGCGTACTCGGCTGAGTCGGGACGGTCTCGGCTGCGCCGTCGGTCGTAGCGTCATGCTTGCTTTCGGCGTTCTTGCCGTGCTTGGCGGCGCCAGCCAGGCGATTGAGCCCCAAACGATGAGCGAGACGCACCGGTGCCAGGTCGCAATCGGGGATAAAGGCCATCCAGGCGCCCAGCAGCAGCGAGAACACGCGGGTGTCGGTGCCGTAGTACACGCGGCTGGGGTCGGCGGCGGGGTTATAGAGCACCATCATGGCGATGGCGGAGACAGCAGCCAGGCCCAGAACCATGCGGCGCGTGTTGGGCTTGCTCATGTGCATAAATACCATAGCGAGCAGCAGCGGGGGCCAAACCAGGTAGAACTGTTCCTCGATGGCGAGCGACCAAAAGTGCGTAAGCGGCGAGGGATCGCCCAGGGCGTTGAAGTACGAGACGTCCTGCATAATCTGCCACCAGTTGTTAAAGAACAGCAGCGACGGCAGAATGTCGGGACGCATCTTGGTGAGCATCACGTGGTTAAAGATGGTGCACAGCGCGCAGGTCACGAACACTACCGTTACCACGGCGGGGACCAGGCGACGGATGCGGCGAATCCAGAAGCTCTTAAGGTCGATGCGACCGGTCTTAGCGACTTCGTTGAGCAGCAAGCGCGTGATCAGATAGCCCGAAAGCACAAAGAAGATCGTGACGCCAAGCAGGCCGCCCTGAGCCCACGTGAGGTTGAGGTGATAGAGCACCACCGCGACGACGGCAAGCGTGCGCAGGCCGTCAAGGGCAGGGATGTAGCGGGACTTGGGGCGAGCAGGCGTCTGCTCCGCGGCGGGAGTGTTGGCGCGGCCCGCGTTGTTGGCAGAAGCGCGATGGGGGCTCGCGGTGCGTCGCGGCTCGTTGGCACGGCGCTCGCCCTTCACGCGTTCGTGCGGCGCCGGCTCGTTGCCCGTGCGGCGTCGACCGCGCGAGCCCGATTGCGAGAATTGTTCCATAAAACATCATCCAATGACGAGAATAATCAGCACGTATTCATTGTAGCTGCCTACCCCTGTGAATGCTTGCTGCTGGCGCAAGCTCAAGCGCGCGTCCACATCAAAGTGGACTAAAGTTATAGGGGGTGCGAGAGTGCACAATCGTTGGTCGACGGTGGGCGCAAAGCCTGAAGACGAGGAGGTTTCCATGGCGGATCACAGCATCGTTGCGGTGTTCGGCAGCATGAACATGGACCTTTCGGTGGCGTGCGAGCGCATGCCGCGCGCGGGCGAGACCGTCGGTGGCAGCGGTTTTATCACCAACGCCGGTGGCAAGGGCGCTAACCAGGCCGTCGCCGCTGCGCGCATGGGTGCGCGCACGTGCATGATTGGCGCTGTTGGGCGCGATACCTTTGGCGATGCGCTTGTGGCAGGGCTCCAGGATGCCGGCGTGGGCGTTGAGTTTGTGGCGCGTCGCGATGACGTGGAGACCGGTACCGCGACTATCATTCGCTGTGAGAGCGACAACCGCATCGTGCTGTCGCCGGGCGCCAACCATGCGCTTGCGGGCGAGGACGTTGCCCGCGCACTGAGGCGCTTGGTGGCCGACGAGCTCGACGGCGATGCCAGCGAGATTGCCCCGGCTGCCGGAAGCGTCTTTATTGCCCAGGGCGAATGTGACCTTGCAGCAACGGCCGCGGCGCTTTCTTGCGCTCACGAGCTGGGGTTCTATACGATCTTTAACCCGGCGCCCGCCTGCGACCTGCCGGCAGGAGCGTGGCCTGCGGTCGACCTGGTCTGCCCCAACGAGACCGAGTGCCAGGTGCTGACGGGCATTCTGCCCACAGATGATGCGAGCTGCGTCGCCGCGCTCAATGCGCTGCTCGACAAGGGCGCCGGCGCCGCGGTCATCACGCTGGGCGGCGCCGGCTCGGTTACGCTCGGCGATGGCGGTGAGCCGCTGCGCATGCCGGCGCTTTCGAGCGTGGTGGTCGATACGACGGCCGCGGGCGATACATTTATTGGCGCGCTTGCTGCAGCTCGTCTGGAGGGCCTGCCGCTCTTTGAGTGCATGGCGGCGGGCGCTCGCGCCTCGGCGGTGACGGTGTCGCGCTTGGGCGCTCAGCAATCAATTCCCACGCGTGCGGAAGTCGAGCACAAGTTTGGTTTAGACGGTTTGGATGTAGACGGAGAAGCGGAGTAGAACAATGGCAACCAAGAAGCTGATCCTTGATCTGGATATGGGTGTGGACGATGCGATGGCGCTCGCCTATGCCATCGCGAGCCCCGAGGTGGAGCTCGTGGGCATCACCACGTGCTTTGGCAACGTGCGCGTCGAGCAGTCGGCGCACAACTGCCTGGCGGTGCTCGATCTGCTGGGTCGCCCCGAGGTTCCGGTGTACCTGGGTGCCGACCGTCCTCTGCAGGCGACTGAGCCCTATACGCCGCCGGCGTCCACCGCGCTCATTCACGGCAAGAACGGCATCGGCGGCGCGAGCGTGCCCGCGTCGCCCTACGAGCCGGTGGGAGCGACCTCGGCCGGCGGCAACGCTGCGGTCGATTATTTGATCGATGCCGCGCGCACTTATGGTCCCGATCTGGTCTACGTAGCGACTGGCCCGCTCTCCAATCTGGCGCTCGCCCTGGAGCGCGATGCGGCGGCGATGATGTCCATCGGCCGCGTGGTCGTGATGGGCGGCGCCCTTACCGTGCCCGGCAACGTGAGCGCGGGCGCCGAGGCCAACATGGCGAGCGACCCCGAGGCAGCCGACGCGGTGCTGCGCTCAGGTCGCAAGCTCACCATGGTGGGCCTGGACGTGACGCATCGCGTGGTGCTCACGCGCCGCGACATTGCCGGCTGGACGGGCTCGGGCACTATGGCTGGCTGCGCATTTGCGAGCATGGTCGAGCACTACATTGGTTCGTACGAGATGAACGCGCCCTACCTGGGCGGCTGCGCGCTGCACGATCCGCTGGCGGTTGCCGTGGCGATTGATCCCACGCTCGTGGGTGCGCTCGGCTGTAACCTGCGTGTTGACTTGCTGGGCGAGTACCGCGGCCGCACCATCTGCGACGAGCACCGCCTGTCCGATCCGGACAAGAGCGCGCTTGTGGCGCTGACCGTCGACGCCCCGCGCTTCCTGACCGAGTTCAAGACGCGCATGGCCCGCATCCTGGGCTAAACGATTCCTGCGCTCCGTCCCAAATAAGCTACCGAGTAAATACGCCCGTTGGGGGAATAGTCGCGTCGCTTCGCTTGACAACAGGCTAAACTAGCTATTAAACATTTACTATTCTGTTTAGATTGAATTTGCGGTCGTTTAGTTGTCGAGTCACGGGGCGGTCAGGCCACGATGCTCGACCGCGACCGTTACTAGGGGGAACAATGGCCAAAGCAAGTGTCCGCGAAATCAGCCGCATCACCGGTTTTTCGCCTGCGACCGTGTCCAACGCGCTCAACCGCAAGCGCAGCGTGAGCGAGGAGACCGCCAAGGTCATCCTGGAGTGCGCGCAGTCGCTCGGCTATCAGCAGTCGACGCAGCTCGAGAGCATCCAGTTTGTGCTTGCGCGCAAGACGGGCGCCATCCTGGACGAGAGCACCTTCCATCCTGCAGTCATCGAGGGCGTGGAGCGCCAGGCGCGTCGCCACGGCATGAGCACGAGCTTCGTCTCGCTCGACTTTAGCGACCTGGACGCCGTGCGTCCGCAGGTCGAGGGCCTGATCGCCGACCCGTCTGCCGCCATCGTGCTGATGGGCACCGAGCTGGGCGAGGAAGACTACGCCTTGTTTGCCAACGCCGCCGCCCACCTAATCGTGCTCGACGGCTGGAGCGACCGCCAGTACTTCGATGCCGTAGTCATTGCCAACACCGATTCGGTGCTGCGCGCCGTGGACTACCTTATCGAGAAAGGTCACAAGCAAATCGGCTATCTGGCAGGCGACCTTCGCATCCGTAACTTTAAGGATCGCGAGCGCGGCTATCGTCAAGCGCTTGAGGATGCGGACCTCGAGGCCAACTCGACATGGCGCGTCACGCTGGGCACTACGCTCGAAGGTGCCTATCGCGATATGGGTGCATGGCTCGACAGCGTCTCACGCGACGACCTGCCGACGGCTTTCTTTGCCGAGAACGACGTGCTCGCCGTGGGTGCCATGCGCGCGCTGAACGAGCACGGCATTCGCGTGCCCGAGGACGTCTCGATCATCGGCTTTGACGATCTGTCTTTGGGTGCCTTTTCCAACCCGCCGCTCACCACGGTGCACGTTCCCAAGCACGAGGTGGGCGAGATCGCGGTGCGCCGCCTGGTGGGCAACATCCGCAATCCCAAGAGCTATACCTGCAAGACGGCCGTATCGACCTATTTTGTCGAGCGCCAGAGCGTGCGCGAAATCTAGGCGGAGGAGGTATCGCCCGCTTCGCGTCAAAGCACGCTAGGGCAGCAAATACAACGCCATTTAAAAGAGGGTCCTTCTGGGCCCTCTTTTTTGTTTCCCTTGTATGTTCAATCCGTTTACATACCGTTTAGGCTGATTTCTCTACCGTTTACGGGTATTTCGCGCTAAACTTCTAAACAGAAGAGTAAAACATTTAGTAAACAGAACAAAACGAAACACGCATCTGTTTACTGAACATGTGATTAGGGGAGGACGTACATGGATAAGATCAAGCTCGGTTTTGTGCCCACGCGCCGCAGCATCTTTAGCGCGCCGGACGCGATCAAGTATCGCGGCCTTACGGCTGATCGCCTGCGCGAGATCGGCGTCGACATCGTGGATATCGACGACATCAACGATGAGGGCCTGCTGTTCGACGACAGCCATATCGAGCCTATCGTCAAAAAGTTCCGCGCCGAGGGCGTCGACGGCATCATGCTGTGCCACGCCAACTTTGGCACCGAGTACGTTTGCGCCCGCCTTGCCCGCGAGCTCGGCCTGCCCGTGCTGCTGTGGGGTCCGCGCGACGAGCGCCCTGAGCCCGACGGCACCCGCCTGCGCGATAGCCAGTGCGGCCTGTTCGCCACCGGCAAGGTACTTCGCCGCTTCCAGGTTCCCTTCACCTATATGACCAACTGCCGCCTGACCGACCCCGAGTTCGAGCGCGGCGTTTGGGACTTCTTGGCCGTGTGCAACGTGGTCAAGACCTTCAAGCACACCCGCATCCTGCAGATGGCCACCCGCCCGTTCGACTTCTGGTCGACCATGTGCAACGAGGGCGAGCTGCTCGAGAAGTTCAACATCCAGCTTTCGCCCATCCCCATGACCGAGCTTGTCCAGGCTGTGCGCGACGCCCAGGCCGACGAGCAGGCCATGACCGCCATGCTTGCCCACATCAACGACAGCTTTGAGATCTGCATTCCCGAGGACAAGGTTCCTGCGGTCGCAGGACTCGCCATTGCCATGAAGCGCCTCGTCGAGAAGTACGGCTGCAACGCCGGCGCCATCCAGTGCTGGAACGCTCTGCAGGACGAGCTGGGCATTATGCCCTGCGCCGCCAACGCAATCCTCAACGAGATGGGCATCCCCATCGTCTGCGAGACCGACATCCATGGCGCTATCACCGCGCTGATGGTCGAGGCCGCCGACCTGGGCCGTCACCGCGGCATGTTCGCCGACTGGACCGTGCGTCATCCCGATAACGAGAACGGCGAGCTGCTGCAGCACTGTGGCCCCTGGCCCTGCAGCTGTGCGGCCGTCAAGCCCAAGCTCACCTACCCGCTGGCATTCGATCACCCCGGCGCGCTGACAGCCGAGGCCAAGCACGGCGACCTCACCCTTGCCCGCTTTGACGGCGACAACGGCGAGTACTCGCTGCTGCTGGGTAACGCCCGCGGCATCGACGGCCCGGCCGGCATGGGCACCTACCTATGGGTCGAGGTCGAAAACCTCAAGCGCCTCGAGGCCAAGATCGTCGAGGGTCCCTACATCCACCACTGCGTCGCCATTCACGCCAACGTGGTGCCGGTGCTCTACGAGGCGTGCAAGTACATTGGCATTGCCCCCGACCTGTACGACCCCATCGAAGAAGACGTCAAAGCTTACCTGCGAGGAGAGTAGAAATGGCAACTATCGAAGAGCTTGAGTCCCTGCGTTGGGACCTTCGCCGCGATTGCGTCGATGTCATCATGGCTGGCGCCGGCGGGCACATCGGCGGCGACATGTCGGTGATCGACGCCCTCATGACCCTCTACGCTAACCATCTCAACATTTCGCCCGAGACCGTCGACGATCCCGACCGCGATCGCTTTGTACTCTCCAAGGGCCATGCCATGGAGGCCTACTACGCGGTGCTCTGCCACGAGGGCTATCTGGACCTCGATGACGTCAAGGCCCGCTTCTCTAAGTTCGGCAGCCCCTACATTGGCCACCCCAACAACAAGCTCAAGGGCATCGAGATGAACTCGGGCTCGCTGGGCCATGGCCTGCCCGTGGCCGTCGGCATGGCGCTTGCCGGCAAGATGGACGGCCGCGACTACCGCGTCTACACCATCATGGGCGACGGCGAGCTTGCCGAGGGCTCGGTCTGGGAGGGCGCCATGAGCGGCGGCAACTACCAGCTCGATAACCTGTGCGCGCTCGTGGATCGCAACCGCCTGCAGATTAGCGGCAGCACCGAGGACGTCATGAAGCAGGACTCGCAGGAGGAGCGCTGGGCCGCCTTCGGTTGGAACGTACTCTCCATTCCGGGTAACGACGTCCAGGCCATCGACGCCGCGCTGACGCTTGCGGCCGAGACTAAGGGAAAGCCTACGGTCATCATCCTCAACACGGTGAAGGGCTATGGCTCGCCCGTTATGGAGGACAAGGCCGGCTGGCATCATCACCTGCCCAACGACGAGGAATATGCCCAGATCATCGCCGATTTCGCTGCCCATAAGGAGGCCATCAATGGCTAACAAGATCGCCAACCGCAAGGTTATCTGCGACACGCTGCTCGAGGCCGCCAAGACCGATAAGGACATCGTCGTCCTGTGCTCCGACTCCCGCGGCTCCGCATCGCTCACGCCGTTCTTTGACCAGTATCCCCAGCAGTCCGTCGAGGTCGGCATCGCCGAGCAGGACCTGGTGAGCATCGCCGCCGGCATGGCTTCGTGCGGCAAGAAGGCCTGGGCCGCCTCGCCGGCGTCCTTTGTGACCACGCGCTCGTATGAGCAGTGCAAGGTCGATGTTTCGTACTCCAATACCAACGTCAAGCTCATCGGCATTTCGGGCGGCGTTTCCTACGGCGCCTTGGGCATGAGCCATCACTCCGCGCAGGATATCGCCGCCATGAGCGCGATTCCCAACATGCGCGTGTATCTGCCGAGCGATCGCTTCCAGACCGCCGAGCTCGTGCGCGCCCTGGTTGCCGACAACAAGCCGGCCTACATCCGCGTGGGCCGCAACCCGGTCGAGGACGTGTACACCGAGGACGAGTGCCCGTTCCAGATGGACCGCGCCACCTGGGTGCGTCGCGGCACCGATGTGACGATTGTCGCCACCGGCGAGATGGTCCGCCATGCCGTGGACGCCGCCGACCTGCTGGCCGAGCAGGGCATCTCGGCAACGGTGCTCGACATGTACTGCGTCAAGCCGCTCGATACCGAGGCCGTGATCGAGGCCGCCGGGGCTACGCGCGCTGTCGTGACCGTCGAGGAGCACAGCCCCTTCGGCGGCCTGGGTTCCATGGTCGCGCAGGTCGTGGGCGAGCATTGCCCGCGTCCGGTCAAGTGCCTGAGCCTGCCCGACGCGCCGGTCATCACCGGCACGAGCCCCGAGGTCTTTGCGCACTACGGCCTGACGGGCGAGGGAATCGCCAAGACGGTCGCCGAGTTCCTGCCCGCAGAGTAACTGGAATGTGACAAAGGGACCGTCCCTTTGTCACATTCGTTTTGAAAGGGGTGGCCATGGGCCGCTACATCATCGGTATCGACCAGTCCACGCAGGGCACGAAGGCGCTGCTGGTGGACGAGGGCGGCCATCTGATCCATCGCGCCGACCGCTCACATCGCCAGATTGTCAACGAGGCCGGCTGGGTGAGTCATGATCCGGCCGAGATCGCCGCCAACGTGCTGGCCGTGGCGCGCGCCGTGGTGGAGGAGACTGGGGTCGATCCGGCCGACATCGCCGGCATCGGTATTTCCAACCAGCGCGAGACTACCGTTGCCTGGAGGCGCACGACGGGCGAGCCGCTGTGCGACGCCGTGGTGTGGCAGTGCGCCCGCGCCCGCGAGCTGTGCGACGAGCTGGCCGCGCGCGAGGGCGTGGCCGAGCTGGTGCGCGACACGACGGGTCTAGTGCTCTCGCCCTACTACCCGGCGGGCAAGATGGCTTGGATCCTCGAGAACGTTCCTGCGGCTGCCGAGGCCGCTGCAGCGGGCGAGCTGTGCCTGGGCACCATCGATGCCTGGGTGGTCTGGACGCTCACGGGCGGCGCGGAGTTCCGCTGCGACTGGTCCAATGCCAGCCGCACGCAGCTCTTTGACCTGCGCCGTGGCTGCTGGAGCGAGCCGGTGTGCGAGGCTTTTGGTGTCGATCCTGCCTGCCTGCCGCAGGTGACCGATTCCGATGGCCTGTTTGGCACAACGGACCTGGGTGGCTTTTTGCCGGCTCCCGTGCCGGTGCACGGCGTGCTGGGCGATAGCCATGCGGCCCTGTTTGCGCAGGGCTGCCACAGCCGCGGCATGGCCAAGGCGACCTATGGTACCGGCAGCTCGGTCATGATGAACGTTGGCGACGAGTTCGTTGCCAGCTCACACGGGCTTTCGAGCTCGCTTGCGTGGCGTATGGACGGCGTGACCGAGTACGTGCTCGAGGGCAACGTGAGCTACGCCGGCGCCGTTAAGACATGGCTGCGCGACGACCTGGAGCTCATCAGCAATCCCGAGGAAGTCACCGACCTGTGCTACGCCGCCAATCCGGCGAGCCGCGTCTACTTTGTGCCGGCGTTCACTGGCCTGGGCGCGCCGCACTGGGCGAGCGATGCCGAGGGCTGCGTCTTTGGCATGACACGCACCACGGGCCGTGCGGAGTTCGTGAAGGCTGCCGATGAGTCGATCGCCTATCAGATCTTCGACGTCATCGATGCGATGGTCGAGGATTCGGGCGCGGCGCTGGCCGAGCTTCGTGTTGACGGCGGTCCCACGCGCGACGCGTACCTGATGCAGTTTGAGAGCGATCTGGTCGGCTCGCCCATCCGCATTGCGAGCAACGACGAGATGAGCGGCCTGGGTGCGGCTTGGGCCTGCGGCATTGCGCTGGGCATGTACACGCGCGATGTCGTTGACGTCTACGGCGCCCGCGGCATCGTGGAGCCTGCCATGCCTGCCGACGAGCGAGCCAAAAAGATCGCCGGCTGGCGCCATGCTGTCGACGCCACAATTGCATACACTGCCTAGGCGGCTGCGCGGCGCCCAAGGATTTTTCTGGGACGGGGATAAAAAACTCATTGATCCCCGTCCTAGGCAGCTCATTTGGGGCGGGGCTTTTTTGACTGGTATGATTGGTGCGACCATTCGAACCAGCTAAAAGAGCCCCGTCCCAATTTAACTACCGAGAGGAACTGCCATGGAGCGTATCGCGAGTTTTTCCGTTGACCATCTGCTGCTCGAGCCCGGCGTGTATGTGAGCCGCATCGACCGCGATCCGGCGACCGGCGCCGCCGTCACCACCTTTGACCTGCGCCTGACCACGCCCAATAAGGAGCCGGTCATGAACACGGCCGAGTGCCACACCATCGAGCACCTGGGTGCCACGTTCCTTCGCAATCATGCCGAGTGGTCGAGCCGCATTGTCTACTTTGGTCCCATGGGCTGCCGCACGGGCTTTTACCTGGTTGTTTTTGGTGAGCTGACGAGCGAGGAAATCTTGCCGCTCGTGCGCGAGCTGTTCGAGTTTGTCGCGGGCTTTGAGGGCGATGTTCCCGGTGCCGCTCCCGAGGAGTGCGGTAACTACCTGGACCAGAACCTCCCCATGGCCAACTGGCTTGCGCGTCGTTATCTCGACCGCGACCTGGCCGATATCGACGAGAAGCACCTGCACTATCAGCAGGCATAGGGCCGCCCTCTGCCTCCAAACCGTTCACACGGAGATATCGACCGTTTAACTGTTTAGAAGTGTTTATTCGAGGTCATTAGCACTAGCTCGCTTAAACTAGTCCTCAGAGTGATATTCAGGCAAGGCTCCTGAAGCAGCATCTGTCGACATTGATTGTCGGATTCTGCTTCGGGAGCCTTGTTCTGTTTAGGGGGGGACACATGGAAATTGTTAAACGAATTAATACCAGCGCTGTCCTCTGCGTCGATGGAAATGGCAGACAGTTGGTTGCATTCGGCCGTGGTCTGGGGTTTAAGAATGTCGGAGACGAGGTCCCTCTTTCGGAGATTCAACGAACGTTTTATAACGTTAGCTCTCGCTACATCGCTCTCGTTGACGAGGTCCCCGACGAGCTTCTCGAGCTTACCTCGGATGTTATTGATATGTCGACAGGTTTGCTGTCTTATGAGGTGAGCCCTAATTTGCCGTTTATCCTTGCGGACCATATCGCGTATGCGGTTAAGCGCAAAGAGCAAAATATCGTTGTCCGCATGCCTTTATCGTTTGATGTCCGCCAACAATATCCCGTCGAATTTAGAATCGGCGAGTATGCACTTAAGATAATCAGGAAACGTCTTAACGTTAGGCTTCCAGCTCATGAGGCAGTTGGAATTGCCATGGCGTTTATCAATAACATGGCCGATTCGGACTCATGCGAAGTAGTTAAAGAGTTTAGCGCGGATATCTACGATCGTGTTCTGGAGGAGTCAACCGTTGCTGTTGAAAATCGGCTTGGCATTCAAGTTGATCGGGAAGGTTTCGATTACGCAAGGTTCGCAACCCATCTTCAGTACTTATTCAATAGGTTGAACTCTGGCGAAAGCATCGTGAGCGACAACCGCAAGATGTACCTCTCGCTCAAAAAAGAATATCCGGTGGCATCAATGTGCGCCGATGATATTGCTTCTGTTCTCAGCCGACTGACGGGGCGGGAACTTATAGACGAAGAAAGACTCTACCTCATGATGCACATCAATCGAATTGCATCGAAAACAAGGTAATTAGTTGGCAAAGGCGCGCGCTTTGCTGATGGTTACATATAAAACTCAACATGGGAGAAATGGTATTTATGGCAGATACAACCAAGCTCGCTGCCGAGATTCTCGAGATGGTGGGCGGCGCAGACAACGTTACATTTGTAGCTCACTGCATGACTCGTTTAAGGTTCAACCTTAAGGACGAAAGCATCGTAGACGATGCAAAAGTCAAGGCGATTGATGGCGTGATCGACATTCGCCATTCCGCGGGGCAATATCAGGTGATTGTGGGACCTAAGGTCGATAAGGTCTATGAAGTCGTTGCCAAGGAAACCGGGATTGATGCCGGAGATTCCGAGGCAAGCGAAGGAGAGACTAAGGGCTTTCTGGGAAAGCTAATGAAGCTCATCAGCGGCATCATGATGCCCGTTCTTCCTGCCTTGATCGCATGCGGAATGATAAACGCCGTCCTTAGTATTCTGACGACGGCGGGTGCTGTTTCCGCCGAGAGCGGAATATACACTCTGCTGTACGGCATGGGAAATGCCTGCATGTATTTTCTGCCCGTTCTTGTCGGATCATCTGCTGCTCAGTTCTTTGGAACCGATCGATATATCGGTGCGGTACTCGGTGCAATCCTGATTTATCCGACTTTCGTTGCTGCGGCCGGAGCGGGCGATGCGCTGGATTTGCTCGGCATGAAGTTCACAATGGTGAGCTATTCCTCCACGGTGTTTCCTGCTATCGTGGCGGCTTGGTTCGCATCCGTTCTTAATAAGTGGCTGCGGGCGGTTCTTCCCGATGTTGTGGCATTTGCGCTCGTCCCGTTCCTGACGGTTGCTGTTGCCGCCCCCGTCTCGCTCCTTGTGATCGGCCCCGTTATTCAGCAGGCGAGCTCTTTGCTTGCGACTGCAGTGCTGGCGGTCTATCAGTTCAGCCCCGTCCTTTGCGGCGTTATTCTCGGGCCGATATTCGGTCTCGTTATGATCCCCCTTGGACTCCATTGGGCCCTGATCGTGCTTTCCATCAACAATATTATGACCGTCGGCTCCGATCCTATCCTTGGACTTCTCTGCTGCAGCATGGGTGTTGTCGGCGCTTGTTTGGCGTTTGCCCTCCGCTCGAAGGACCCGAGTGAAAAGAGTCTTGGGTTCAGCTGTGCCATTACGGGCTTTTTCGGGATTACGGAACCGGCGCTGTACGGCATCATCTTGGAGCACAAGAAGATCATTATCGCTTCCATGGTCGCCGGAGCAATCAGTGCTGTTATCCCGGCGATTTTCAACACCTGTACGTTCGTTATGACGTCGAGCGGCATTTTTAGCTTCCCCGGTTATATGGATCCTTCTGGTGATATGAGCAGCCTCATCGGCGCAATTCTTTGCAATGTCGTCGGTTTAATTCTTAACTTCGTTCTCGTTTACATCCTGTATCGCCCTGATGAAGAGGCAGTAGTGGAGTAGACAATTATTTGGGATGTAAGCTGCCGAAAACCCCGCGGCAGATTGCATGTGGTGGGCTTGCCGTTGATTCACGCGAGCCCACCCTCATTTTTGGAGTGACTAGCTATGACAATTACAGCCGATATGACGTTTGGCGAAATCGCGCTCCTTCCTGAGTTCGCTGGCTTTGGCGAGCACCTTATGCTTTGCCGGCCTTCAACTTGGGAGCGCATGTGGAATAAACCCATCGTGTCTCATATGAATTCTGATGCTAATCCATATGAAACTACTCGCGTTTTGCGTGGATTGAATCGGATTGTCGAGCTCGTGGATGACGGGAGGCAAGTTGCCTACGATATATGGGATGAAGCCGACTGCATCCGTGATCCGACTCGACGCAACACGAAACTGTTCTTCTTTCCCGGGAGACCCGGGGCTCCCTTTATCATTGCGGTTTCGGGCGGAGGTTATCAGAGCGTTTGTCATCAAATGGAAGGCTTTCCCGTTGCCCCCGAGCTCAACGATGCGGGCTATAACGTGTTCGTGCTGTCATACAGGGTGAGGGTCGAGCCTTTGATGCCGCGTCCAATCGACGATTTAAATCGAGCTGTCCGTTTTGTCTTCGAGAATTCAGCGAAATTTAATGTCGCAAAAAGTTATGCAGTTATCGGCTTTTCTGCTGGTGCGCATTTAACTGCCGAGTGGGGGACGGACAACAAGGGATTTGCGTCCTACGGATGCGAGGCACCCAAAGCCTTGGTCCTGTGTTATGCACCGATTGATCTTCGTGGCTTTGAGAACGCATCAGACAATAGATTTCTTGATTCGGTGTGCGGCGGGGCTGGTCGCGACTCGCTCGATGATTTCTGTATTAATCAGCATGTGTGGGAGCAGTATCCTCCGACATATCTTTGGCAATGCGCTGACGATGATATTGTATCGCCCGACAATTATGAAAAGATGGTCGATGCTCTGGATGCAGCTGGAGTACACCATGAGGGAGTCATGTATTCAGAAGGGGGGCACGCATTGATGAAGCCCCATGCGCCGGAGACCGACTACTGGTGTATGAGCGTTATTGAGTTTCTTAAAGATTATCTCGACTAGGAAGCTGCATGTCGCTTTTTGAGCGGGTGATTTCGTCATGCAATGTTTTCGGTATTGATCGTGGTCGTGGATGAATGATGTTCTAGAATGTTCATACTGTCACATAAACGAACAGGAGCGAACATGCATATCTACTCTGTATCAGATCCCGAGTTCAAATCCTATGGTCGCGTGTGGGACGACGTGCCGTCCAACCTGACCGCCCCGCTTGTCGAGGCGCTTGCGGCTACTCCCATTCCCGAGGGCACCAAGTACGTGGCCTCCGCACCCGAGCTCGAGCAGGTTGAGGGTGTCGACACGCTCGGCCTGCTCATGTACGGCGGCCGTCCGTTCCAGCCGGGCTGGTGCAACGGCCACAACACGCGCCTCAACTGTCTGGAGTATCACCGTGCCAGTGAGTTTAATTTGGGTGCGCGCGACTTTATTCTGCTGCTGGCCAAGCGCGAGCAAATTGTCGACGGCAAGCTCGACACCGCTCAGGTCAAGGCCTTTCGCGCGCCCGCCGGCACGCTCGTCGAGGTTTACGCCACCACGCTTCACTACACGCCCTGCATGGTCGACGACGGCGGCTTTCAGGTGATGGTGGCGCTGCCGGCGGGCACCAACGGCCCGCGCCCCGAGGCTGCAGCCGACATGCCTGCCGCCGGTGACAGCTACTGCTACTGGAAGGCCGACAAGTGGGTCCTCTGCCACGCCGACAGCCCCAAGGCGGCCGAGGGCGGTTACGTGGGCCTCATCGGCAAAAACCTCGACATCACCTGCGACTAGGGGCTTCCTGTTTGTCTCGATCTGTAACATCTAGCGGGCTAAATCGTCTCTACCTGTTACAGATTTAGACAAACCGTAGAGGGCTGCCCGAAAGATCTCGATCTGTAACACCAGGCCCGGTTTTGGCGGCCTACCTGTTACAGATCGAGACAAACCGGGCCCAAACCACCACAAAGGTGCCTGTCCCCTTTGTGGTGGTTTGGGGCGGCGGTATCAAAAAGTGTCAGACGGGGGCGGCTGCGGGGCGCCTGTGCGCGAAAAGAAGTGTCGGCCTGCGCCGCTGTCGTTGAGCAGCGCGCTGTTTGCGGGGATACTGAAGCTACGACAAGCAGCGTATGAAAGGATCGATGTATGGCTTTCCGTAAAGACTTCCTGTGGGGCGGCGCGACGGCTGCCAACCAGTGCGAGGGCGCTTACGACGTGGATGGCCGCGGCCTAGCCAACGTGGATGTGGCACCGCACGGCCCCGAGCGCTATGCGGTGGTCTCCGGCCAGCGCAAGATGCTCGACTTCGAGGACGGCTATTACTACCCCGCGCAGACTGGCATCGATTTCTATCACCATTACAAGGAGGACATCGCCCTCTTTGCCGAGATGGGCTTTAAGACCTTCCGCATGAGCCTGGCGTGGACCCGCATCTTCCCCAACGGTGACGAGACTGAGCCCAACGAGGCCGGCTTGGCCTTCTACGAGGACGTGTTCCGCGAGTGTCAGGCGCACGGCATTGAGCCGCTCGTGACCATCACGCACTTCGACTGCCCGATTCACCTCATCAAGGAGTACGGCGGCTGGCGCAACCGCAAGCTCATCGACTTCTACAAGAACCTCGCGACCACGATCTTCACCCGCTACAAGGGTCTGGTGAAGTACTGGCTTACCTTCAACGAGATCAATATGATCTTGCACCTGCCGTTTATGGGTGCCGGTCTGGTCTTTGAGGAGGGCGAGAACAAGGAGGCCGTCGAGTGCCTGGCCGCCCACAACGAGCTCGTCGCCAGCGCTTGGGCAACCAAGATCGCTCACGAGATCGACCCTGAGGTCAAGATCGGTTGCATGCTTGCCGCAGGTAGCTACTACCCCTACAGCTGCCGTCCGGGCGATGTGCGCCAAGCGCAGATTGACAACCAGAGCAACTATTTCTTCGTCGACGTTCAGAGCCGCGGCTACTACCCGGCCTATGCCGTCAAGAAGCTCGAGCGTTTGGGCATCGATGTGGGCATGACGGATGAGGACCGCGAGATCCTGGCCGCCAACACCGTCGACTTCATCAGCTTTAGCTATTACAGCACCCGTTGCTCCGCCGGTGCCGATAACCCCGATGTCGAGCGCACCCAGGGCAACGCCTTCGCCGGCGCCAAGAACCCCTACCTGCAGGAGAGCCAGTGGGGCTGGGCCATCGATCCGCTGGGCTTCCGCATCACCCTCAACGACCTGTACGACCGTTATCAGAAGCCGCTGTTTGTGGTCGAGAACGGCCTGGGCGCCAAGGATGTTGTCGAGGAGGATGGCTCCATCAACGACGACTACCGTATCGACTACCTGCGCCAGCATATCGCCGCGATGCGCGATGCGGTGACCGAGGACGGCGTTGACCTGCTGGGCTACACCACCTGGGGCCCAATCGACCTGGTGTCTGCCGGCACGGGCGAGATGTCCAAGCGCTACGGCTTTATCTATGTCGACCGCGATGATGCGGGCAACGGCACCCTCAAGCGTTCCAAAAAGAAGAGCTTCGACTGGTACAAACACGTCATCGAGACGAACGGCGAGGACCTGGCCTAAGGCTTCCCAACAACCATAGCCTCCTAACCAAAACGCCCGGCGAGCAGTTAATGCCCGCCGGGCGTTTTGTTAAAAGAAGTGAAAGCACTCATTGGGGACGTACTTAAATGAGCGCCCGCAGAATGAGAGTGGATAATCTCCCGTTTTTAGCCTGTTTGTGGGCTCAAAGTGGGAGATTATCCACTCTCGCCATTTGGGCGTCCAAAAATCCTCGCTCGTTTTGTCTTAGTCATTGGGGACGTTCTTAAACGGCTAGTCGCTGGCGACGTCCCTCGCCGTCGGCGGATTTTGGGACATGTGGCCCGCTTTTTGGGCCCGCCTGTCGGTACACTAAAAGCACTATGGGTACCTGCGAGCGACATATCGGCCACGCGGCCGCCCGATCCGCACCCGTGGCGGATCCCAGGGGCGGCAGGCTCTTCGCCATGCCGCGATTCCTTGTTGGCATATCGCATGGCGTGTATCGCCACCGCGTCTTTGTTATCGCCGGCGCCATTACCGCGCTGTTCCTTATGCTTTTGGCAGTCTTGCCGGCACTGTTCGCCTCCGACCCCAAGCTTTCCAACACCGTGCCCGCCTATAGCGAGGTGTCCGAAGAGGTCGTGGATGCGCTCGTCCACTCGAGCTCTCTCCCGCTGCTTGTCGCCGCAATTGCATTTTCAATCTGGGGTGTGTTGGCGTACCTACGCTGCTTGGACTACGTCTTGCGCCGCCGCCTTGTTGCCATCGCCGCCATTTGTGCCCTGTGGATGATCGAGGTCATCCTCAAATATAAGTCGTTCACGCCGTTCTATGCCACCGTGCTGTGGTACCTGTACTACGTGCCCATGACGCTCATTCCGCTGATCTACCAGCTGTGCGGTCTGCGCCTCGCGGGTTTGGAACAGCATCGTATGGGGCGTCGGTACCGCACCGTTTTGTGGGTCATGGCTGTCCTGCTTATCAGCTTTGTGCTTACTAACGATGTTCATCAGCAGGTCTTCCATTTCGATCGATCGAGTGGAACCTGGAGCAACGATTACACATATGGTTGGGGCTACGGTACCGTTCTGGTATGGACAGCCTTTAACTTCGTTGCCTTTTTTATCTTGGTAGGACGGTCCTCGTCTTTTCGTATTCAGCGTTTCTCGGGCACGGCCGCGCTTGTCCTATTGGGCGGCGCGTTCTTTGCCATTTCATATGCGCTGCGTGTGCCCTGGGCATGGAGGCTTAATTTTTCACTTGTCTACTGCGTCCTGTGCGTGGTGGCGATGGAAATCTGTCTCGATTGCGGTGTCATCCCGTCGTACCACGATATCGCCGGTATTTTCGGCACCTTGCCGCTTGACCTCAAAGTTCTAACGCGTGACCTGCAGGAAGTCTATGTCACGCCGGTGTCAAAGCCAATGCCGGTAGGCGTGCGTGAGGAGTTGCGGATCCAAGAGCACGGGCACGCTCACGCCTTTGCCGTGGCGTCCGATCCCGATGTAATGTATCGCGCCTTTCCGCTGCTGGGTGGATCGGCTCTCCTTGCCCAGGACGTCTCGGAGCTCAACGAACTCAATCGCGAACTGGCGCATCGTCGCATGGAGCTGCAACGCCAAAATGAGCTGCTTGCCGCCGACTACGACCTTAAGACACATTTGGCAGACCAAGAGGCCGAGACCTTACTGGTCCAAGACGTGGACCAAGCGCTTGCCCGTGCGCTCGAAGGGATGTACGACCTGTTGAGCTCGCTGCCGCCGTTGACCGATGAGGCATCTTCGCACGAGCGTTACCGCATGCTGCAGCGCGCCAAGATGCTCGTCGCCTATTGCAAACGCAAGGGGTCGCTCACGTTGGCACAGCACGGGGAGAGCGGTTTTGACCGCGACCGCATTCAGCTCATCGCCAACGAGCTTGCAAGTGACCTGCGCATCATCGATGTCGATTGCGCCTCGATTATCGCCATACGGCGCCCGATGCACGCCAGTACGGTAAGCGCCCTGTACGACTGCGTGTATGACTTTGCGTTTTTTGCCTACACCACCGACCATCCGGCGCTTATGTATCACTTGGGCGACCATGACCGGTGCAGTGTCGAGCTGCGCGCCACGCTTTTTTCCAACGATGATGAAGATCTTTCGCAGACGCCCGCTGCGCAAGAGCTCGAAAGCGCTCTGCAAGGGCGCAACGTGGCATACCGCCTTGAGGGCGAGCCCGGCCAGCTGCGCATGATCGTCTTGATGCCGAGGGCGGGTGAGTGACGATGCAGATTTCGTTCATCCTTCCCCAAATCGTTGCGCTCGATGTTGTCTTTGCCCTGGCTGCGTGTCTGCAGATGATCCACGTCCCGCTCATCGCATCGCGCCGCTCGTCCTATAACCGTAAGGTGATTTGCGCCTATGAGACGAGCCTCGTGCTTCACCTGATGATTTCGGCGCTCATCTTATTCGCGTCGTCTGGCTCGTATCTGGTGGCGCCGCTTGACGTTTGCGCCAGGGCAATGGGCGGAGTGCTGTGGCTCAATGCCGCGATCTTTGCCTATGGCGTGGTCCTCATGGTGCACTATCGTCGCCCTGTCATGCTGGCCGAGCTGCTGCTTGTTGGCGCCGTGACACCGCCGGTGGTTTTTGCCATGGGCTCGGTGTGGGCCGTTGTCCTTATCGCAGAGGGAGCGTTCTTCCTGTTCCGTTCCGTCGCGGCGCTCTTGATGGACGTCCGTAACCGCCAGGAGGATATCACCGCGTTCTCGACGATCGAAACCATCAACGTGATTCCCGTGGGCATCCTGTATCTGGACTCGAGGGGCCGTCCACTGCTTATGAACCGCTGCATGCGCAAAAACCTGGTGGAGCTTCATATGCCCACCGACCTAGGCGATATGAGCGGTACATGGAACGACCTGCGCAAGCTCAGCATGCAAATGCCCGAAGGCGGTAAGAACCGCGTGCGGATCAACCTGGACCGCTTTGGTGAGGCGCGTGCGGTGGTCGAGGTTTCTCCCGCCGAGATTCGCCTGTTTGTGTGCGATGACGTTATGGTCTTGGGCCGTTCGTTCGAGCGCATAATCGGTCTGGACGTGACAGAGTATGCGCATGCGCATGACCGCCTGGCGCAGGCCAACCACCTGCTTGAGCTTGCGGGCCAAGAGCTCCAGGCCCAGATCGAAGAAGTCAAAAAGGTTGCTGACAATGCGGCCTATCTGCGTATGCGCGCTCGCGTGCACGACGTGATCGGGCAGCGCCTGTCCATCCTCCATCGTTATCTGGAGGAGGGACGCCTGGATGACGAGTCACTCGAGCAGATCGACCCGCTGCTGCGCTCAATCGCTGCCGATCTGCGCAGCGGGGGCGACGCCGAACCGGCAGAGCAACTGGGCGATATCGTCCATGCCTTTGGTCTGGTGAGCGTGCAGATCGATGTGGAGGGCGAGCTGCCAAGCGACGCGCGTGTCGCGGCAGCCTTTTTGCAGATTATCCGCGAAGCCTCGACCAATGCCACCAAGCATGCGCAGGCGCATCGGGTCCATGTGCGCTTGTGGCAGGAGACGTCGGAAGACGGCGCTGTTGCGCGGATGACCGTTTCTAACGACGGCGCGCCTGCGCCCGTATCGTATCGCGAGGGAACGGGTATCCCAGGTATGAGGCATGTCGCGCAAGATCTGGGCGGCAGCCTGGAAGTCCGCCCCGCCCCGCCCTTTACGCTTGCGGTATCCATCCCGCTAAACTCTAACGCCACGGCCCAAAGGAGAAGCTCATGATTCGCGTGTTAATCGTCGAAGACCAGGCCATCTTGCGCGAGAGCCTTGCGCGCTCCGTTGGCGACCAGCCCGATATGACCGTCGTTGCCGCGATCGCCGATGCCTCCGAGGCCTTGGGTGTCGCGCTCAAGGAGCGTCCGGACATGATACTGATGGACGTGTGCACCGAACACGATTCAAACGGCATCGTGGCGGCGGCACGCATCAAGGAGCAGCTGCCCGAGTGTCGCATCATTATCATGACAGGCATGCCCGAGATCACCTTTGTCGATCAGGCCCGCGAGGTGGGCGTCGATAGCTTTGTGTACAAGAACGTCGGTATCGACGAGCTGTTCGCCGTGATGCGCTCCACGTTGGCTGGCTACTGCACGTTTCCCAAGCCGCCCGAGAGCATTTTTTCGGGCACGGCAGCCCTCGACGATGTCGAGCTATCGATTTTGCGCCTTGCCTGCGAGGGCAAAAGTCGTCGCGAGATTGCGGCCGAGCTGTTTATGAGCGAGGGCACCATCAAACGCCGCATCTCGGAGATCCTCAACAAGACCGGCTACGACAACATCATGCGTCTGGCTGTGCGCGCGGTAACGGAGGGTAGCATCGTTCCCAACATGGAGCGCTAACGATCGTTACGTATCGGCATAAAAGCGACGGTGCTGCAGGATCAACTCCTGCAGCACCGTCTGGTGTGCGCGGATGTGTCCGCCAATCCGCGGCTGATGTTACGTGCCGCTACGCGATGGTTGCGCTGTAGGAGGCGACGTCCTCGTAGGAATCGGTCAGGTAGGCGTCGATGCCGATGGTCGTGTTGACTAGGCTGTCGAAGCTGTCAAGCGTGCCCTTCGAGAAGGTGAACTCTTCGGTGGCGTTGGTGCCGGGCATCAGGTGGGCCGAGAACCAGGCTTCCTTCATGGTGCCGTTGACGTTTGTCTTGCCGGTGGGAGCGTAGAAGGTCAGGTCCTTGTCGCTCTTGTTGGTGATGTTGACGACAAAGCCGATGTCGCCCCAGTCGTCCTGGAACTTCTCGGTGATGGTGATGGTGCACAGGTCGTCATCGGCGACAGTGACGGCGGGGGAGATTTCGACGCTCTGGACATCGCCGTCTTCGACGGCCTCCTCGACTTCCTCTTCCTTCTCGGCGGCCTCGCGATCCTTCTTCACGGTACCGGACAGGTCCTTATCGGACTTGCTAAAGATGAGCTTGTCCTCGCCGTCCTCAAGGACAAGCTTGCCGTCCTCGAGCTTCACGTCGGTCGTCTCCTTGTCGACGGTGATACTCGCGGTGGTAGCGTCCTTGGCCTCCCACTTTAGGTCGGAAACTTCGGAGAACAAATCGAGGCTGCCCGTGCCGTCTTCGTCCAGGACCAAGATGCAGCTGATGCCCCATTCCTTGAACATCTCCATGTACTCCTCGGTCAGCTCCTCGCCCTCCGAGGTTCCACCCGAGAGCTCCCAGCTGCCGACAAAGTTGGCCTTGGGGTCCTTGCCGCCGCCGCTACAGCCCGTCAGGGCAAAGGCGAGCGCCAGGACGCATGTCAGGAATGCGAGTGCGGACTTTTTGAACGTTGTCTTCATGGTGTCCTCCTTCTTGTGTGAAAACCCATAGAAGCAAATGCGGGGGCGGCGGAACCCCCGCCAATTACCAGATAAAGGGGTTAGGGCCTAGGCGTTCCGCAGTTGCTGCAGAACTTGCCGCCGTTTTCGCTGCCGCAGTTGGGGCAGAACCACTTGGCCGGTGCCGGGGCGGGTGCGGGACTGCCGCACTCGGAGCAGAACTTGCCGGTGTTGGTGGCACCGCAGCTGCAAGTCCAGCCGCCTGCCGCGGGGGCGGCGGGGGCCGGTGCGGGGGCGGGTGCCGGAGCTGGCTGCGGGGCAGCCTGCTGCTGTGCCTGGCCGGCGGCGAACAGCTGGCTGGCGTTCATACCGCCCATACCACCTGCCATGCCCATGCCCATAAAGCCTGCCATCGCGCCGTTGGGGTTGGCGGCTGCCGCGCGCATTGCGTCGCTCTGGGCGCTGGCGATGTTGGCTGCTGCCATGGTGGGATCGCGCATGACCGCGGCCTTCTGCAGGTCCTTGATCATCTGCTCGTCTTCTTGCGAGGCGGCGATGGAGTTAACGCCAAAGCTCACGATCTCGACGCCACGCAGGTCGCGCCAGTCGGCCGAGAGGACCTCGTTGAGCGCGCGGGCGAGCTCGGTGGTGTGGCCGGGGATGGCGCTGTAGCGGATGCCCATTTCCGAGATCTTGGCAAAGGCGGGCTGCAGGGCGGTGAGCAGCTCGGACTTAAGCTGGCTGTCGATCTTGTCGCGCGTGTAGCTATCGGTCACGTTGCCGCACACGTTGGTGTAGAACAGCAGCGGGTTGGTGATGCGGTACGAGTACTCGCCGTTGCAGCGCACGGAGATGTCGACGTCCAGGCCAATGTTGTTATCGACCACGCGGAAGGGCACGGGCGAGGCGGTGCCGTACTTGTTGCCGATGATCTCTTTCGTGTTGATGAAGTAGACGCGCTGGTCTTTGCCCGCGTCGCCGCCAAAGGTAAAGCGGCTGCCGATATTGGCAAACGTCTCCTTGATGGAGTCGCCCAGGTTGCCGCTAAAGACGCTCGGCTCGCTGCCGGTGTCGAAGACGAACTCGCCGGGCTCGAGCGCTACCTCGATGATCTTGCCGTTTTGCACCACGAGCATGCCCTGGCCGTCGTTGACGGCGATGACCGAGCCGTTGGAGATGACGTTGTCCTCGCCGCGCGTGTTGGAGCTGCGGCCACCGGTGCGTTTGCTGCCCTTGCAGGCCAAGACGTCAGCAGGCATCGATTCGCAGTAGATAAATTCCTTCCACTGGTCGGCCATGACGCCGCCGGCAGCTCCCAATCCAGCTTTCAAGAGTCCCATGGTGATCTTCCTTTCTCGTCAAAGGCCGGGTGGTATTGGTCGGATTGCTTAGTCGTCCTTGTCGTCTTTCATGACAACGGTGGTCTCGGTGTGGCTGAAGGTGTCGTGCTTCTCGGTCAGGTCGAGCTCGCCACAATACTCATCGGCATGGGTTGCTTCGTTGGCCGTCTTGAGCTGGCCTACCAGCAGCACGTCCCCGATAATCACGATGATCAGTGGCGCGATGATGTTGATGAGGATGCCCTCGATATCAAAGGCGAGGTAATCCGGATTGAAGGCGTTCTCGCCCATAAAGAGAATTTGGGAGAGGACAAATCCGATCACAAAGAACAGCACCGAGGCGATAGCGAGCTTGGGCTTGGAGCAGGGAAGCTCGCCGACCATGCGACCGGTCTGGCCGTTCATGGCAAACAGGTAGCTCTTGCCGTTCCACGAGGTGGAGAGCATCCAGACGGGGAACAGGGCGTAGTCGCTGTCTTCCCAGGTGTAGTCGAGCTGCTTGCTTTCGACCGTGGCATCGTCGTATTCGTCGACGACGGTCTCGCGCAGGGCCGAGATCGTGCTCTCCTCCATGCGGCGCTCGGCGCGCGCCTTGCACGTCTCGCAATCCTCATCGTAACGGTTGGCGATGTAGCCGGGCATATATGCGACCGAGAACGGACGCAGCGCGTCGTAGTCAAACGGCTCGATGGCGTCCATGTGGCCGTCGGGCATCTTGGACGATCCGTCGACGGGCACGCGCTTAAACGAGATATTGCCCTTGCGATAGGCATCGTAGTGGTCGGTGGTCGTGACGGTGCGATCGGATTCCTCGGTCACGGTCTCGTTGGTCGCGTCAAAATACACTTCGCCGTCAACGCGGGCGCCGTAGAGCCAAAACGGCACGTAGACACCTTGGACCTCGTCGATGTGGTTGCCGGTGACAAAGCTCTTGGGCAGCAAGATCTTGCCCTTGTAGTGTTCCTTGAGTGCGGCCGTGACGTCATCGCGCCCGAGCTTAAACGGAATCACCAGGTCGGGCGAGAAGTCGCCAGAGAGCTGGCCGGGCGCCACGGCGGAGTTGCCGCAGTACGGGCAGGTGGTGACGGCGACGGTGCCGTCGGACACGAGCTCGGCGCCGCACGACGAGCAGATGTAGCCGGCGTTTTGGGCGAGCTCCTGCACCGCGTCGTCGGCGACGGGCTTGGGCGTTGCGGCTGCCGCATCGGCTTTGGCGTCGGCCTTGTCCTGGCGCTCGCGATAGAGGGCCTCGACTTCTTCGACTTCAAAGCGCGAATCGCAGTAGTCGCAGACGAGCTTTTGCTCGGCACTGGCAAAGTGAAGGGGGCCGCCGCATGCGGGGCACTGATAGTTGACGCTCTCGAAGGCCATGATCGGTCCTTTCCGTGCCGGAGGCTATGCGCCGATGGCGCCGCCGCAGTATTCGCAGCGCCCGCTGGCATCGGGAATGGTGGTGGCTCCGCAGAAGGGGCAGGTCACTGCGGTCTTGGGGGCCTTGGCGGCCACGACGCTGTCGCGTGTCTCCTGTCGCAGCTGCACTAGCGCGTCGCGGACCTCGGTTGCCTGGCGCTTGGCCTCGCGGTATTCGATGGAACCGCGCTGATCGATGGTGGAGTCGTTCACGCGCAGGTTGATCTCGGTAAAGTACGGCGTGTTGACGTGGATGGTCAGATTAAAGTCGTAATCCAGGTCGTAGCGCGGCGGGTTGTAGCTCTCGCGCTCGCCGTCCTCGGTCTCGCGATAGATTTCGGTGCGATGCTCGTCGATATCCATATCGCAGCCGAGTACCTGCGAGAACTCGATGATGTCGGGATTGGCGTCGCGCCAGCGGCTCTGCGAGGTAATGATCAGCAGGCCCGCGTCCTCGTCGAGCATGATGTTGGTGCGCCCGGCAGAAAGCGTGCGCGTGGGGTTGAACGACGCCAGACGCTCGGCATTGGCCTCGCGGTAGGCGAGCTGCTCGCGGATATCGTCCGCGGCGCTGGAGCGATAGCCGTGAAAGTAGGGGGAGAGCTTGCCGGCGCACTCTTTGCACAGGTAGCCTTCATTGATTTTTGTCTTACCTAGAAGTCCCAGCTCGGTACCGCAAATCGCGCACTCTTTCTTCTCGAACATCTTGTCAAAGAAGCCCATGGCTGCCTCCCATCAACTGGTAGCGTGTGTCACCTTTGATGATGGGGGAGTGCGCAGCCTTTCACGATACCCAGACGGCTCAAGGAGTCTCCACAACTGGGACACATGGCCCATTTTTCCTACTCATTGGGGACGTACTTAAATGAGTGGGTACTCATTTAAGTACGTCCCCAATGAGTACCCGCAGAATGAGAGTGGATAATCTCCCGTTTTTGGCCTGTGTGCAGGCTCAAAGTGGGAGATTATCCACTCTCGTCATTTGGGTGTCCAAAAATCCTCGCTCGTTTGGTACCTGGGGACGCTCTTTGTTGAATATTGGCGCTGTCCTTGCTACGCCACAGTCACGGCGACCTGGGCGTAGCGGGTGCAGGGGCGCTCGGCGTGCGTCAGCACGGTGAGGGTGAGCACAAAGCGGTCGCCGGGTCGTGCGTCGGCGGGCACGATGAAAGCGGTGTCTACCGTGCATTCTTGCCACATCGACAGATCCTGGACGCCTGCATAGCTCGACGGGTCCACGGCGATATCCCAATGTGCGTCGAAGCCGCGGTCGTCGGGGTCGACGATGGTCGCCGCAAGGTCGATGCGCTCGCCGGCTGCGGCGCTGCGGTCGGCCGTGACCTCGACAACATGTGCCGGATGCGAGCAGATGGCCGGATCATGGGCGCACCATTGCGCGCGGGCGGCAAAGTCTTCCTGATAGGCACGCAGATAGGGATTGAGATTGTCGTCTGCAGGCGTGCCGAGGGCGGCAAGACCGGCGGGCGCGTTCGCATCGGGATGCCCATCAAGAAACATGCGGCCGAGCAGTGTGTCGAAGCCGCGGTCGTCGATACCGCGCAGGCCAAACGGCAGCAGCGGAATATAGGTCATGCTGTCACCCTCGGCCATAAAGTCGCCGCGCTCAAACTGCACCGCGGGCATGCCTTCCAGGCCCCAATCCAGACGGGCATGCTTGCCAAACTGAAAGCGCTCAGGCTCGTTTTCGTAGACCTTGCCATCGCCATAGAGCATGTAGCGCGCCATGAGGGGGCCGTTGTCCTGCGTGAGATTCTGCTCAGGCCAAGGAGCCTTAAACAGCGGCAGCGTATCGGGCTGAGCCGTCTTGGCGTCGACATAGCCGCCATACATATAGGGCACACGCCAAAAGACGAGCTCGGGAAAGAGCTCGCGCCCATGGTCGAGCCACGAGTTGTCCTGTCCCACGCCATCGGCAACGCCCATCACGCGCACCTTCTGATAGACCCGCTGCTGCACAGTGGGCCACTCGGGTGTGGCGCGATAACGCTCGGCAATACTCATGAGGGCACGAACGATAGTATTCATACCACCCCAGCTGAGCAGCCACAGCGTGCGGGGGTCGTCGTTCATGATGGCATCGGCGATGACGCGCGAACCGGGCGTCTCCTCAGTCACATCACCCTCAAAAGCAACATTTCCCACAAACGTACGCTCAATCATCTGTGCGGGCGTGGGGAAGGACGGCTCGCCGGCGGCAACGGCATTGGCCTGCAGCTGCGGCCAAGCCCGGGCGTATTCGTTGCTCCAAAGACTTTCGATCCAATGCTCGGGAAAAGGCCGATACTCGCGAAGTTCGCCGGCCAGCGGATCGGGCTCATGAGGCACAACATCCCAGGTATAGGAGCGCACACCCTTGGTCCGCCAATGCGAATTCACCTCGCCGAGCGTATGAACTCCATCCCCAAGAAAGTGATACTGCGAAGCCGTATACACCACAGCCTGCACATCAAGCAAATTAAGATACAGAGCCAAATGAACAAGTGAGTTCATATCATCGACTTCCATATCGGTAGTAACAATCACCCGAGTCAAATTTTGAGACATAAGCAAAGCTCCAACCAAAATAATTTCAGCCAGTTACGCGCAAGGCAAGACGGGACCCACGCCCCCATCGCCCGCGACCCGGCGGCCCGCCGGAAGCGGCCGACCAGCGTTTCGAACAACGTTAACTTAGGGGGGCTCTGACCTTTAGTTTTGTAAACATTCCGCAGCGCGAGCCCCGCTTATCCGATGCTCCGAAGGAGCAGGATAAGCGGGGCTCATGCGCGAGGACGTTTACAAAACTAAAGGTCAGAGCCCCCGATGGGATGGTTACCTCGAAACCCTGGCCGACCACTCCCAGCAGCCCACCGGCTCGCCGTCGATGAGTACGTTGCCCCCGTCGAAGTCTTGATAACACAGGTCGTTGAATTGGTGGATCCACACGCCGTGGTTGAACGTCTTCTTGGCCGAGCCATCGGCTTCGCGATACACGCCGGTCAGGTCCTCGACATGGCTAAAGTAGGTGAGGTGCACGTTGGCGCCCGCCCCGCGCAAGCGCGCGAACAACGGCAGCACCGTCTGCTGCGGACACACGAGTTCGTCGCCCTTGGAGTGCGTAAACCACAGCGGCGTCTTGGCAAGCGCGACCACGTCCTCGTCCGTGGCGTTGTACCACGGCGCGCAGCAGGGAAGGCCTGCGGCGAAGAAATCGGGGTAGTCGGCGCACAGGCGCAGGGTCATAAAGCCGCCGTTGGAAAGACCGGCGACCACGATGCGGTCGGTATCGATGCGGTCGGCATGCTCGGCGACAAACTCGTCGATGAGCGCCTTGAGCACGGGGGAGTAGATGCTCTGGTTGGAGCGGCCAAGCTGCTCGACGCCGTTGTCCATCCAAAACGTGGGCGACTGCGGCACAAGAACCCAGGCAAAGCCGCCAAAGTAGCGCTGGATTTGTTTTTGCGAGAGCGCTGTCACGCGGTTGCCGGTGTAGGCACGCGTGGCGCCTTCGCCCTGCGTGGCGCCCTTGCCCTCGCCGGCGCCGTGCAGGTACACGATCAGCGGCGCCTTTTCGACGGCGGGCGTGTCCTTGGGAGCAAACGGGTTGAAGAGCGCGGAGTCAGCGGGCTCAAAGCTCGGCTCAAAATAGCCGTACTCGAGCGCGATGCCGTCGACGGGCGTCTGCTGCACGGCGTTATGCCAGCCCTTGAGCGCGGGACAGATGTCGCCGCGGCTGCGATCGAAGACGAGGCCCGCGGTGGGGTCGTCGCCGTCTTCGCCCGGGAGCGCCACAAGCTGCGTCACGCGCAGGCGGTTCTCTATATAGCGCGAACCCAGCACGCCACCCTCGATCTCTTTGGTGAGACGCACCTCGGGCGTCTCGAGCGCTACGTGTGTGCCCTTGGGCAGGCGCTGACCGTTCTCATCACAGGGGTAGGCGGCGAGCACCGGCACGTAGCCTACGGAGGGCGCTGCGTGATCGGCCCCGTGCTCCTTGCGCATCAGAACCTCGCCGGCGCGCTCGTGGCGGGCACAGTAGATATTGAACGTGTGCTCGTTCACGTCGTTGGCGCGCACAACACACGGCAGGTCGAGCACCACTTTGTTGATCCAGGGGCCAAAATCGCCCAGCGTGGTGACGGTTGCGTAGGTACACGATTTGAGTTCCATGAGCTACTCCTTTGTGCCGCAAGTACTAAACAAGGGCGGCAATACAGACTAAACATGTTTAGTTTAATGCAGAACTGTAGAATGAGCAGTTGAACTCGGTAAACGGTAAAACTGAACACGCAATGAACTACTAAACAGACGTTTACTATTAACTAGCAGGACTTTTGTTGATGAGCTAGCTCGTTACAAAGGTGTTTATCAAAATAAAAGCCCACGTAAATAGCCATATATCAATATCTGGTCAAATAGACATCTTCTACCGTCTAAATACGCTTACCCCCCATTTCCTACCGTTCACCGGACTTCAGACGGCAAAATTGCCACAAATCAGGCACTCCGTGTAAACTAAAGCCCGTAAACGTTCAGTAAACAAATTGTTTACTGCAACGTTAAAGCCCGGGCCGCCGTAAGGGGTTATAGCGGTAAGGGTCCATGCAAGTCGCGGCGTTAGGTACGCCGCATAATTATTGAGGAGGGGTCCCATGGCAGACAACAAGCAGATTGCCACCGAGGTCCTCGAGCTCGTTGGTGGCGCCGAGAACGTCAAGATCGCCACCAACTGCATGACGCGTCTGCGCCTTACGCTCAAGGACAACAACAAGGCCGAGGTCGAGAAGATTAAGAAGATCAAGGGCGTTTTGGGTTGCCAGTTCTCCGGCAGCCAGCTCCAGGTCATCATCGGCCAGAATGTGCCCAAGGTTCTTGAAGAGTTTGTCGCCATCTCCGGTGTTACACGCGGTGCCGCCGTCGACGAGAACCTCGACGACGCTCCCAAGGAGAAGCTTACGCTCAAGGGCATCGGCAACGCGACTCTCGACTACCTCTCCGGCACGATGGTCCAGCTTATCCCGCTGGTTATGGCTGCTGGTCTGTTCCGTACCTTTGCTGTCGTCCTCGGTCCGCAGGTATTCGGTCTTCTGTCTGAAACCGATCCCACGTACACGTTCTTTAATACCACGTTGTACGAGGCCGGCTTTTACTTCCTGCCAATCTACCTGGGATATGCAGCCGCAAAGAAGCTCGGCACCAACCCGATGCTCGGCCTGCTCTGCGGTGGCATCCTTGTTGCCCCGAGCATTGTCTCGGCCGCTGCCGAGGGCTCGATGATGAGCGTTTACGGTATCCAGATCGCTGCTGCTAACTATTCGCAGACGGTTCTGCCCATCATGCTCACCGTGCCTGTGCTCTATGTGGTTGAAAAGTTCATGAAGAAGCATGTGCCCGACGTTCTGTCCACGCTCTTCACCCCCTTCTTCACCATGATCGTCGTCGTCCCCATCATGTTCCTGTGCCTCGCTCCTATCGGCGACCTGCTCGGCCAGGGCGTCGCTGCCGTCCTCTTCGGCCTGCAGAACTTCGGCGGTGTGTTTACCATCCTCGCCATGGTGATCCTTGGTGCCTTCTGGCAGCTGTTCGTCGTTGCCGGCATGCACATGCCGGTCCTCATGATCGCCATGGTCCACATCATGCAGGTTGGTTACGACCCCTTCCTGTTCGTTGCTACTAACTGTGCCATGACCGCCGTTTGGGGCTGTGCCATCGGTGCCTTCCTCCGCATCCGCAATAAGGAGGAGAAGGGCCTGTGCGCCGGCTACGTCGTCTCCGCACTCCTCGGTGGCGTTACCGAGCCTGCGCTCTTCGGTACCGTGCTTCGTTTCCGTCGCACCATGATCGGCATGATTATCGGTGGTGCCGCTGGCGCCCTCGTCTCCGCGCTGCTCCACGTTACTCTCTACATTGGTGCCATGGCCACGAACTTCCTGGTATTCCTTTGCTACCTCCAGGGTGGTCTCGAGAACACCATCTGTGCCGTTGTCGGTATGGCTGTCGCGTGCATCGTGTCCGCCGTCGTGGTTTACTTCACCGGCTTCTCCAAGGAGGAGCTCGCCGAGATGGAGGCCTAGTCGCCCCAGCCTCGGTCTAAATAAGACCCCCTACACGACAGGGCCCCGCTTGGTATAAGCCCGGCGGGGCCTTCCTGTAGACTTTTTAGGAGAGACGTAAGGGCCCTGTGCTTCGCGTGCGTTCAATTTGAGCTGAGCAACTGCAGCCGCAGACCCTACTGTGATAATGCGGCAGGCGACTTCTTTACCTCCCTCCTAGCAAGTCTCCCCAAGAGAAAGGTGCCATATGAGCTTGGGAAAACTGACCGTCAATACCCGTGAGGACGGGTTCCTCTGCGACGGCAAGCCGTTCTTTTGGTTTGCCGATACGTGCTGGAGCGCATTTACGAGCATCGCCGAGGACGACTGGGACTACTACCTGACCCGCCGTGCCGAGCAGGGCATGAACGTGCTGCAGATCAACACGCTGCCGCAGTGGGATCGCTGCTGCCCCGACTTGGGCATTTGGCCCTATGCCAGCGAGGACGGCGTGCACTTTGATTGGTCCCGTCCCAACCAGGCATATTGGGACCGCGCCGCCGCCATGTGCCGTGCTGCCGTCGAGCACGGCATCCGTCCGGCGCTCGTGCTTATGTGGTGCAACTACGTGCCCGGTACCTGGGGTGCCAAGATCGCCGAGCGTTGCGGCGCCGAGGTTATGCCGCGTGAGGAGGTCCGTGCCCACGTTGCCCGCGTCGTCGAGAACCTGGGCGAGTTCGACCCCGTCTACGTAGTGACGGGCGATACCGACTTTGCCGGCGACGAGGCGATCGTCTATTACGAGGACGCGCTCGACGAGGTCGTCAAGCGCGCGCCCGAGGCACTGCGCACCATGCATATCAACCGCGGCAATCGTACCATTCCGGCGCAGTATCTGGGCCGTCTGGACTTTTACATGTTCCAGCCCGGCCACAACTACGAGGGCCAGCCCGAGGCATGGCGTCTGCCGCAGGACTTTATCGCCAACTATCCCAAAAAGCCGATGGTCAACTCCGAGCCTTGCTACGAGCAGATGGGTGCGTCGCGCAACGTCTACTGGCGTTTTACCGCGCAGGATTGCCGCGCGAGCGTATGGTCGTCGATTCTTGCCGGCGCCAGTGCCGGCGTGACCTATGGCGCGCACGGCGTTTGGAACTGGCAGACATCGCGCAGCCAGGGTTCGGTCCTGGGCGAGGGCTTTGACATGCCCTTCCGCTGGCAAGAGTGCCTGCAGTTTGCGGGTGTGTGGGACTTTGGCGCGATCGAGCATGTGCTTGCCAGCCTAGGCGCTACTGCCGGTGACGATGCGCTTGCCGTGGTTCCGGCGCAGGAGCTGCTCGATGACGCGCGCGAGGCCATCCGTGTGGCGCGCGTTGGCGATCGCGTCGTCACGTACCTGCCGCGCACCACGGCGCTCAAGTTTAAGCTCGACGGCGCGCGTGGCTGGACGGCGACGGTCCTCGACATGGAGGACAAGCGCATCGCCAAGCTGCCCGTCCGCGATAACGGTGACGGCACCGTGCGCGTGGCTCAGCATCCCTTTGAGCACGACGCTCTGGTGATCCTGGCCCCCGGGCGCTAACGGCTCTTCTCCAACATTTACAACCCAGTCCCTTTCATTAGGCTGCGACGGAATGCTTCCTGCATGACGGCTTTAAGCTGCCAAGGGGAGCCATTCCGCCACGCTCATTGGGGACGTACTTAAATGAGTGGTCTCGTGAGTTTGAGGGCGAGTCGGGCGCTCGATACAAGGTGAGTGTCGTGGACACATGGGGCATGACGGAGGAGGAGCTTCCCGGAACCTTTGAGGGCAAGTTCCGCATCGATCTCCCAAGTAAGCAGTATATGATGCTTCGCCTGACCAAATTAGAGGCGTAAAACAGAGATAATCGGCACCGGGCGTGACTTGCTGCACGACCATCGCAGGGGGGTAGCCCCTGTGATGGTCGCGGCGATGCGCGTCCGGGGCTACGCTTGTAAGGAGTGAACATGCAGGAGTTTTTTGGAATCGATGTGGGCGGTACGGCCGTTAAATGGGCTGTGCTGGGCGAGGATTTTTCCATCCGCGAGCGCGGAAGCCTGCCGACGGGCTTTACCACGGCTGAGGAGACGGTCGCGGCGCTGATCTCGCTCGTCGAGCCGTATCGCGAGCGCGTGAGCGCCGTGGGCGTGAGTGCGCCCGGCGGCATCTACGAGGGAGATGTCACAGGAACGATCCATCGCGGTGGTGCGCTCACGTTTATGGATGGCTGTCCGCTCGGAAAGCTCATGCGCGAGGCACTGGGGGTGCCGATTGCCGTCAATAACGACGGTAAGTGCTGTGCACTCGGTGAGTATGCGGCTGGCGCTCTGCGCGGGACGCGTTTTGGCGTGGTGCTCGCTATCGGCACGGGCATCGGCGGCGGTATCGTCATCGACGGCAAGGTCCTGCGCGGCGCGCACTGCTTTGCAGGCGAGTTCAGCTTCTTGCGCAACGATGTCACGACTGCCGCGAACATGGGAAACTCCTTTGCCGATTCGGGCGGTTGGCGTGCGCTCCGCGATGCTGCCGTTGCCGAGAAGGGCCTGCCTGCGGGTTCTCCGGTGGACGGCCGCCGCGCCTTTGAGTGGATCGCGAGTGGTGACATGGCGGCGCAGCGCGCACTCGACCGCTACGCTCGCGCCTTTGACGGACAGCTCATCAACCTGCAGGCCGTGCTCGACCCCGAGGTCTTTGTGATCGCAGGCGGCATCTCGTGCCATCCCGAGCTCGTTGATGCCCTGCGTGCGCAGATGCCGCTGGCCCTCACGAGTTACGAAGGGACCCTTGCCGGCATTCCTGTGCCGCAGATAAAGGCGGCCGAGCTCGGCAACGACGCCAACCTTTACGGTGCCGTCCAGGAGGCCATACGCCTGGTGTAGCGCATTGGACATAATCATTGGGGACGTTCTTGTTTGACTAGTCGTTTAAGAACGTCCCCAATGACTACCCACAGAATGAGAGTGGATAATCTCCCGTTTTTGGCCTGCATGCGGGCTCAAAGTGGGAGATTATCCACTCTCGTCATTTGATTGGCACTTGCGGCACTTGCACTCATTGGGGACGTACTTAAATGAGTGGCAGTTGGGGACACTCCTTGCCGAGCTGCAAGCCGTGCGCGCCCCTTCTGGGCCTTGCGGCTCAAAATCGGTTTACGCCGTGGGCTGTTGGGGTCAAATTAGCGACATTTTGAGGATAGGTTCGATATTAGGACTGGTTCTCTAATAGAATGAGTTTGCAGGCCATTAAGCGACTGCGGGGGGTGTTCCTATAGTTTTGTCAACTGGGAAATGCTCTCCGTGCGACCG
>UQHT01000030.1 GCA_900540875.1 uncultured Collinsella sp.
ACAGGAGGCCACTTAATGTGGCCTCCGTCGTGAGCAGGACTGTAGAGCAGGAAACTTCATCAGTGCCCGCCCCACGGGAAACCGGCGGGATAGACCGGTTTGGATGGGGCTTTGATGCATGGGTGGTCTGTTGGTGGGCAAATGGGTATCATACTGGGGTTATTGCATCGACTCCGTGATGCATGTTTGTACGTTCCCGGCGGTCGGTTTGCCAGAAGCGCCCCGTCGGTTGTTCCAGACCCGTTTCGAAGAAAGGAAACCACACTAACCTATGGCAGCTAAAAAATCATCTCCCTTGAAGATCATCCCGCTTGGCGGCCTTGACGGCATCGGCAAGAACATGACGGTCTTCGAGTGCGGCGACGACATGGTGCTCGTCGACGCTGGCCTCATGTTCCCGGATGACTCCCAGCCCGGTATCGACCTGGTGCTTCCCGACTACACCTATGTTCTTGAGAACGAGGAGAAGCTCCGCGGCATCATCGTCACCCACGGCCACGAGGACCACACCGGTTCGCTTCCGTATCTGCTGCAGGACCTCAACAATAAGGTGCCCATCTTCTCGAGCAAGCTGACGCTCGGCTTTATCGAGGGCAAGCTCTCCGAGTTCCGCATCCGCGCACCCAAGTTCCGTGAGGTCAAGGGCGGCAGCCATGTCAACCTCGGCGGCATCTCGCTCGACTTCTTCTCGATGACGCACTCCATCCCCGGCGCTCTGGGCGTGTTCATTCGCACCAACCAGGGCACCGTTATGCACACCGGCGACTTTAAGCTCGACCAGACGCCCATCGACGGCGTCACGCCCGACTATGCCGCTATCAGCCGTTTTGCCAAGCAGGGCATCGACCTGCTGCTTTCCGACTCCACCAATGCCACGGTTCCCGGCTTTACCAAGTCCGAGGCCGAGGTTGGTCCCAACCTGTTGCACGCCATCAAGAACGCCCCGGGTCGCGTGTTCGTCGCGTCGTTCTCGAGCCACATCCATCGTCTGCAGCAGATCTGCGATGCCGCCCGCAAGTGCGGCCGTAAGGTCGTTGTGACCGGTCGCTCCATGCTCACGAACACCCGCGTGGCGCGTGAGCTGGGCTACCTCAACATCGATGACGCCGATATCATCGATGCCTTCGATATCGATAACCTGCCCGACGACAAGATCGTCGTCATGTGCACTGGTTCGCAGGGCGAGCCGCTGTCGGCCCTGTCCCGCATGGCCAATGGCGAGCACAAGACGCTCTCCATCCACGAGGGCGATACCGTTATCCTTTCGGCAACTCCCGTTCCTGGCAACGAGAAGGCCGTCCAGCAGGTCGTCAACAGCCTGGCCAAGCTCGGCTGCGACGTGTGGGATAAGAACCGCGCTCTCGTCCACGTCTCGGGTCACGGTAGCCAGGAGGAGCTCAAGCTCCTGATGGCCATGGCCAAGCCCACGTACTTTATGCCGGTTCACGGTGAGGCCGTGCATCTGCGCGCCCATGCGCAGCTGGCCCGCAAGATGGGCATCAAGGACGATCATATCTTTATCCTCGATAACGGCGACACGCTCGAGATGCGCGGTGGTATCGTCAAGCGCGGTACGCCCGTCGAGTCCGGTGTCGTTTACGTCGACGGCCTGCGTATCGGCGATACCGACCCCATCGTCCTGCGCGATCGCCAGAAGCTCGCCAACGACGGTATGGTCACGGCCGTTGCCATTGTCTCCCTCAAACACAAGAAGATCGAGGCCATCGAGTTCTCGGGCCGCGGCGTCTCGTTTGCCATCGACGACCAGTTCTCCGAGGATGCCTCCGCGTCCATTATGAAGACGATCGAGAAGGGTAAGTTTAGCTTTACCAGCAGCGGTTCCGATGCCATTCGCAAGGCCGTGCGCGATTCGCTCTCTAACTTTATCTGGAGCCGTACGCGCACCCGTCCGATGATCATCCCGGTCGTCATGGAGGTTTAGTTTGGCGCGCGGATCTGCAAAAAACGCCAAAGGCAATAAGGCCAATAACCAACCGGCATCTGCTAAGGGTGCCGGTTCCCATCTGCGTGCCAATAAGGGCCACGAGTCCGAGTTTGATGAGTTTGAGCCCCTGGTCGAGCCTTCGGCCAATCGCGATATCGCCGGTGTGGTCATCGCCGTTTTGGCGATCGCGTCCTTCATTGCCGTGATCTCTCCGGCAACAGCGCCCGTGACGGCTGCGGTTGCCGGTTTCTACCACCTGGGCTTTGGTCTGGGCGCCTACGTGCTGCCGATCGTCATCTTGCTGTTTGCCGCCACGCTCTTTTTGGGTGAGGACTCGCCGCTCAACGTGCGCTCTGTTGCGGGCGGCGCCTTGGTCTTTATCGCCGTCGTCTCCATTCTTTCGCTGATGGTGCCGGGCACGAGCGATTCGTGCGACCTTATGTTTACGCCGCAGAACCTTTCCGTGTCGGGCGGCTACATTGGCGCCTTTATCGCAAGTGCCTTGCAAAACGCCTTGGGTAAACCTATCGCCATGGTTGTCCTGCTGGGGCTTGTCGTCGTTGGTTTGGTCATTATCGGCTTTTCGGTGGGTGGCGTTTTGCGCTCCGCCCGTGACCGTGCGGCAGATTTTGCCGAACGCCGTCGTGCCGATGTCAACGCCAGCCCGTGGGGCGATGAAGAGGCCCTGTCTGTTCCCGGCGTCGCTCGTCCGCACCTGAGCATTCTGCGCCAGAAGGGGACTGACGCAGCGGTGACCACGGTCATGGGTGGCGATGTCGACCCGGTTTTGGATGACGACGAGGACGATGACCCGTTTGTCGACGTATCCGAGTCGGTTGAAGCCGAGCGGGCCAAGACCACGCTGCTGCCGCGTCGCCATGTCAAGAAGGGCAAGGCTGCGCCTAAGCTCAATACGAGTGAGCCCGACCCGTCTTGGTCCGATAGCGAGATTGAGCTCACCGAGGGTGACGACGAGGACGACGAGGCTCCGCTCGAGACCGCCAAGACAACCTTGCTGCCGCGTCGCCACGCCAAGCGCGGGCAGGTCACTGGACAGCTTTCGATGGAGGACGATCCGGACAAGGTTGACGAGTCCGAGCCGCCGTTTGCCGTGAACCCTGTTTCGGCCGCACCTCAGATTCCCGACTTCCTGAAGCATCCCAAGGTTGCCGATGCGCCTGCCACGAGTGCTATCGAATCGGCTGCGGCTCGTGATGGGGGAGTGGACGACGGCGCCGCAGATAACGAGGGCGAAGAGGAGGACGGCCTCAAGCTTCCGCCGCTCGAAATCCTGCATGCCAACCCGCAGTCGGCTTCCGCTGCGTCTTCGGACAAGGAGCTGGAGCAGACCGCTGAGTCACTGCAATCCACCTTGCTTGAGTTTGGCCGCAGTGCCCGCGTGGTCGGCTGGATCGCCGGCCCCACGGTGACGACCTTTAAGCTGCAGCCCGGTGAGGGCGAGCGTGTGAGCAAAATCTCGAGCCTCGAGGACGATATCGCGCTTTCGCTCGCTGCCCAGTCGGTGCGTATCTTTGCCCCGATCCCCGGCACCTCGCTCGTGGGCATCGAGATTCCCAACCGCAAGCGCCAGAACGTCAATCTGGGCGACGTGCTGCCCTATGTGAAGGGCGGTCCGCTCGAGCTCGCCATCGGCCGCGACGCCGAGGGCACGCCGGTTGTTGCCGACCTCGCCAAGATGCCTCACCTGTTGATTGCCGGTACGACCGGTTCTGGTAAGTCGGTGATGATCAACTCCATCATCACGACCTTGCTCATGCGCGCCCTTCCCGAGGACGTTCGCCTGATTATGGTCGACCCCAAGCGCGTTGAGCTTGCGGGCTATAACGGTCTTCCGCATCTCTATGTGCCCGTGGTGACCGAGCCCAAGCAGGCCGCGAGCGCTCTGCAATGGGCTGTGTCCGAGATGGAGCGTCGCCTGAAGGTCTTCGAGCGTCTCAACGTGCGTAAGATCTCGACCTACAACGAAAAGCAGGCCGCTGGCGAGTTTGAGCATTACGACAACCCGCCGCAAAAGATGCCCTACCTGGTCATTATCATTGACGAGCTCTCTGACCTGATGATGGTCGCCGGTAAGGATGTCGAGGCCTCGATCGTGCGTATTGCACAGCTGGGCCGTGCCGCCGGTATTCACCTTATCGTTGCCACGCAGCGCCCCAGCTCCAACGTGGTGACGGGCCTTATCAAGGCCAACATAACCAACCGCATCGCCTTTAACGTCGCCACGGGCATCGACTCGCGCGTCATCATCGACCAGATGGGTGCCGAGAAGCTCACCGGTTTGGGCGACATGCTGTTCTCCAAGGTCGACTGGGGCAAGCCCCGCCGTATCCAGGGCTGCTTTGTCTCGGACGACGAAATCAACGAGATTGTCGAGTTCGTCAAGTCGCAGAGTGAGCCAGACTACCACGAGGAGATCCTGTCTGCCGTGGCGCCCGCTTCCATGTCCATGGCGGGTGGCGGAGGCATTGTCCGCACCGGAGTAGCCGAGCCGCAAGACGATGATCCACTCATTTGGGAAGCCGCCCATATTGTGGTGGAATCGCAGCTTGGCTCCACATCTGGCCTGCAACGTCGTCTGAAGGTTGGCTATGCGCGTGCCGGGCGTATTATGGACATGCTGGAAGAAAAGGGTGTCGTCGGCCCGCCCGACGGTTCCAAGCCGCGCGAGGTCCTGTTGGACGAGGAGGGGCTTGCCGCGCTGGAATCTGTCGACGCCGAGATGGCACGTGAAGATCGTGAGTTTGGAGGATTCTGATGGCTGCACGCTTTGGTGACATGCTGCTCGAGCAGCGTCGCCGAATGGGCCTTTCCATTCAGCAGGTCGCCAACACCATCAAAATCAGGCCGCAGATCATCGAGTTTTTCGAGACCGGTAACTTTGCTTCGATGCCGCCGCGCGGCTATGCGCAGGGCATGATTTCGAGCTATGCTCGTTTTTTGGGCCTCAATCCGCGCGAGGTCGTCAATGCCTACTTTGACGACCTGATGGCATACGAACGCGAGACGTCGCAGCAGGGGGGTCGTTTTCAGGACGCCGCCGGCTACGTCAATTCGCGTTCCTCTGTCGATAACGGGCGCTTCCTGATGGTTCAGGGTGGTCGCTCAACGCGTTATGGTCAGCGTCCGCAGCAGGCTGGCTATATTACCGAGACGGGGTCCAGTGAGGAAATCCGTTCTCAGCGCGATCGTTTCCGCAGCACGCCTATGCCCGACGATCGTGCGCTTCCCGCTGCCCGCGGTGTGGTGCGCGATCCCCGTGTCGGCTACGGAGATGGCGGCTATTCCGATCGTGGCTACCGTGGTGTCTCTGCCGGTCGTGCTCTCGGCGGCTATGCGGACGCCGATGCCACGCAGGTGACGCCGCGTCTTCGCTCTCAATCACAGCCGTATGGCCAGCGCTCTTCGGCTCCGCGTGCGGGCCAGCGTGGCTATCAAGGCCGCGGTGAACTTGCGCCCCGCTCGGGTCAGCGCAGCCTTCAGGGCCAGGGTGGCTATCGCGGCCGTTCCGACAGCAATCGTGGTCGTATGCCTCAGGGAGGCGGCCGCAGCAGTTCCAGTCGTGGACGCGGCGGTTCCCGTACTCCTCAAAACAACGGTCTCGATCCGCGTATCGTCTACGCCGGCATCGGTGCCGTGGCGTTGCTGCTGATCGTGCTCATCGTGGTACTTCTGCGCGGCTGCGCATCTTCGACGCCCGAGACCACGCCCGAGACGCCCACTGCTACCAAGACGACGCCCAAGAAGTCTTCTAAGAAGACCGAAACGTTCGACGAGGATGAGGACACCGATGAGGCGACGGATGAGTCGACCGATTCGGACGCCACCAAGACGACGGCTAAAAAGGAAGAAAACGAGGTAACGAAGGTCAAGGTCTCCGTTGCCAAGGGAAAGACCGCCTGGATTGAGGTCAAGGTCGATGGCAAGTCGGTCTATGGCGCCCAGGCGACTGGCCCCTTTGAGCAGGAGTACACGCCTGAGTCCTCGATCGAGATCACCACGTCCAAGCCTTCCGATGTCACCGTTACCAAGAACGGCGAAAAGGTCCGTTACGATACCAAGACCTCGGGCGTGGCGCGTGTGACGATCACCGTTCCCAAGAAGGAGACGACTGGTTCCGAGAATGGTGAAAGTTCTGATGGTACCGACACCACCGATGGTACCGACACCACCGACGGCACCGATGCCCAGTCCACGGATGGCGCCGATACCGCAACTGACGGCCAGACGCCCACCGATTCTACCGACTATTCGTACGATAGCTACTAAGCCGCTCGTACGCGAAAGGAAACATCATGGCTAAAGATTCCAGCTTCGACGTCGTGTCCGAGGTCAACATGCAAGAGGTCGACAACGCCTTCCAGCAAACCACGCGCGAGATTTCCCAGCGCTATGACCTGAAGGATTCCGGCGCCACGATCGAGCTTTCGAAGGGCGACAAGCTCTTTACGATCAACGCCCCGGCCGACTTTGTCTCCAAGCAGATTATCGAGGTGCTGAGCTCCAAGCTCATCAAGCGCGGCATCGACCTCAAGGCTGTCTCGTGGGATGCCCCGCAGGCGGCATCGGGCGGCACCGTGCGCGTGCTCGGCCATATCGTCGAGGGTATCGACCAGGCGACCGCCAAGAAGATCAACAAGGACATCAAGGACCAAAAGCTCAAGGTCAAGGTGACTATCGAGGCCGACAAGCTGCGTGTTTCCTCTGCTTCGAAGGACGCGTTGCAGACCGTGATCCAGTTCCTGCGCGACCAGGACTACGGCCAGCCGCTGCAGTTCACCAACTACCGCTAATATCATTCGAAAGGACTGCTCTTCAACATGGATACACCGTTGGGCTCCGTGCTCTACATCACCCTCGGGTGCGCTAAGAACGAGGTTGACACCGACCGCATGCGTTCTCTTTTGACCGCCGCGGGCTACGAGGAGGCATTCGACCCACAGGATGCCGATATCGCCATCGTCAATACATGCTCGTTCCTCGCCTCCGCAACGTCCGAGAGCATCGAGACCACGCTCGAGCTCGCCAACGAGGTTCAGGACGGCGTTCGTTCTTGCCCCATCGTCATGTGCGGCTGTGTGCCGTCGCGCTATGGCGACGATCTGCCCGATGAGCTGCCCGAGGTCGCTGCCTTTGTGAAGGCCGACGAGGAGGATGGCATCGTGGCGGTCATCGATGGCGTGCTGGGCGTCGAGCGCGAGATTGCCGCCTATATTCCGCAGGTCAAGCGCACCGTCGAGGGCGCTGTCGCCTACGTCAAGATCTCCGATGGCTGCAACCGCTTCTGTAGCTTCTGCATGATCCCGTATATCCGCGGTCGTTATCACTCGCGCAATGCCGAGAGCATTATTTCCGAGGTGCGCGACTTGGTTGCCGGTGGCGTGCGAGAGATCGTGCTGATCGGCCAGGACACGGGCATCTGGGGCACCGACTTTGCGGATGGTGACGTCGCCGAGGGCTCGCCGCGCAATCTGGCGCAGCTGCTGCGCGCCGTAGCCGAGGCCGTGCGTCCGCAGAACGTCTGGGTCCGTGTTCTCTACCTGCAGCCTGAGGGCATGTCCGACGAGCTTATCGAGACGATTCGCGATACCCCCGAGGTGCTGCCCTATATCGATATCCCCGTGCAGCACTGCGACGCGCGCATCCTCAAGGCTATGCGCCGTTCTGGTTCGCGCCAGGAGCTCGAGGACCTGTTCCGCGATCTGCGTGAGCGCATCCCCGGCATCGTGATCCGTTCCACGGCCATGGTCGGCTTCCCGACCGAGACCGACGACGAGTTCCGCGACCTTATCGACTTTATGGACACCGTCGGCTTTGACTACACGAGCGTCTTTGCCTACTCGCAGGAGGAGGGCAGCCTGGCCGCCAAGATGGAGGGCCAGGTCGACGAAGAGGTCAAGCTCGAGCGCGCCCAGGAGGCCATGGACCTGGCCGAGTCGCTCGGTTTTGCTGCAACTGCCGCACATGTGGGCGAGCGCGCCCAGGTGATTGTCGACGGTATCGAAGAGACCGAGGACGGCGCCGAGCTGATCGGACATGCCTGGTTCCAGGCGCCTGATTCCGATGGCGCGGTGCATCTGGATGCCAGCGAGGCATCTGTGGGCGATATTCTGACGGTCGAGTTTACCGATAGCTTCTGCTATGAGCTTATCGGCCATGTTGTGGAGTAGGAGAGCGTCGTGGCAAACGAGAGCAATAAGGAACTGACGAGTGTTTGGACGCCCGCCAACATCGTGACGTGCGTTCGCATCGTCTTTATCCCGGTGTTCATGATTGTGTCGGCGCTTTCTCACACGAGTGTTGCCGGTACAGATTGGAGCACCTTCGACGGCCCGCTCGCCGCCGCTGCCTTCATTCTGTACGTCATCCTGTCGTGCACCGATAAGGTTGACGGCTACCTGGCGCGCTCGCGCAACGAGATTACCGACTTCGGTAAATTCTTGGACCCCATCGCCGACAAGCTGCTCGTATTCTCGGCCCTGCTGCTATTCTTGGACTTTGGTGCCGTGTCGGTTTGGTCCGTGTTCATCATCTTGTTCCGCGAGCTGCTGGTAAGCGCCCTGCGCATGGTTGCGAGTGCCGCCGGCGTGGTCGTTGCCGCCGATAAGCTTGGCAAGTACAAGACGGCGACCACGATGGTCTCCATCTGCGGTTACCTGTGCGTCTTTGCGATGGCCGGCTTGCACCTTGGCCCGCTGGCGCTGACGCTCGGCATCTACTCGGTGTCGCGCTTCCTGTACGCCGTTGCCGTTGTCCTGACCGTTATCTCGGGCGCCCAGTACTTCTGGAACTGCCGCAAGATCGTCTTTTCGGTCTAGGTTCTGGTGGGTATGACGGACTCTTTTGAGCAGATTTCCGCACATAACGAGGAGCTGGCGCGTCATATTGTCGAGCGCGCGAGCGCTCGGGGCGTGACGGTTTCGACGGCTGAGTCGCTGACAGCAGGTATGATCGCCTCGACGATTGCCGATATCCCGGGCGCCTCGGCGGTGCTGCGTGGCGGTGCGGTGACCTACTGCGATGAGATCAAGCATCGCGTTTTGGGTGTTGATCAGGAGACGCTCGACCGCTATACCGCGGTGTCGCATCAGACCGCGCGCGAGATGGCGGCGGGTTCGCTGGAGCTGTACCAGAGCGATATTGCAGTGAGCGCAACGGGTTATGCCGGCCCCGGCGGCGGCACTGAGGACGATCCGGCTGGCACTTTCTATATTGGCTGGGCGTATCGCGCGGCTGATGGGGAAGTGCCGGTCGTGGACTCTGTGCGCTGCCACTATGAGGGCGACCGTTCGTGTGTTCGTGCCCATGCGGTCGCGGAGGCATTGGGACGCATTGCCCTTGTGCTTAACTCTATGGAATAGACGTGTTTTAAGGGGCCTTCGGGCCCCTTAATTGTGGAGATAGGGACCTTAGGCTCATTTGGCGTTTGTGCTGGTTGTAGACGTAATTTTGCCTGCCTTGTTCATATTTGGTCCTTTGTGGTCAAGCATTTGGTCAGTGTTTGGTCGGCGTTTGGTTGGGTTTTGGAAAGGTCGGCTGCATATGATTTATCTGAACGGTTGACCACGAACAGCCGTTCGTTTATTATCGATGCAGGTTGTTAAGAGGAGGGCTTTTCATGGCCAAGAATTCAGGTCCCGTACGTACCGTTCATGCTCGCACGACGGGTAAAGAGCGCGATGAGATGATCGCCACCACCAAGGCCGAGATCGAGAAGAAATTCGGCCAGGGTTCCATCATGAGGTACGGCGACGGTGGCCCCGAGCTCGAGGTCGAGGCCATCCCTACGGGCGCTCTGGCACTCGATGCCGCTCTGGGTATCGGCGGTGTGCCGCGCGGCCGAATCGTCGAGATCTACGGTCCCGAGTCCTCCGGTAAGACGACGCTTTCGCTCGAGATCCTGGCCGAGGCCCAGGCAATGGGTGGCGTGGTGGCATTTATCGATGCCGAGCACGCGCTCGATCCCACGTATGCCGCGCGCATTGGCGTGGATATCGACGAGGTACTGATTTCCCAGCCTGATACGGGTGAGCAGGCGCTCGAGATTGTTGACATGCTCGTGCGTTCCGGCGCCATCGATGCCATCGTCGTCGACTCCGTCGCCGCGCTGACCCCGCGTGCCGAGATCGAGGGAGAGATCGGCGATACCACGGTCGGTTTGCAAGCTCGCCTGATGAGTCAGGCGCTCCGCAAGCTCGCCGGCTCGCTGTCCAAGTCCAACACGACATGCATCTTCATTAACCAGCTGCGAGAGAAGATCGGCGTCATGTTCGGCAACCCCGAGACCACGACGGGCGGCCGCGCCCTTAAGTTCTTCTCTTCGGTGCGTATCGACATTCGCCGCATCGATAGCATTAAGCTCAAGGATGAGGTTATCGGTAACCGCGTGCGCGCCAAGGTCGTTAAGAACAAGGTGGCAGCTCCATTCCGTTCTGCTGAGTTCGACATCATGTACGGTACGGGCATCTCTAAGGAGGGCTCGATTCTGGACATGGCTGTCGAGTGCGGCATTTGCAAGAAGATGGGCTCCTGGTTTGCCTATGGCGAGGATAAGCTCGGCAACGGTCGCGAGGCCGCCAAGGCGTTCCTGCGCGAACACCCCGATTGCGCCGACGAGATTGAGCATAAGGTCCGCCTTGCCTGCGGGCTTGAGTTTGATGACGATGCTCCGTCCGAGGTCGAGCTGACCGATCAGCCTGCGCCTGAGGAGTTTGACGAGCTTTACGCCATCGATGGTTCCGCCATGCTCGATGATGACGACGAGTAGCGGTTACGCTCATGTCGTATACGGTGACCGAGGCCACGGTCGTCTTTCCCGATAAGAAGGCGGCCTCCTCGTTCTCGAGCGGGTATGCGTCCAAAAAGCCTTGCGCACATATCGATTGTGAGCTTGAGGGCGGTTTTGAGCGGTCCATTTGGATTCCCGTGCGGGTCGCGCGCCTGTATGTCAAAAATCGCCCCGATCTTCCCTGTGATTGGGATAACTTTCGTGAAGCGGTGCAGCTCATCGAGCGTAAATGTGCACTTACCATGGTGACCGAGATGCTATCGCGACGCGACCATGCGACGGGTGAGGTCTGTGACAAGTTGGCACGCTACGGCTTTCGCCAGCCCGCGATCGATTTCGCCGTCGAGCGCGCCACCGAGTATCGCTTTTTAGACGAGAACCGCTTTTGCTCGTACTTTATCGAGGAACGCAAGCGGCGCGGTTGGGGACAGCGTAAAATCGAGACCGAGCTCAAGCGCCGTCATGTCGTGCTCGATGATATTCCCGGTTATCCGGAGGATTATTTTGCCGTCGAAGACGATTTGGCGCGTGCGTCAGCCCTGCTCGCCAAGCGGCGTGTTCCAGAGACGCGCGGATTCGAAAAACTGGTTCGGTTTTTGATGGGCAAGGGCTTCTCGTATCGCATCGCCGCCGATGCCGTTAAGGCACGTCTCGATGCCGAACGTGAGGAATGTGCGGTTTAGGCGTATGCGTTTTGTGGCCCTGCCGTTCACCGCGTTTTAGCCGCCGTGCTGGGGCCATTTATTTGACAGTTGTTGTGGTTCAACGTACGATAAACACTGTCATTTGCTTTGTGATATGTGCTCATCTGTGATGAGTTTGTTTATATGTTTATCTGTATCCGACCCGCATAAGCTGCGCCCATATTACTCAAATGTCGCGAGCCGTTCGTAAGGACGGTTCGCTTTGTTGTGTAACGAATCCATAAAAAGGAGTGAGCATGCCTATCATCGCAGCGCTCGTTGGCATCATTTTGGGTGCCATCGCCGCCATTGCCTACATGCGCACCGCCAAGCAGGGTAGTCTTCACGAGGCCGACGAAAAAATCCAGTCGGCACACGCACAGGCTGAGTCCCTGATCGGTGATGCTAAGCGTCAGGCCGAGACCCTCAAAAAAGAGGCTCTGCTCGAGGCTAAAGAGGAGATCATCAAGAACAAGCAGGCCGCTGAGGCCGAGGACAAGCAGCGTAAGAACGAGATTCGTACGCTCGAGAACCGCGTGATTCAGCGCGAGGAATCCCTCGATCGCCGCAACGACGCGCTTGACAAGCGCGAGCATCAGCTGTCCAGCCAGGCCGGTCAGGTCGAGAAGCGCTCCCGTGAGCTCGAGGAGCTCTGCGCAAAGCAGACCTCCGAGCTCGAGCGTATCGCCGACCTTACCCGCGAGGACGCCCACAAGGAGCTCCTCGATAAGGTTCGCGGCGAGGTCACCCACGAGGCCGCCACGATCATTCGCGAGTCCGAGCAGCAGGTTCGCGCCGAGTGCCACAAGACCGCCCAGGAGATTCTGTCTCTGGCGATTCAGCGCTGCGCTGCCGACCACACTGCCGAGGTCACCGTTACCTCCGTGCACATTCCCTCTGATGACCTCAAGGGCCGTATCATCGGTCGCGAGGGTCGCAACATCCGGACCTTCGAGCAGGTTTCCGGCGTCAACCTCGTGATCGACGACACGCCCGAGACCGTCGTTCTTTCGAGCTTCGACCCGGTCCGTCGTGAGACCGCCCGTGTCGCCCTCGAGAACCTCATCGCCGACGGCCGCATTCACCCTGCCCGTATCGAGGAGATGTATCACAAGGCCGCCGACCTGGTTCAGCAGCGCGTGCGCGAGGCTGGCGAGCAGGCTGCCTTCGATACCGGCATCCACGACCTGCACCCCGAGATCGTCAAGACCCTTGGTGCCCTGCGCTACCGTACCTCGTTTGGTCAGAACGTGCTTCAGCACTCCCTCGAGGTCTCTGATCTGTGCGGCGTGATGGCTTCCGAGCTTGGCCTGGACGTTGTGACTGCCAAGCGCGCCGGCCTGCTGCACGACCTGGGCAAGGCAATCGACCATGACGTCGAGGGCCCGCATGCCGTCATCGGCGCCGAGCTGGCCCGCCGTTATGGCGAGAAGCCCGTTATCGTCCACGCTATCGAGGCTCACCATGCCGATGTCGACCCCAACACGGTGCTCGATGTCCTGGTGCAGGCCGCCGATGCTGTCTCTGCCTCTCGCCCCGGTGCCCGTCGCGAGTCTGCCGAGAACTACATCAAGCGTCTTGAGAAGCTTGAGGAGATCGCCAACTCCCATGACGGCGTCGAACGTACCTATGCCATGCAGGCCGGTCGCGAGGTCCACGTCATGGTCCAGCCGGACAAGATCTCCGATGCCCAGTCCACGGTCCTGGCTCACGATATCGCCCATCAGATCGAGGAAGAGATGGAGTATCCCGGTCAGGTGCGCGTCGTCGTGATTCGCGAGAGCCGCGCTGTCGATATCGCTAAATAACATGAGCGACGCGAACGAGCTCATCTCATTTATCGCGTCGATGTCGGGGGAGGGCAACCTTCGCGTCGAGGAGAACCTTGGCGAGGGGTATGTCCGCCTCCGCGTTTCGGAGGCCGAGCGGCGCCAGGCTAAGCACGACATTCAGCATGTCGAGGACATCGTCATCGAAATGCTCCGTAATGCTCGCGATGCCGGCGCCGACAAGGTCTATCTCGCCACGACCAAGGAAGATGGCGTCCGCACGCTTGTCTTTCTGGATAACGGTTCTGGCGTTCCGCAGGATATGCAAGAGCGAATCTTTGATGCCCGCGTTACCTCCAAGCTCGAGAGCATGAAGATGGACCGTTGGGGCGTTCACGGTCGTGGCATGGCATTGTTTTCGATTAAGCAGAACACCGACGAGGCCCGTGTGGTCACGTCCGGCGTCGATCTTGGTTCAGCCTTCAAGGTGAGCGTTGCGGCCGACCACCTCAGTGAGCGTGCCGATCAGTCTAGCTGGCCCCAGGCCGTCAAGGATGAGGACGGACGTTATGTCTGCGCTCGCGGTCCGCATAATATTATTCGTGCTGCTTGTGAGTTTGCGCTCGAGGAGTTGCGTGGTTGCGATGTCTATCTTGGTTCTCCGTCTGAGATTGCCGCGACCCTTTATGCTCAGGCGTCAAGTCGGCTCGATACGTCTCGTCTCCTGTTCATTGATGATGAGAGCGAGCTTCCGGTTGTCGATCGTTTAGGTCTTGCTTCTGATGCCGAGGACTTTATCCGTATCTGTTCGGGTTTGGGTCTTGAGATGTCCGAGCGCACGGCCCATCGTATTTTGGCAGGGCAGATTAAGCCCGTTCGCGGTGTGACCGCGCGTCTGCTGCGCGAGCGTGATTCGTCCTCGCATGCGCCTGCTCCTGTCGATCTCGCGAAGGATCGTCGCGGGCTGCGTATTGCCAAGGATGACATGGCACAGTTTTCGCGTGCTGTGGAGCGCGACTTTAATGATCTTGCTGCCCGGTACTATCTCAACCTTTGCGGCGACCCAAAGATTCGTGTTTCGCGTGATCGAATCACAGTGACCTTCGATCTTGCCAAAGAGGAATAGTGCCTTTACCGAGTCCACTCGGTACGATACAGTTATTGCAGTTAAAACGTACTTTTAAATGCAGGAGTTTCTTCATGGATTGCCTGAAGGTATCAAGCAAATCATCGCCCGCGTCCGTTGCCGGCGCCATCGCCGGCATGGTCAAGGATGGTGTACCCGTCAACATCCAGTGTGTCGGCGCCGGTGCCGTCAACCAGGCCATTAAGGCCGTTGCTATCGCGCGCGGTTTTTTGATTCCAACCGGTTTTGATATTTCCTGCGCGCCCGTGTTCTCCGACATCCTCATTAACGGGGAGTCGCGCACGGCCATCCGCCTTTCTATCTACGTTCACCAGATCAATCGAGCTGCTATGGATAACGTCGTCATGGATGATGTTAAGCCTGTGGCATAGCTTCTGCTTGCCTTGTTTCGCTCCCCATCGTTAGGACTTATGCACATGGACCAGCGTTCCGTACGCGATATTCTTGCCGGTAAAACCTACTTTATCCGCACCTTTGGCTGCCAGATGAATCAGCACGACTCCGAGCGTGTGAGCGGTCTGCTTGATTCGTATGGCTGCCTCATGGCGCTCGATCCCGCGCATGCCGATATCGTTGTCTTCATGACGTGCTGCGTGCGTGAGGCCGCCGATACTCGCCTGTACGGTCAGTGCAATTCCTGCAAAAGCCTGCCGCCTTCGCCTTCGGGCAAGCGCGTGGTTGCCGTTGGCGGCTGCATCGCGCAGCGCGATGGCGAGGGCCTGCTCACCAACGTCGATAACGTCAATGTCATCTTTGGCACGCATTCCATCGCGCATGTGGCCGAGCTCATTGCCGAGGCGTTCCTTGATGGTAAGCGTCATATCCGCACCAATGAGCATGAGGATATGGACGCCATGAGCATGCCGTGGCATCGCGAGACCCAGTATCACGCCTGGGTGCCCATCATGACGGGCTGCAATAATTTCTGCACTTATTGTATCGTGCCGTACGTGCGCGGTCGCGAAAAGAGCCGCCCCTTTGAGGAGATTGTCGACGAGGTGACCGGTTTGGTGCGCCAGGGCGTGCGTGAGATTACGCTGCTGGGCCAAAACGTTAACTCATATGGTCGCGATCTGTTTGGCAAGCCGCGTTTTGCCGATCTACTGCGTGCCGTGGGCGATACGGGCGTGGAGCGCATCTTCTTTACGTCTTCGCATCCCAAGGACCTGTTGCCCGAGACCATCGACGCCATGGCCGAGACGCCTGCCGTTATGCCGCAGCTTCACCTGGCCGTCCAGTCAGGTTCGACGCGGATCCTCAAAGAGATGAATCGCCGTTATACACGCGAGGACTATCTGGGCCTGGTCGATCGCATTCGCAACCGCATGCCCGATATCGCGCTCTCGACCGACATTATCGTTGGCTTCCCGGGCGAGACTGAAGAAGACTTTGAGCAGACGCTCTCGCTTGCCGAGACGGTCCGCTATGCTCAGGCCTATACCTTCATCTATTCCAAGCGTGCCGGTACCCCGGCCGCCGAGATTGACGATCCTACGCCGCATGAGGTTATTCTCGAGCGTTTCAATCGCCTGGTTAAGGTTATCGAGACCACGGCACACGAGTATAACCAGGGCGAGCTTCATACTGTGGTTCCCGCGCTCATTGAGGGAACGAGTAAAAAGAACGATGCGGTCCTGCTGGGCAAGAGTCCCAAGAATCAGACCGTGCATGCGCCTATCCCCGAGGGTTACAGCATCGATCAGCTTGTTGGCAAGATCGTTGATGTTGACGTTGACGTTGCCAAGACCTGGTATTTGTCCGGTTCCGTTGTGGGCGAGCCGCGCTAATGGTTTCTCCCGGGGCAGGTCTTTCCGCCGTTGCGATCGTCGGTCCGACGGCGGTTGGTAAGAGTGATGTTGCCGACCGTTTGGCAGCTCGTCTTTCGTCCGAAGTGCTGTCGTGCGATGCGATGCAAATCTATCGCGGCATGGACATCGGTACCGCAAAGATGGCGCCCGATGAGTGCACGGCGCCGCTGCGTCTCGTCGACATTGTAGAGCCGGGTGTGGCATATTCTGCTGCGCTTTATCAGGCTGACGCCCGCGCGCATGTTGAACGTCTCCTTGGTTCGGGTTGCCTGCCGGTTTTTTGCGGAGGTACGGGGCTGTATCTCAAGGCCGCCCTCGATGAGATGGACTTTCCCTCGGGTGAACTTGAGGACGATCGGCGTGCGGGCTATCAGGAGCTTGCCGAGCGTATTGGCGAGGAAGAACTGCATGCCTTGCTTGCCGAGCGCGATCCAGAATCGGCTGCTGTTATTCATCCCCATAACGTGCGCCGTGTGATTCGTGCGCTCGAGATGCATGATGATGGCGTCTCCTATGCGCAGCAAAAGTCGCAGTTTAGTGTTCCGCACGAGCATTATCATGCCCTATGGTTTGGTCTGACGCGTAATCGCGAGGTGCTCTACGAGCGCATTAACCAGCGCGTCGATCTGATGTTTGGGCAGGGTCTTGTCGATGAGGTCCGCGGTCTTATGGGCCAGGGGCTGGGAGATGCCTTGACGTCGATGCAGGCAATTGGCTATAAAGAGATCATCGATGCTTTCAATGGCGTGATGAGCATGGATGAGGCTCGCGAACTCATTAAGATGCGTTCGCGTCGTTATGCCAAGCGTCAGCTTTCGTGGTTTAAGCGCGATGACCGTATCGTGTGGTTTGATATAGATGAATGTACGATCGATGAGGTCGTTGAGGATATCCTGCATCGTATTGAGGCTGCCTAATGGCCCGTTTCCCCCTTGTTCCCACGGCACCCGAGCCCGAGCGTGCCATTTTAGTTGGTGTTGAGTGGCGCGACAATGCATGGCCGCTCGATCGCTCGCTTGATGAGCTGGAGCGTCTTGCCCACACGGCTGGTGCCCAGTGCGTGGCACGCTTGTCGCAGCGTTTGGTAAAGCCGTATCCTAAATCGTTTATCGGTTCCGGTAAGGTAGAGGAGCTTTGCGGCCTGGTACATCGCATGGATGCCGATGTCGTTATTTTTGACGACGACCTGACCCCCTCGCAGCAATCCTATTTGGAGAAAGCCGTGGGCGAGCCGGTAAAGATTATCGATCGTACAGCACTGATCCTGGATATCTTTGGCCTGCATGCTCAGACGCGTGAGGGACGCCTGCAGGTACAGCTGGCACAGCTTCAATATTTGTTGCCTCGCCTGCGTGGCATGTGGAGCCATCTCGCCAAGGAGCAGACGCGCGGCGGCATCGGCTCACGTTTTGGTCAGGGCGAAAGTCAGCTCGAGGTCGACCGTCGCCTCATTCGTAATAAGATCGCTGCGCTTCGTCGTGAGCTCAAGCAGGTTGAACAGCGTCGCGATGTTCAATCCAAGAGCCGCATTGAGTCACCGGCGTTTCGCGTCGCGTTAGCCGGTTATACCAATGCCGGTAAATCGACGTTGCTCAATCGTCTGACCGGCTCTACGGTACTTTCGCAGGACAAGCTGTTTGCTACGCTCGACCCTACGACGCGTTCGTATCGTCTGCCCGGCGGTCGCGGCATGACGATTACCGATACCGTCGGCTTTATTCAAAAGCTGCCCCATGGTCTGGTCGATGCCTTTAAATCGACGCTGTCCGAGGTTTTGGGTGCCGATCTAATTCTCAAAGTCGTAGATGCGTCTGACGAGGACTATGAGCGGCAGCTGGAGGCTGTCGACCGCGTGCTTGATGAGATCGGCGCCGGAGAGCGTTTAACGCTGACCGTATTCAATAAAATCGATCTTCTCGATAGCGTCGATCGATTGAGTTTCCGTCGTCGCTATCCGGAGGCCGTTCTGTTCTCGGCCCAAACGGGCGAGGGGCTCGACGATCTCGTCGACCGGATTGCTCGCGAGGCAGCTGCCACCGATGTGTTGCTCTCCGCTGATATCCCGTATCGCGAGGGCGCTCTCATCACGCTGGTGCATGAGCAGGGAACCCTTCTGCATGAGGAATATCTCGAGGACGGCGTTCGCATTGTGGCGAAGTTGCCGGCTCGTATTGCACCGCGGCTCGAGCGCTATCGCACCGAGTAGACGAGCTCCAAAATGCCCAGAATGATGGGCTGATGCAGCAGATAAAAGGGGAGAGCGTGACGTCCAAGGCTGGCGAGCGCCGGCAGGGGGTTGGCGTAGGCCCAGCTAGGGACGGTCTTATCGATTCCCTGCGCTATGTGTGCGGCGAAGTATCCTGCAAGATACATAAAGATAAACGGGATGATGGGGTAGTAATCACCTGAGATAAACCCAGGGCTCGGAAATCCCAGCCACGCCAGGTAGGGGACAGGGTAGATCGTTTTGGGGATGCTCCAGGTGATTGCGAACAACATAAGGCATAGGGGCATGCCCCATCTCGCCGTTATCTTCTTAAGGACGGGATCGGTCAACGCCACGATGCCGGTGCATGCGGCCATGCAGTAGATGATGCCAAAATTAACCGAATCGTCGACTGAGACAAGTGTTGTTGCCAACCAGACTACGAGTGCTGCTAAGGCGTATTTGGCGGCACGTTTGATATTGTTGCGCGAAAGGGTGCACATCCAACCGGCGATAAACAAAAATACCCAGCTGATGCTGGCGCGCCAGATGTCTTGAAAGGCTGACTGGGTAAACCAGGGCATATCCCAGCCGTACAGGTAGGCGAGATCATAGCAAGCGTGAAAACCTGCCATAGAAATCATCGTAAACCCGCGGACGGTATCAAATATGGTTATGCGTTTTTGCATTACGAGAACCGGCGCATCAAGCCGACGACTTTGCCCAGGATAACGGGATTCGTTGCATAGATAGGTTCCATGGTGTCGTTCTCGGGCTGCAAGCGCACACGCCCCTGCTCCTTGTAGAACGTCTTGACGGTCGCCGAACCATCAATCATGGCCACGACAATTTCGCCGTTCATGGCACTCTTTTGTTCACGGACGATGATGTAATCGCCATTGAAGATGCCGACATTGATCATTGAGCTCCCATGCACCTCAAGGATAAAGGAACCCTGATCAGTGGCGATTTCGGTCGGGATAGTAAACGTGTCTTCGATATTCTGCTCGGCCAGAATGGGGATCCCAGCCGCGACGCGACCAACGAGCGGTAGCGAGACCGTTCCGCGAGGTGCGGTGGGCTCGTCAGATTTAGAAATTGAGACAGAGGAACCATCCTCGTTAAAGAGTTCCAGGGCGCGCGGTTTGGTGGCATCGCGCTTGAGTAGCCCGCGCGCCTCCAGGGCAGAGAGATGGGCGTGCACGGTGCTGGGGGAGGAAAGGCCTACGGCAGAAGCCATCTCGCGCACGCTGGGCGGATAACCCTTCTCCTGCTGATATTCCTTGATGAAGTCGTAAATTTGCTGCTGACGCTTGGTAATTTTGCGAGCCATCAGGGCATCCTCTCTACCCATGTCAAACAAATGTTCGAATTTTGCTTGACAGGAACAACTGTTCGAAGATAATAATAACCGAACATTCGTTCTCGCGCTAGACATTTTTGTCCGCGCGGCTTGATAAAACTGTTCTCAGCAAAACACGCGAGAGGAGAACATGATGAACGTAACGAATATGGTCCAGGGAAACCTCGCCCTTAAGCTCGAGACGCCTGCAGAACCCACTTTTACGGTTGTTCAGGGTGGCCGCTCCGGCTTTCAGCCTTTGACCGTAAAGCCTGTGCGCAATCAGCAGGCTGTAGTCGCGCCGGCCCGCGTTGCCCTGAAGGTTCCGACGATTGTCGCCGTCGCCGTTGCGCTTACGCTCTTCTTTGTCCTCGCTACTTCGGTCTTTAGCGCTCGTCACGCCGCGTATGCCGAGTTCGTTTCCAACATTACTTACGAGACCATTCGCGTTCAGACTGGCGATTCTCTTTGGTCGCTTGCCGAGGAATATCCAATCGAAGGCCTTTCCACGCAAGAGACTTCCGACATGATCCGTAACGTCAATCATCTGGAGCATGGTTCGCTCGCCGCCGGTGCGCATCTTAAGGTTCCTGCTCGTTCGTAATCATTATCGCGCTGCGCATGGTACCCTTGTTATCGTTTAAGAGGAGGTACCATGCGCTGTCCCAAATGCGGCAAGGCACATACCCGCGTCGTTGATTCCCGTATGCAGGAGTCAAATAACACCATTAAGCGCCGTCGCGAATGTTGCTCGTGTAACTACCGCTTTACAACGTTTGAGCGATGCGAGGACCCTATCGAGGTCATTAAGTCAGATGGAACCAAGCAGCGGTTCGATCGCAATAAGCTTCTTGTCGGCTTGATGCGCGCCACCATCAAACGCGATATCGATACTAAGAAGCTCAATGAGATTATCGACGACATCGAGGTCGAGCTGCGCTCTCGCACACTGACGGCCGTCACGTCCCATGAGTTGGGTGACATGGTGCTCAAGCGCTTGGCCAAGATTGACAAGGTGGCGTACATCCGCTTTGCCTCGGTCTACCGCGATTTCAAAGACGTCGATGAGTTTCTGCAAGAGCTCGACAAGCTAAGGTGATTCCATGTCCAACATTACCGTTAACATAAAGCGTCTCGATCCCACCGTCGAGCTTCCCAAATACGCCCATCCCACTGATGCCGGCTTGGATTTGCGCTCCAACGAGGACTGCGTCCTGAAGCCCTTCGAACGCCGTCTGGTCTCTACGGGGCTGGCCATCGCCCTGCCCGATGGCTACGCCGGCTTCGTCCAGCCCCGCAGCGGCTTGGCCATCAAGCAGGGCCTGTCTATAGTCAATACGCCGGGCCTCATCGACGCTCACTACCGAGGAGAACTCAAGGTTATCCTCATCAACCTGGATCCCACCAACGACATCCAAATCAACAAAGGCGACCGCATAGCCCAACTCGTCATCCAAGAAGTCCCCACGGTCAATCTCATAGAAGTAGAAGAACTAGACGAAACCGACCGAGGAGCCGGCGGTTTCGGTTCTAGCGGCGTATTGTAATGTCCGCTCACCCGTGGGAGGCCCCTATATATCATTCCATGCTCAAACATTCTCGCTGCGCTGCGAAACTGCGCGTGGAACGATATATAGGGGTCTCCCACGGGTGAGCTACGTTTACTTGCTAGCGGCTACGCCGGGTTCGCCCCAGTTAGAGCCTGCGAAGGTAGAAACAAATAATCTAATAACAGTTAGTTGATACGACAAAGGAACTGTTCCTTTGTCGTATCAACTAACCAGTAAGAATAATTTTGTTACAAGCAAGAAGCCTCCCGTTCGGGGCTCACCCATATCGTTCCACGCGCAGTTTCGCAGCGAGCGCAGCGAAGCGAGAATGTTTGAGCATGGAATGATATGGGTGAGCCCCGAACGGGCGGGATTAGTGCGCCCTGCGCAGCGAGAATGTTTGAGCATGGGATGATATATAGGGGCCTCCCGCAGGTAAGCGGACATAAAGACGCTAGCGGATATGCGCGGGTTTTTCGCCCCAGTAGAAGCGGCAGAAGGCTCGTTTGCGCTTTTGGGGTTTGCCTACGAGCTCCATGGCGGCGATGGCTATGTCTTCGGCTGCGTGGGGACGGCGCAGCACTTCGCCATTGATGAGCAGTGCCTTGAGCGACTCGGGATGATCGTGGAGATGACGCAGCGTCACGATGAGTTCTCGTGCGGTGGTGACATGCATGCTGGCGCCCATGCCGGTGAGCATGGTGGTGTTGGCCTTTTCCTGGCCATAGGACTTGCCCAGCAGGATCATCGGCAGATGTGCGCATAGGCACTCGGTGACGGTGAGTCCGCCCGATTTGAGAATTGCCAGGTCGCAGCCGTGCATGAGGGCCGCCATGTCGTCGACATAGTCCAGCACCGTGACATTTTCGAGCTTCATGGCATCGAAGAGTGTCTTGAGGCGGGCGGCGTATTCCTTATCCTTGCCCGGCAAAAAGACAAAGTGCATGTCTTCGAAGCTGCGTAGGAAGGGGAGGGTGCGGTCCATCTCCGCGCGAAAGCGAACGTACGGTTGAGGCAAGCTGGCACCGGCCATTACCAGCACGACGGTCTTGTCGGTGGGGAGGTTGAACTTAGCTAGCTCTTCCTCGCGATCGTAATCCGTGTCGAATCCGGCGCGAATAGGAATGCCGGTAATGCGAATCTTTGTCTCGAGCACCTCGCGCGGACGCAGCGTTTCGGCCATAAATTCGTTGGCAACACAGAATAAATCGGTGTCCTTGTGGGGCCACCATCCCTCGACTTCGTAGTCGGTCGGTACGCAGATGACCGGATAATCGATACCCGTAATTACGCGGGCGCCCACGGCAACATTGGCTGCTGTGATGTGCGTTGCAACCACGGCTATGGGCCTGCGGCTACGAATATATTCGTTGAAGGCGGGGAACATAATTCGCGACCATGCCGTTCCGCCACCCCAGAGAAGATGTCCCGTAAGCGTATATCGCCAGGTCAGGTCGTAAATGGGGCGCGTGGCTCCCGTAAAAGAAGCCGCGGTCTTATTGCCGTCGAATTTAATACGTCCAAAATCAAGGATATCGAGCACTTCAATCTCAATATCCTCGGGGATGCCATTGGTGCCGCGGATGAGGTCGAATGCCTGCGCTATCGCATTTGCGGCGGCCTTGTGGCCCGAGCCAACGGAGGCGTGCACGATGGTCACGAGAGGTTTTTGCTGAGCCAGGAGCGTGGTTTGCTCCGATTGGGGAGTGCTGTGCGTGAGCAGGGGAGCGTCGTCACTCGTCTGCGCCTGGTCCATCGATAACTCCCCTTCAGCTTTGTAATACGGATTTATCATTGTAGTGCATGAGTGTCACGTTCAGGTAAATTTGGGTACGAGCGCAAAGAACGACAACGTTTCGACGAAAGGACGCTTCATGACTACCGATAAGCCGATCGATGTTGCGATTATCGGTGGCGGCCCCGCGGGCTATGCTGCCGCCATTTATGCTGCGCGTGCCAACCTGACGACGACCGTGATTGAGCAGGGCATGTCGGGAGGGCAGATCGCCACAACCAATGAGGTCGAGAACTATCCGGGTTTCCCGCTCCTGAGTGGCGCCGAACTCGGCGAGCGTTTTCAGCAGCATGCAGAGGGCCTGGGAGCACAGGTTACATGGAGCATGGTTACGGGTATCGATTACGATGCCGATGCAGCGTTGTTTACGATGCATCACGATATGGGCGATACGCTGGCCTCGAGCGTTATCGCTTGCATGGGTGCCACACCGCGTCCGGCAGGTTTCGCAGGCGAGGATACGTATCGCGGTCGTGGCGTTTCATATTGCGCAACATGTGACGGCATGTTTTTCCGCGGCAAGCAGGTTTTTGTAATCGGTGGTGGCAATTCGGCATGCGAAGAGGCGCTGTTCCTGTCCGACATTGCCAGCAGTGTGACCATCGTGCTGCGCCGCGACCAGTTCCGTGCGCCCGATGGTGTTGTTCAGAAAGTGCTCGCAAAGGACAATATTACAGTTAGGTACCAAACTAGTATTGTGGAGCTATCGGGCGAAGCCATGCCAACGACGATTACCTTTAAGGACAATGCATCCGGCGAGACTCATACCGAGTCATTTGAGCCCGGCTCGTTTGGCATCTTTGTCTTTACCGGAACGCAGCCCCATACCGAGCTTGTTGAGCATCTAGTCGATCTGGCGCCTGATGGCGGCATTCTGACTGATGAATCCATGGCGACCCGCACGCCAGGTCTATTTGCCGCTGGCGATATCCGTTCCAAACGTTTACGCCAGGTTGTGACCGCTGTTTCGGACGGAGCCATAGCGGCAACGAGCGCATACGCGTTTCTCCGTGGATAAGTACGATAATATATCTTATGTAAGGTTGCTGTCTTTAAGCAAAGTGGTTGGACGGTGCATCAATGTGCCGCCCAACCACTTTTACTTTGCGGCTATGTGGTATGTAAAACTAGATAACCTAGAATACAATATAGAAAACGAACGGAGGCCTCTTATGAACCACGCTAAACATGTTATCCCGATGTCAGATACATCGGTCAGCATTAAGCCGGAGGATATTCAGCCGACGGTGCTGCCGGATGCATTTATTCAGTCCGATATGGTCGGTAAACTCAACGCGTTGAGCCTGCCGCGCTATGAACAGCTGCCCAATGTAACGCTCTATCGCGATCAAGTTATTGAATATGTTGCGCTGTGGATGGAGCCGCTTTCGATTTGCGTAGAGCAGCCCGTTATCACGCCATCGATGATCAATAACTACGTGAAGGTCGGCCTCGTTCCTGCTCCGGTTAAAAAGCAGTATGGCCGTGAGCAGATTGCGCGTCTCATCGCCATTTGTATTTTTAAGCAGGTGCTGCCCATCGCTGCGGTTCAGGCGCTCTTTAATATTCAACGCTTAAGCTACGACGCTCCGACGGCTTTCGATTATGTAGTCGATCAACTTGAGGCATCGATTCGTGCAGCGTTTTCCGTCGAGCAGACTCCCGTGCCCGATACCGCACATCAGGTTACGCGCGAGTCGTTGCTCGTACGCAGTGCGGTATCGTCCTTCGTCTCGAAGGCATACCTGATGAGCTATCTAAAGTTCAATGGGTTTAATAGCTAACCGAGGTATAAGACGGGCGGGATAAAGGGCCACTGGCCCTTTATCCCGCCCGTTCGTTTGTCTAGTTGGGCATTATCGGCCCGAAGCCACGCCCATGCCGTAGCCGATAATGAGCCCGTGCATCTCGGCATAATATGAATCTAGCCCGTTGCAGGGCATGACAATCGTCTTGGAGCCGGGCCAGTGCTCGACAATGCGGTCGGCAAGCGCCTGGGCTCCAGCTTCGTTCTCAACGTGATCGATGATGACCTCGCCGCCCGTGAAACCTTCGGCCTCCATGGTGTCGACAATCTTGGTGAGCATCTTCTTTTCGCCACGCGTGTGACCGACGAGTTCGATTTTACCGGCCTCACTCGCCGTGCCCAAAATGCGGATATTGAGCTTGTTGGCAATGACGCCGGCTGCCTTAGGGATACGTCCGGCTTTGGCGAGGTTTTCGTAATTGCACAAACTGAAGAGGATTTTGCTGTTCTGTTCAAGGCTATCGAAGTATGCGCAAGCATCCTCGAATGAGACATCCGGGTTGCTTGCAAGATAGCGGTCGAACAGCAAGAAAATAAGGTCCATTTTGCCGCCAGCTGCGCGTGAATTGACAAGATGAATCTGCCGGTCGGGCTCCTCGGCAAGAACCATATCGCGAGCCGTGGCTGCTGCGTTGTAGCTGCCCGACACGCCCTCAGAGATTGGCATGCAGATGGTCTTGTCTGCCAATTTGAAGAGCTCGGCCCACTCCCCTACGCTGGGACAAGCGCTCGAAGAAGCGTTCGTCTCCGCCTGAACAGCGCAGTTGAGCTCATGAACATCGAGCGAAAGGTCATCGATGAATTCACGCTCCCCCACTCGAATTTTGAGGGGCGCAAATGCAAAGGTGGTATGGGGCGCGGTCGGTTGCCAATCGCGGAGGTTGCAGCTTGAATCGGAGATAAGTGCCCAGCTCATAGAGGGTCCTTTCTAATTGTTCCTCAACAATTATAGCCATCTTGCAAACTGAATGTACGGCTATCTAGTTTTGAATACTAGATAGCCGTACAAGATTAGAGAAAAAAAGAATGGACCTCGCGACTTAAAGCCACGAGGTCCACATTCACGCGCTGTGTAAGATGACTTAGTAACGCACGAAGATATAGTTGTTGTTCATGCCGGCGGCAACGGAGCTGATGATAACACCCGTGTTGTAGTCGGAAGCATGAATCATCTGACCACCACCGATGTAAATGCCGGTGTGGTACGAGTTGACCACAACGTCACCGGGCTGCGGATCGGACACACGCGTCCAGCCCATAAAGGTACCCGTGGTGCCGAGGCGGCAATAGCGACCCGTGAGGCAATAGCTAACAAAACCAGAGCAGTCGAAGCTGTTCGGTCCAATTCCGCCCCAGGAATAGGCGCAACCAAGCTTGCTGTATGCACGCGAGACAACAGAACCGCCATCGACGGACTGGCTCGGAGCAGAAGGCGTCGGAGCCGGAGCGGGAGTGGAGGGCTGCGGTGTAGGAGCAGGTGCCGGCGTAGGAGCCGGAGTGTTGCCGCCCTGGTTGTTGTTATTGCTGGTCTGGCCACCGTTGTTGGTGTTCTCGGTCGTACCGGCAGTCTCGTTGCTCACCGTGGCCTTCTCGGCAGTGCTGGCGTTGATGCCGGCCTGCAGCGCGGCGTTGGCCTCGGCCTCTGCGGCAAGCTCGGCCTGCAGCTGCGAATCCAGGGAGTTTACGACGTTCTGGGCTTCAGCCTGCTGGGCGTTAAGCTCGTCGACCTTCTTTTGCGTGGTGGCGACGTTCTTCTCCTGCTCGGCCTGCTTATCGGTGAGCTGCTGCTTAAGCTCCTTGACCTCTTGGATGGTCTTGGCCTGCTTGTCGGACACCTTGCCGTAGTAGAACAGGCGGTTGAGCATATCGCTCAGATCATCGACACCCGTCAAAACCTGAAGCAGGCTCAGACCGCCGGTTTTGTACTCGCCGGCGACATAGGTCGAGAGCTTGGCCTGACCATCGGCGATCTCCTGCTGCTTTTGCGTGATCTCGCCGGCAGTCTGATCGAGCGCCTGCGTCTGCGTGGCAAGCTCATCGTAAATCTGCTGGGTTTGGGTGCCGATCTGCTCGAGTTTCGTACGAGCAGCGGCAAGGTCGGATGCGGTATCGGCGTAGGCAGGAGCCGCGAGGCCCAAGCCCAAAACACAAGCGAGGGTTGCCGTAGCAGCGCAGCGTGCCATGTTTTTGTGCGTGTTTGCTGTGCGCATGTAGCTTCCTTTCCAGTAACTAAGGGTAACGGCTAGTCTACCGTCACCAGGCTAAAGAGCTCCACATCGTCATCAGACGGCGTGAGCTTCTCGCGCGGGTTGAGAAACGCAAGCTCAAGGATACAACCGTAACCGACAAGCTTTGCGCCCATATCTCGCACCAGTTTACCTGTTGCCTCGACGGTTCCGCCCGTCGCGACCAAGTCGTCCAGAATCAACACGGTATCTTTAGAGGTAATGGCATCGGCGTGGATCTCGATAGAATCCGTTCCATACTCGAGCTCGTAGCTCTCGCTGACCGTCTTGCGCGGCAGTTTACCCGGTTTACGTGCGGGAACAAAGCCGGCACCCAGGGCGACGGCCACGGGCACACCGACCATAAAGCCGCGGGCCTCGGGTCCTACGACCTTGGTAATGCCCATGTCAGCAAAATGCTCGGCAAGGGCATCCACCATGGCCCTCAGGGCCTCGGGATTGCCAAAGAGCGGTGTGATGTCCTTAAAGACGACTCCGGGCTCGGGATAGTCGGGGATGTCGACGATTTGAGATTCGAAGTCGTACATTGCATGACCTTTCAATGGGTTGCCGAAATATCAGCAGCGGTTATTTGTCCGCGGTGACGGTGCCGGATTGCGAAGGGGCGACGACCTTGAGCGGCTTTACGAGAGAATCCTCGTGCGAAGCCGGCGCGGCAGTTTCTTCGTTTTTGGCCTTGGTGGACTCGGAGCGAGCGATTTCCTCATCGAGTGCATCGATGTCGGCGTCCTCGACCACGGCGTTGAGCGATTCAAAAACGCGGTTCTTGAGCAGCGCAGTGTGCACACCCTCGGTCAGGTCGTGAAGCTTCTTAAACGCACGCTCGAGCTTGGCGTCGCGCTCGTCATCGGAGGTATCCATGCCGAGCATGCTCACGAGCACCTGCTCAAACATCGAAGACTCGCGGTTTGCCGAAGATACGTACTGGCGCAGGTTTCGCGGCTCGATATGGAAACGTGAAAGCTCGGAGCAGTAACGGATGATCGGGAAATCGCGGCCATCGACGAGCTCACGATTCTGCGGGCTCTTGATGATGCGAATGAGGTCGTTTTCGGCCAGGGAGCGGATAAACGAGATCTCGACGCCCAGCATATCGGGAATGGTCTCGATGGGATGCAGCTTTTGTTTGGTCTCCTTGGGCTCCGTCTTAAGCGGAACATCGGACAGCAAGCCCACCTCGTAGGCGAGCGTTGACAGGTCCGTGGCGTTTTCCAAGCGCTGCTTAATCACGTTGAGCGGCATGTAGCGGGTCTTCTGCAAGTGCAGGATGACCTCCAGGCGATCAACGTCCTCCTTAGAGTACTGACGGTATCCCTTAGGCGTACGATGAGGGGTAATGAGCCCCTCATCTTCTAGAAATCTAATTTTTGAGTTCGAAAGATCGGGGTATGCGCCTCGAAGTAGGTTGACGACTTGGCCGATACTCAGATAGTTGCGTTCGGCCATGCCCTACTCACCGGTTTCGATGCGCTCCGGCGTGCTCTCGTGGTAGATGAGCGTAAACGTACCGATCTGGACGGAAGAACCGTCGTGCAGCGGGGCCGCGTTGACAATGGCGCCGTCGACCCAGGTGCCATTGAGCGAGCCCAGGTCCTCAATGCGAGCGCCGAGGCCCTCGCGGATAATGCGCGCGTGGCTACGCGAAACGGTCATGTCATTGAGGAAGATGCCGTTCGCAGGATCGCGGCCGATGGTGGTCACGTCGTCCTCGAGCTCAAAGGCGGCACCGGTCTGCGGACCCTTGACGATGGACAGAACGGGGGCGGTGATGCGCACGTTGGCCATGAGGTCGGGAACGGTGACGTCGCTTGAAGGCACGCGGAATACGCAGGTAGCGTCAGCAGTCTTATCATTGTGAGGCATATTGTTAACCATGTTGTCCATGACAACCCCTAACTTATCGCGGACGTGCCGCAAATAATGAACCGTACGTAATCATACCCCAACGAATCAGTCTTCGATTTCAGGGTTCAGAAAGTCGATGTCCTCGTCCTCGGGATGCGCGAGAGCCTGTTTAATGGCCACTCCGCCCTTAATGGAATAGATGACAGCCGTGAGCATGGAGAAGATCACGCCGCCGTACACAAAGAAGATGCCGAGGGGCACCGAGCTTCCGTTGAGGCCCGGGAAGGCCGTAAGGGTTGAAGGTAAAAGATGCAGGCCGTCAATAACGGGGAACCCGAGCAGCATGAGCGAGAAGCCGGTCATGAGCAGTGCAGTGGCAATCTTTCCGGGAAAGACGACATCGATGGGGCGACGGTGATAATGACGAACGATAAGCGTGCCGATGCCCAGATAGATGTCGCGGCCAATAATGAGCACGCAGACCCAGATTGGCAGCTCTCCGCGAACCACCAGCCCAAGTACGCCGGTGAACAGCAGCGCGCGGTCGCAGATGGGATCCATGACCTTGCCGAGCCACGAGACCGTCTTGGTCATGCGGGCGATCTGACCGTCCATCCAGTCGGTAGAGGCGGCAACGGCGTAGATAACGATGGCGATGATGCGGTTGTTGTCCGTCACAAACAGGTACAGGAAGACGAGCGTGAGGATCAGGCGCGTAAAGGTGATGAAATTGGAGATCGTAAAGATCTTATTCGACGGGTAATCGGAAGTGCCGATAAGCTCCTTTTTGATCTTCTTCTTGATGCCCACAGGACTCCCCCGCTGGTAAACGACAAAACTTTCGATACTATACCCGTTCTGGCGATGTCTATCCAGCGTAAGCATAGAGAGTCCAGACATATGGAGGATGCTACTGGGTTGTGCGGGATTCTGCATTTGTGTACATCAGCCTCCAAATATGACATTTTTCGGCATCTTTGATGGCTGATGTACACGTTTTGATTCGGTGATTCCATCGATCGGGAAAGTTGTTGCCTTAAGCAAATTAATCATGATGTGCGGGTCGAGAAGGGTTGGCGCCAAAAGAACCCAACGGCCGTTACGGCTTCGTTAGAAACGCGCCCCACCATGGATGGTGAACCCGAAAGGTAAGGCGCGTGGGCACGGTGGCTCGGCCCGCGCGCCCGGAAGAGAAAGGATAAACCCATGGGTTATATGCTCGAGACACGTGGGCTCACCAAGCGCTTCGGCCGCGGCGACCAGGCGCAAGACGCCGTGGCCGACGTGAGCCTTCATATCCGCGAGGGCGAGGTGTACGGGCTGCTCGGTCCCAACGGCGCCGGCAAGTCGACAACGCTCAAGATGATCTGCGGGATGCTGCGGCCGACGGCCGGGGAGATTCTCTTTGCCGGGCACGCCTGGCGCCGCGAGGACCTCTACGCAATCGGCAACCTCATCGAGGAGGCGCCGCTCTACCCCAACCTCACCGCGCGCGAGAACCTGCGCGTGCGCACCACGCTGCTGGGCCTTCCCGAGAGCCGCATAGATGAAGTGCTCGCCGCCGTGGACCTCGCGGACACCGGGAAGAAGCGCGCCGGGCGCTTCTCGATGGGCATGCGGCAGCGCCTTGGGCTCGCGCTGGCGCTGATCGCCCGGCCACGCCTGCTCGTGCTCGACGAGCCTACCAACGGCCTCGACCCCATCGGCATCGAGGAGCTGCGCGACCAGATCCGCGGCTTCGCGGCGGCGGGTACGACGGTAATCGTCTCGAGCCACATCCTCTCCGAGGTGCAGCAGATGGCGGACACCATCGGCATCATCTGCGGGGGGCGCCTCGCCTACGAGGATGCGCTTCGTCCCGGGCAGGACCTCGAGGAACTCTTCATGAGCTTCTGCCGGGAAGGGCGACAAGCAAGCGGGGAGGTGGCGGCATGACGGGCGAGAAAGGCGGCCTGCTCGCGGCCCTGCGCGCCGAGGCCCTGAAGTCGCGCCACGCGGCACCGGTTCGCCTGGCCGTGCTCATGGCGCTTCCGATGCCGCTGCTCGGCGCGATGCCCTACCGGGGCGTGCAGATCTTCAGCGCGTGGAACTACTGGTACGCGCTCTTCCTGCCCGTGTGTCTCTCGCTCGTGGTGGCGTGCGTCGCGCGGGCGGACGCTCGCACGCGGATGCGGGGGCTTCTGGGCCTGGGCTTCCCGCTCGGGCGCGCCTGGTGGGCCAAGGCGCTCTGGTGCCTCGCGCTCTGCACGCTCTCGAACCTTGTGGTCTTCGGCATCTACCTCGCGGGATCGGCGTTCACCTCGCAGGGCCTCACGGCCGCGGGCACGCTCACGAGGCTCCTCTGCGCGCTCGTCAACACGGTGACCGTGGCGTGGATGATCCCCGCAGGGCTCTTCCTCACGGCGCGGCTCGGCATGCTCGCGGGCATCTTCTGCCCGCTCGCCGCGCAACTCGTAGGTGGGTTCGCCTGGTCGTTGGTGCCGCTGCCGCAGCTCTTTCCGCCGTCGGCGAACATGGTCATCCCCACGAGCTTCATCCCCGTGCTGCCGAGCGGCGAGCCACTCGCGGCGGACATGGCGCTCGGCGAGGCGCTCGCGTCGGACGGCATGCTCACGCTGGCGGGCCTTGCGGTCTGCGCGCTCGCGTTCGCCGCGCTCACGGCGGCGGGCGCGGCCTGGTTCGCGCGCTCCGAGGAGAGGTGATGGCCATGACACGACTCTCCGACCCGATGCCGCGCATGACTCTCCCGCGGGCCCTGCTCTCCGAGGCCCTGCGCCTGGTGCGCTCCCCGCTCTCGGCGGTGCATCTCGTCTGCGGCTTGGCAGCCGGTCTTGCCTGCGGCGAGTACTTCTCCGTAACCCGATGGGACCCGGCGCTGGGCGCGGACGCCTACGCCCAGTTCCTTGGCGCCCTCATGCCGCTCATGTCCGCCATCGTCTGCGGGCTCGCTGTGGACGAGGAGCGCGCTGCCGGGCGCCTCGCCAACCTCACGGCGGTCCCCTCGCGCGGGCGCGCCGTCGCGGCGAAGCTGCTCGCCCTTGCGGCGCTCGGCGCGGGCGCGCTGGCCGTGGCGCTCGG
>UQHT01000031.1 GCA_900540875.1 uncultured Collinsella sp.
GCAACGCGTTGCGCTGAGTCCTGAGTCTGTTGCAATGAAGATGAGAATCAAGGAGTGCCAAAAAATTCACTGCTCCCATCAGAACTCGGTAAAGAAACCCGCAGGAGGTGATACGATTTATCATGTTTTTGTAACGTGTCTAAAAACTTCGAGAAAGCCCATATATGGACGTAACGTTCTCAACCTTCCTCGGCCAACTTGTGTCGAACCCAGTCCTTGCCGTCACCGTGATCCTCGCGCTCGGCGCCATCTTCGTCAACGGATGGACCGACGCGCCCAACGCCATCGCGACCTGCGTCACCACGCGCTGCATGCCCGCCCGCGCCGCCATTCTCATGAGCGCCGCATTCAACTTCCTCGGCGTGCTCATCATGACGCACTTTAACGCGAGCGTCGCCAACACCATCTCACATATCGTCGACTTTGGCGGAAATAGCACCATGGCGCTCGCCTGCCTGTGCGCGGCGCTGTTCTCCATCGTCGTCTACGGCGCCACGGCATCGCGTTTTGGCATCCCCACCTCGCAAAGCCACAGCCTTATCGCCGGCCTGACCGGTGCCGCTATCGCCCTCGGCGGCGCGAGCAGCGTCAACGTCCACGAGTGGATGAAGGTCATCTACGGCCTGGCGCTCTCCATCGGCCTCGGCTTTGTCATGGGCTGGGTCCTGTGCAAGCTCGTCTCGATTCTTTTCGCCGCCGCCAACAGGCGACGTGCCAATGTCTTCTTTAAATACGCTCAGATCGCGAGCGCTGCGGCCATGAGCTTTATGCACGGCGCGCAGGATGGACAGAAGTTCATCGGCGTGCTCTTTTTAGGCGTGGCCTTTGCCAGCGGCCAGACGAGCGTCGGCGATGCCGGCATCCCCATCTGGATTATGCTGCTATGCTCGGCCACCATGGGCATCGGCACCAGCGTGGGCGGCGAGCGCATCATCAAGTCCGTTGGCCAGAGCATGGTCAAGCTCGAAAAGTACCAGGGCTTCTCCGCCGACCTGGCGGGCGCCGCGAACCTGCTGCTTGCCACCCTTACCGGCATCCCCGTGTCCTCCACGCACATCAAGACCTGCGCCATCATGGGCGTCGGTGCCGTCAAACGCCTCTCGGCCATCAACTTCGGCGTCGTCAAGGACATGATGTTCACCTGGTTCTTCACCTTCCCCGCCTGCGGACTCATCAGCTTTGTCATGGCCAAGCTGTTCATGATGTTCATCTAGTCAAACCGAACGTCCATCCGGACCGTAACACCTCGCCCACCCGTCTTCGCCTCGAAAGGACCCACTCATGGCAAAGAAACCCGATTCGTTCTACTTTGACAACTACGTCGCCTGCGCCGACCTTGCCGTCCAGGCCGCCGAGCTGCTTACCAAGATTTTCGAGAACTTCGATCCTGCGAAGATTCACGATATGCTCGACAAGATGCACGCGATCGAGCATGCGGCCGACAAGAAGCACCATGAGCTTGAGGACGCCCTGCTCACGGCCTTTATCACCCCGCTTGAGCGCGAGGACCTGGATCTGATGAGCTGCTCGCTCGACACCGTGCTCGACCGTATCGAGGGCGTCGTGCAGCGCGTCTACTTCACCAACATCCAGAGCATCCATCCCGACGCCATCGTCATCGCCCACAAGGTGACCGACGCCTGCCGCGCCATGAAGGACCTGATGGTCGAGCTGCCTAACTACCGCAAGTCCAAGACGCTGCGCGAGCTCGTCATCCAGATCAACACCATCGAGTCCGAGGCCGACGAGCTCTATATCAACGCCATGCGTAACCTGCACGTTAACGGCAAGGACCCGCTCGAGGTCATCGCTTGGCGTGACGTGTACGCCTTCCTGGAGTACTGCGCCGACTGCTGCGAGAATGTGGCCGATGTCGTGGATTCGATCGTCATGAAGAACAGTTAATTGGGGGTACGTGTCCCGGCGGCGAAGGGCCGGCCACGGTTTGCTTTCTCACTCCGGCTGCTTTGCAGAGTCGTTCGAAAGTAAACCGTGGCCGGCCCTTCGCCTTACGTACCACCATTGGGAACTTTGGCTGATAGATTTAGCGCGATGGGGGTTTGGCTGAAGGGACCTATGGTACCCGTTCGGACACTTTGGCCCTTGATGAGCGTTTGGCTGATTGCTGTTTTGGGTACTGTTTGGGTTACTTTGGGTTTGTTTGATTTATAATTGTTGGAGGGCTTGCATGTCGTATTTGGATCTGGCTCGGGGTCGTTATTCTTGTCGCGAGTTTGAGGATCGTTCTGTTGAGCAGGCTGTGGTGGATGCCATTGTTGAGGCTGGGCGTATTGCTCCTTCTGCTTGTAATAATCATCCAGCCCGTGTGATGGTGCTGGATACGCCTGAGCTGTTGGAGAAGGCTGCTGCTTGTCAGCCTCGGTTTGCTCGTGATGGGTCCATCTTTGGGGCTCCGCTTGTCTTCCTTATTTGCAGCGTTACCGGCGACGCTTGGGTTCGCCCCTATGACCAGATGAACTCGAGTGCCATCGACACCTCGATTGTTTGCGATCAGATGATGATGGAGGCCGAGGAGCAAGGTCTGGGAACGTGCTGGGTATGCCATTTTAAGCCCGAGCTAGCCCGCGAGCAGTTCAACCTGCCCGAGGGCGTCTATCCCTATCACATGCTCGTCTGTGGCTATCCCGCCGACCACATCGCCGATCCCGAGCATCGCGAGGCCCGCACCATTCCCCTCTCCAACTTCCTCCTCAAGTAGATTTTTGGGACATGCCTTAAAACCTACCCTTGACCGCTCACCCGTTCGCCGAGTTCTGCGCCACTATGTGCAGGGCTCGGTTTTTTATGTTACGCACCCCGGCACAGTCATAAAAAAGGACCCGCAAGCTGCGGGTCCTTTCTAGGCACTAAATTGTAGGCCGAATGTTAGTCCAGGTCGTCGGCGGCAAAGTTGTCGATCGGGGCGAAAGGATCGGCCACGGGGACAACCGGGTCAGCGACGGGCAGCGGCTCGGCGGGAACAGTCACCGCAGGAGAAGCGGCAGAACCGACCGGCGTGGAGGCCATGAGGTCGGCCGGGAAGGAGTTCTGGGCATCATCCATGAAGTGCTGGATGAGCTTGAGGTACTCGGCCTTGAACTCCTCGCGGGAAGCCTTAAGACGATCGATTTCCTCGAGCTCGGCCTGCTTCTCGGTCAGAGCCTGGCGGATAACCTCGCGGGCCTTGGCGTCAGCCTCGTTGCGGATGCGATCAGCGTTCTCGTTGGCGTCGTTGACAATTGCCTCGGCGGTCTGCTGGGCAGCGATCAGGGCAGCGGAGATCTGACGCTCCTGAGCGGAGAAGTCAGGGGCGGGAGCAGCCACAGGAGCAGCGGGAACGGCCTGAGCGGCGGTATCCTGGGCCTGGGCAAGCTGAGCCTGTGCGTCGGCAAGCTGCTGCTCGGTGGCGGTCAGGCGACCCTTAAGATCAACGATCTTGGCAAGCATAGCGTCAACCTCGGAGGACAGCGTCTCCAAGAAGACGTCGACCTCGGCAGGATCGTAGCCACGCTTGGCCTCAGAGAAAGTCTGAGCCTGGATGTCTGCAGGGGTAATAGCCATAACAAGTCTCCTTTTTCATCGCCTCGGCGCTACACGCCCGACGTAAGTTACTAAGTCAGTTCTATACGAGTATACCTATAAGAAGCTGCAGAATCAGCCTCTGCACCAACTGCAACGCAATAATCGCAACGACCGGCGAAAAATCAACGCCGCCCATCGGCGGGATAAACCGACGAAAGAGGTTGAGCCACGGGCCGCAGACGCTATCGAGCACTGCAGCGATATCCTGCAGCAGGCCGCCCTGCTTCATGGGAATCCACGTCATAAAGCAATAGACCACGATGAGCGTGGAGTAGAAGTTGAACAGCGTGTTGGCCAGCTGGACAATGGTGTAGATGTTGATGAGAATCTCCTCGTCTTGGGTTTACTTAAGGTAGCCGTCGGCACGAAGCTTCTTGAGGTCCGAATCCTTAACCTCGCAGCCGGCGGGCAGCACCATGAATACGCGATCGCCCACTTCTTTGACCGTGGCGCCCAGGCCACAGGCAAAGCCATAGCTAAAGTCCAGGACGCGCTTGGCGACCTCGGTGCGAACGCCAACAAAAATCAGTGCGACAGGCTGCTTGGTGCGAACGCGGCGCACCACGGTCTCCACGTCGTCATAGCTCTCGGGGCGCAGGACATAGGCCGGCAGCTGCGGCGTGGCGTTGATGATATTGCTCGCATAGGCCGAGGCATCGCTCGGTGCAGGCGCGGGTGCAGCGGCGGCACGGGCGCGGGTGTTCTCGGCGTAGCTCGACGGCGTGTCATAGGCACCAGGACGATAACCGCTCGCAACACTGTCCTGCGAGCGCGAAGGCGGGTTATACGTCGTGGCATGGCGGGAGTCATCGCCGACCAGCTGACCGGAGCGCGTATACACGGCAACCGACTCAGCTTCACCGCGGCGCGTCTGACCAAGCAGGCCGTTGCTCGGCTCGTCTTGGGTGTAGAAGCCCTCGCCCGAAGCACCGCTGTAGCCGTTGCCCTGATAACCATCGTCATAGCCGTCATCGTAGCCGTAGTCGTCGTCCTGGCCATAACCCTGGTCGTAACCCTGCTGGCCGCCCAGGTGCATCTTATTTTTAATCTCGTCAAGGAAGCCCATGGTTGTGTCCTCTCGCGGTTTAGTGCAGGCGCCCCGATAATCAGTGCGCACTTCAGAGCCTTATTTTACTGCAAACTCCGGGCTAAATACTACCCTGCCCAGGCGAACGAGCGTAGAGCCCTCCTCAAGGGCAGGCTCAAAGTCCTCGCTCATGCCGCAGGAAAGCTCAGGCAGGTTCAAATCGGGATGCGCCGCCTCCAGCTCATCCCTCAGCTCACGAAGCCCCGCAAAGGTGCGGCGTGCCACATCCTTATTCCCCCGGGGCGCCATAGTCATAAGCCCCTGCACGCAAATTCCCTCAAGCTCCGCAAGCTCACCCGCGGCGGCGCGAATCTCATCGGGCGAAAAGCCTCCCTTCGACTCCTCACCACTCACATTGACCTCAATGAGCACACGCTGGAGGACGGCGAGCTCGCCTGCCTCAATCTTGCGGACAGCACGGCTCGAGATCGCCTGTGCCAGATGCAGCGAACCCACCGAGTGAATCAGCTCGGCTGAGCCCAGCACCGCATTGATCTTATTGGTCTGCAGGTTGCCGATCATATCGAAGCGCACCTCGGGCAGCTCCGGATGCTCCGCCAGACCCGTGAGCTTGCGAACCAGCTCCTGCGGGCGGTTCTCGGCAAAATGGCGATACCCCGCCTGGATGGCGGCAACGGTCTCATCGACACCAACGGTCTTGGACACGGCAATGAGGCGCGCGGCGTCGTGGGGGCGGCCCGCGCGATCGAGCGCCGCATAAAAACGTTCCAGAATCTGCTCGCGGCGAGCGCGCATCAAGTCCAAATAGTTATCCATTGCTAATCGCCTCCGCTGACAGCCAAACAAGTAGTCCCATGCTAACGCAAGAGCGCGGTCCCGCATGTGCAAGGCCGCGCTCACTTAGGTATTTACAATCTTTCGACGAACGGGGTCACTTACTCCTCGTCGTCCTCGCCATCGTCCTCGTCCTCAAGATGATCGAGCAGGTAGCGAAGACCCTCGCTGACCTCGTTGGCGGGCACCTTGGCAACGTAGCGCGCGTCGACGGCGGGCCTCATGATAACACCCTCGCCCGAAGGCACGCGCATGCTCTCGAGCTCATCCTCGTCCACACGGGCGATATCGCCGGCAGTCATGCGCTGTCCGGTCAAAAGGAAGGTCAGACGGCAGGCGGCATCGATAGAGATCGAGGCAATGCGATCCAAGTAGCGCGAAACCATGATGGCGCGGCGCAGGTCGTCGTAGTTGCTGTCATCGTCCATAAAGTCGCCCGTATCCATACGGTTAAAGGTGCGGAAGAACTTCTCGTATGCCGCATGCACCGGCTCGTCCTCGACGGCCAGGTTGCAAATGATGGACATGTCGTTGGTGACGAGCGCAGAAAGCGACGAGCCTAGCACCTGGTACACGGCCTCAGCCTCGGCCTCGACCGTGCCGACAAGCTCCTGGGGCAGCGAGATGTCGGCCTTGATCATATGACGCGTGGCACGGCAGATCTGACGGACCTTATCGGTCATGCGCTGCAGGTTAAAGTCGACGTAGATGATCGTCTGAAGCAGGCGGAAGTCGGAAGCAACCGGTGACTGCGTGGCGATCAGGTTGTAGCAGACGGCCTCCAGGTTGGCGCAGCGCGCGTCAATCGAAAGCGTGCGCTTCTTGGTCTTGGTGGCGAGCTTGCGGTCGTCGGTCACATAGGCCTTCACGGCATCGTGGAGGGCCAGATCGACGGCCTCATAGATGCTCAGCATCTCGTGACGGGCCTCGACGAGCTGACGGGAAAACAGTTTGCGCATGGTTCACTCCAATCAGTTGGGTGCGGTCATGCCGCCCGCACAGTGAATACGCACCGGACTAGGTCCGATCGGCTTGGGACTAGTCGCACCGATCAGCCAAAGCGGCCGGTGATATAGTCTTCCGTCCGCGAGTCCACCGGGCTGGTGAAGATCGCGTCGGTTTGACCATACTCGATGAGCGTGGCGGGCTCGCCGGCAACTTCCTGCAAGAAGAATGCGGTGTAGTCGCTGATACGAGCTGCCTGCTGCATTGAATGCGTGACGATGATGATCGTCATCTCGGGCGCCAGCTCGGCCATCAGATCCTCGACCTTAGAGACGGACGTGGGGTCGATGGCGGAGCAGGGCTCGTCCATCAGGAGAACATCGGGTTGCACCGCAAGCACGCGCGCGATGCACAGACGCTGCTGCTGACCGCCCGAGAGCGCCAAACCATCCTTGTTGAGCTGATTGGATACCTCTTTCCAGAGGTTGGCGCGCTTGAGCGATTCTTCCACGATGTCATCGAGGTCGCTTTTGCTAGTCACGCCCTGTAGACGAGGGCCAAAGGCGACATTCTCGTAGATGGATTTGGGAAACGGGTTGGGCTGCTGAAAGATCATGCCCACGCGACGACGGAGGTCGACCGGGTCGACGCCCTCGGCATAGATATCATTGCCGTCGAGCGTCATGGTGCCCTCGACGCGCGTACCCTCGATCAGATCATTCATGCGGTTGATGCAGCGCAAAAACGTCGACTTGCCGCAGCCCGAAGGGCCAATGAAGGCGGTGATGGCGTTTTTGGCGATGTTGAGGTCAAGCCCCGTCAGCGCATGAAAGTCACCGTACCAAAAGTTGAAATCCTTGGCCGTAATGGCCGCTTGCTCCAGCGTGGGAGCGGACTGATAAACGGACATGGGACTCCTTAACTAGCGACGCTTGCGCGACAGGAAGCGCGCAAACAGGTTGAAGGCCAGAATGATCACCATCAGCAAGAGCGCGGTGCCGTAGGCTGCGTTCATGTTGATGCCGTCGTTGGCAAGCAGGTACAGGTGAACCGTCATGGGGCGGCCGGAATCGAGCGGCGAAATAGGTAGATTGATGGCTTGGCCCATGGTGTAGAGCACCACCGCGGTCTCGCCAATGGCGCGGCCGATGGCGAGGACGATGCCCGTGGCAATACGGCCAAAGGCAGAAGGAAGCACAATCTTGGAGACAACCTGCCACTTGGTGGCGCCCAGGCCGTACGCGCCCCAACGGATATAGCGCGGGACGGCGCGAATGGCCTCTTCGGTGGTGCGCATGACGATGGGAAGCATCAAGAGCGCGAGCGCCAGAGCGGCCGAGACCATCGAAAGGCCCAGGCCCATGGCCTCGACAAACAAGGCGTAGCCAAACAGGCCCATAACGATGGAGGGCACCGAGGCCAAAGCGTCAGCAGCGTAGCGAATGAGCTCGACGACCTTGCCCTGCTTGGCGTACTCGGCCAGATAGACGGCTGCCAGCACAGCAATCGGCGTGCAGATAAGCATGGCGAGCGCCGTCACATAGACGGTCGAGACGATCGTGGGCCAAATTCCGCCCTCGGCGTTGACGCCCTGGGGCCAACCGAAGATAAAGTCGAGCGAGATGTGTGGCAGGCCGTTGATGACCACGTAGGCGATGATAGCGACCAGCACCAGCGTGGTGATGTATGCCGCGGCACGGAACACGCCAAGCATGATCTTGTTGGACAGGTCCTTGTTGATGCGGCCCTTCTTGCCGTGGGAAAGGGCACGCTTGATGCGCTCGCGCGACGAGGTCGTATCGACCGTCGTGTCAACGGAATCGGACATTGCCTACCCCCTCTTCTTCTTGGAAACCAGGCGGACGATGCCCACCAGCGTGGCGGAAATGATAAACAGGACCACGCCCATGCCGAACAGCGCCGAGCGATGCAGACCCGAGGAATAGCTCATGTCGAGCGCAATCTGGCTCGTGAGCGTCGAGATGGGGCTCGCAATGCTGTCGGGAATAACCGGGGCGTTACCCACGACCATGAGCACGGCCATGGTCTCGCCGATGGCACGGCCCATACCCAGCACGATGGCATCCACGATACCCAGCTTGGCGGCAGGTAACACGACCTTATAGATAGTCTGCCACTTGGTGGCGCCCATGGCATACGATGCCTCGCGAATGCCCATGGGAATGGAATTGAGAGCATCGATGGTAAGCGTCGTGATGGTGGGCACGATCATAATGGCGAGCACGAACCACGCCGTCAGCGCGCCAAAACCAAGACCGCCGGTCAGTTGTGCGATAAACGGGCGGATGATGATCATGCCAAAGAAGCCATAGATGATAGAAGGGATGCCGGCCAACAGGTCAACGGCAGGGCTGATGAGCTTGCGCACGCGCTTGCTGGCGATCTCGACCAGATACACGGCCGTGCCCACGCCTAGGGGCACACCCATGGCGAGCGCGCCGACGGTCACCAGACCCGAGCCGGCAAGCAGCGACACGATGCCGTAGTGACCCTCAGAGGGCGCCCACGTAAAGCTAAAGAAGTCCGCCAGACCGATGTCGGTAAAGACGGGCAGCGCCGAGTACGTGGTAAAGACAAAAATCAGGATGACGGTAACAACCGCCAAGAACGCGCAGGCAAAGAAAATCCACTGCAGCGCCTTCTCCTTGATATAGGTGCTGCGCGATACGAGCGCCAGCTCGCGCTTCTTGGGCGCCTGAGCATTCTGCTCAGTCTGGGAGTTTTCCTGTGCTTCCATGCTACTCACTCCCCTTCTCGTCGTTGGTGACGGGAATAAAGCCCGCCTCGCGAATCTGCTTGTCCATCTTTTCGGACGTCACGTAGTCGATGTAATCCTGCGCCTGCTGCGAAGGCGCACCCTTCACAAAGAAGTAAAGGTCGCGCGAGATGGGATAGCCGCCACTCGCGACCGTCTTCTCGGACGCCTCAACATGATTGACCGAGACGGCCTTGACCGAGGTCTTGGCGTTGAGGCTATCGACGAAGCCCAGCGAAATGTAGCCGATAGCCCCGCGCGAACGAGATACCACGTCGCGCACCTGGCCCGTGCCCGAAAGAACGGCGGAGCGGCGATCGAACGGGGTGCCGTCCATCACGATGGTGCGGAAGGCTTCACGCGTGCCAGACGCCTCATCTCGGTTGATAACCTGAATCCTCAGGTCCTCGCCACCGACTTCTTTCCAGTTGGTGATCTTGCCGGCATAGATATCGCGGAGCTGCTCGGTCGAGAGGTTATCGACGGGGTTGTCTTCGTTCACGATGACCGCGATACCGTCGTGGGCAATGACGATGGGAGTCAGGCCCAGATCCTGTTCGTCGGCATTGAGTCCACGGGAGGAGCTGGCGATATCGGCCGTGCCAGCGCTGACGGCTTCGATGCCAGCGGAAGAGCCCAAACCGGAAACGAGCACGTCGATGCCGGTCTCCTCCTTAAAGCCCTCTGCCGCAATTTCGGCGATAGGAAGGCAGGTCGTGGAGCCGGCCACGGTAATGGAAGAGGTAGAAGATCCCGAAGAACAGGCGCACAGCGTAAGCGTAAGCACAGCGGCGCTCAGGACCGATACGATCTTTCTCATAGCATCACGCCGATCGCAGCATGGCGCCCACAGGTGCCGTCCTCGTTACGGTAGGAATAAAAGCGGTCGTTCTGACGCACAGTCGAAAGCTGGGTATCCACGATATTATCCGCGTCGACACCGACATCTACCAGCGCCTCGCAAATGGCAGCGGAAAGATCGAGCATGCGAGAGGTGCTCGCATCGATGCACGAGAACTCGGCGGCAAAGCGATCCATGAGTTCCTGGGATACCTCATATTCGTCACCCAAGATATGGGGGCCGATATAGGCGGAAACGTCGCTCGCGTCGCAGCCGGCAGCATCGCAAAGCGCCTGACACGCCTTGACGGAAATACGTGCAATCGTGCCCTTCCAACCGGAGTGCACCACGGCAAATCCGCCGGGGGCCACCAGTACCACGGGAACGCAGTCGGCAAAGCAGAGCAGCACGGGCACGTCATGGGCCGTACAGACGATGGCATCGCAGCCCTCGGCAATCTGCTCGCGAACAGCCTCAAGATCGTCGGCACCGTTCGAAGTCACCGTAACGATATGGTCACCATGTACCTGATTGGGCACGAGCAGATTATGCTCGCACTCAGTGGCGCCCATAGCCTCGAGCGCGCGACGACGATTTTCTTGAACAGCAAAGGGATCATCGCCAACATGCGATCCCAGGTTGAGCGAGGAGTACGCATCTTCAGAAACGCCACCGGTGCGCTCGGTAAAGGCAAAGCGGACATCGGATGTCGCGCCCTCTACCAACGTAACTCCATCATGGTCGACACGCGAAACTTTGTCCGCACGTGCTGCCATACTAAAGCCTCCTAATAACACAAGTACCGCGGCATCGCCGCTACAGCCCGCGTTTATACGGCTGTCATACTTCCTTAAAAGGATACCTGCTGCACTGGAGACAATCGTAAAGGGAACGTAAAGAGATTGGAGGTTCTAGTTTACAAAGTCGAAATAAAAAGGGCGCATCCATACGGACACGCCCCTGTGCACAACAATGCAAAGAACGACTTAGAAGCTACCGCGCTTCAGGAAGTCGGGAAGCTCGAACTGATCGTTGCCGAAGTTAGGAAGCTCAGTGCCACCGACGTTGCGAGTCGGAGCGGCCTGAGCCGGGCTGGCAGCCGGAGCGGTGCGCTGCGGCTCGGCGGAGGCAGCGACCTTGCTCTGAGACTGCTGAGCAGCAAAGAGCTCGTCCTGACGGTTGACGTTGGAGTCGGAGAAGCCCGTAGCGATGACGGTGATACGCACCTGATCGCCCAGGGACTCGTCGACAACAGTACCGAAGATGATGTTGGCCTCGGGGTCGACGGCGTTGGCGACAACGTCGGCGGCGTCGCTGATCTCCTGGATGCCCAGGTCCTTGGAACCGGCGATGGAGAGCAGCACGCGCGTGGCGCCATCGATGGAGCTCTCGAGCAGCGGGCTGGAGATGGCCTGCTGGGCAGCGTCGACGGCACGGGTATCCCCAGAAGAGGTACCGATACCCATCATGGCGGTACCGGCCTGCTTCATGATGGTCTTAACATCGGCGAAGTCCAGGTTGATGATACCGGGGACCGTGATGAGGTCGGTGATGCCCTGGGTGCCCTGGGAAAGGACGCCATCGGCAATCGCGAAGGCCTCGAGCATGGTGGTCTTCTTCTCGGCGATGTCGAGCAGCTTATCGTTAGGGATGACGATCATGGTGTCGACGCAATCGGAGAGGGTCTTGATGCCCTCCTCGGCGCTCTTCTTGCGCTTGCGGCCCTCGAAGGTGAAGGGCTTGGTCACGACGGCGACGGTCAGTGCGCCGACCTCGTTCATCGCGATATCGGCAACGATGGGAGCAGCGCCGGTACCGGTGCCACCGCCCTCACCGCAGGTGATAAACACCATGTCAGCGCCAGCGAGCGCCTCGGCAATGTCGTCGCGGGACTCATCGGCAGCCTTGCGGCCAACCTCGGGATTGGCGCCGGCGCCCAGGCCGCGGGTAAGGTCGGTGCCGATGTGCACCTTGATATCGGCATCAGAGATCGCGAGTGCCTGAGCATCGGTGTTGATGGCAACAAACTCGACGCCGCGGATGCCCTCTTCGATCATTCGATTGACCGCGTTGGTACCGCCGCCGCCGACGCCGACCACCTTAATGACGGCAAGGTAGTTGTTGATCTCTGTCTCGTGCATGTCGGTCCTCCGAACAAAGGTTATAGCCATAGCATGGGTCGACCCCTGCGCACATTAACCTTCAGGTTGAAAGTAAATGCAAAGGTAAACCGTATTATGTTTGCACATTATGAACGTATCAGTCAAATAATTGACCGTGAAAACCAAACAAACCAGATAAACGGCGTGGTATGGCCCCTCAACAAAGCATCAACCAGCGCTACGAGGTCGGAGCATTCCTAAATGTGTAGTTGCCCGGAGAGCGCACATTGATATACGTTACGCCCTCTACCTGCGAAAGCAACTTGGTGACTACGCGTTCCTTCTTGGCGATATCGCCCGAATCGCCCAGCGACACCTCAATGCCGTTATTGAGGTTTGCCGAGATGGCTTCGACCGAAGGCGTGGAAATATCCTTGACTTGTCCCAAGAACTCGCTCGAAAAACCACGCACATAATCCAGGCCGGCCTTAACGGCTTTGGAGTTCACCGCCTGGCCGGAAACCGGAGCGACATCCGCCGAGACATCAGTCAACAACACCGCGCCATAATGCTTGGCGAGCGCCAGCGCGGCATCGATTCCGGTCAAGGTATTTGAGCCCTGCCCTGTCGTGATGACGTTGCCCTGGTCGTCCACTTCGACCGACGTCGACAGCGGGGCGATCCAGGTGTCATCGTCTCCGATAGCCCAGGCAAGGTCGTCGGAGCTGATATACGCAATGGCGATAACTTTACGCTCCGTCGGCGTGATGATAAGCGTATGGGGAAACTGGCGCTGGACATCCACGCCCGAAACCCACGGGTTCTGCTTGAGATCCTCGGTAATCTGGTCGGGATCGACGTTAAAAAGCGACGTTCCCTCGGGCAAGTCGATCAGCTGGATAGCATCGTGCTTCGTCACATGCTCGCTGCCTTGAATCTGAATATCAGTGGCAGTAAACAGTCCAGAGTTGATCACCACGATGGCAACGACGACGAGCACGGCCAAGACGGCCAGAACGCCGCCCACGATTTTGCCTTTGCCTGTAACGACAGAAGCGGCGTCTGATGTTTTATTTGCCATCGCTCCAAGTGAAGATAACGGGTTGAAACCTTTTTCACTCGAAGGCTTCTTGGCGGTAGCCGGCACCGATGTCAGCGAGCGCGGTTTCGATGCGCCCAGCGTGCGACCTGGACGCGCCGCTTTAGTTCCCGTCGAGGGCTTGGGAGCCGCCATGGGACGGGCAGGCTTGGCGCCCATAACAGGCTTTGACGTCATCGAGGGACGCGAGGACTTTTTTGCGGCCGGACGATTACCGAGCTGCGAGCCGACGACCGGACGACTGGTCTGTCGAGCATACCCGACAGACTTAGAGTGCGCGACGGTATTGCGTTGAGGTTTGGCAGGCGCGCCGGAACGCCCTCCGGCGCGGCGGAAGGTGGGTTTCGATGCTCTAGAAGCCGAGGAATTTAACTTCCGGTCTGAGCTCGATGCCATACGCCTCCCTCACCTTTCCGTGCACATGTCTAATAACCGCGGCAACGTCATCGGCCGAGGCAGTTCCGTTATTAACGATAAAATTAGCGTGAACGGGCGAAACTTCCGCGCCGCCAATCGAAAAACCCTTTAATCCACAATCCTCGATAAGCTTGCCCACACTCGCATCGGGCGGGTTGCGAAAGACAGACCCGCAGGATGCGCGACCCATGGGCTGCGTACGCTTGCGCCTTGTAAGGTACCGCTCCATGCGCTCGCGAATGTCGGCCTTGGGCGCCGGTTTAAGCTTGAACACGCACTCGAGGATGATCTCATTGCGGGGAAGGCTACATTCGCGGTAGTCCCAAGTGATCTCGGACCCCGCATAATGCTTGATACCGGATGCCGGGTCAAACGTTACGACATCCTCAACCAGCGAGCCAATCCACTCGGTCCGTGTGCCGGCATTCATGGATATCGCACCGCCGACCGAACCAGGAATGCCAACGGCAAACTCAAGGCCCGAGAGGCTACGCGACAGGGCATCGTTGACCAGGCGCGCAAACATCACGCCCGCACCGACCGTCAGCGTACAACCGTCATCGGCAACAACCGTGCGCTGAAACTCACGTCCGAGCGAAATGACGGCACCGCGATAACCGCCATCGGCAACCAGCAGATTGGAGCCCTTGCCGATGATGACCCACGGCACCTGCTCGCGATCGAGCACCGCCACGGCGCGGCGGAGGGCATGATAGCTATGGCACGTCACAAAGAGGTCGGCCTTGCCGCCGATACGATAGCTCGTATGACGCGCAAGGCGCTCGTCCTCGATCACATCCGTGTCGATCATGCCCGAGAGCGCCATGACGGCGTTAAACAGACCCATTAGACTTAAGCGTCTTTCTTGGCAGTCAGATACTCAATGAACTCGGGACCGACGGTCGTAACGTCGCCGGCACCCATGGTGAGCAGCAGGTCGCCCTCGCCCACCATCTGCTCGAGCTCCTGATTGAGCTCAAGACGGCTGGAGCAGTACACGACCTCCTTGCCAGGATGCTTGGCGCGCACGGTATCGGCGAGCATCTTAGAGGTGACACCCGGAATGGGCATCTCGCCAGCCGAGAACACATCAATCAGCAGCAGTTTATCGGCATTGGCAAATGCATCGGCAAAGTCGTCGCACAGGGCCTGCAGGCGCGAATAGCGGTGCGGCTGGAACACGACATCGACGTGCTTGTAGCCCAGCGAGGAAGCGGCAGCAAGCGTCGCCTTGATCTCGGTGGGGTGATGGCCGTAATCATCGACCACGGTGATGCCATCGATATCGCCCACGTGGGTAAAGCGACGGCGGACGCCCTCAAAGCTCGAGAGCGCCTTGGCGGCGGCGTCGATGTCAAGGCCCAGGACATGGGCGACGGTGAGCACGGCCGTGGCGTTGAGCATGTTGTGGCGACCGGGATTGCTCTTGATCTCCACAGCGTGCTCAGTGCCGTCCTCAAAGCGAACGATAAAGTCACTCTGGATGCCCTTGACATCCGGGTGCACGCAGACGATGTCGTTGCTCTCGGCAAAGCCGTAGGAAAGCACGTGACGGCCCGTCGACTTGGCGAGCTCGACCAGATGCGGGTCCTCGCCGCAGACGATGACGGTGCCGTCCTCGCCCACCAGGCTCATGAATTTGGCGAAAGTTGCCTCGATCTCCTCGATACCCGAGTAGTGATCGAGGTGGTCGGCCTCGACGTTGGTCACAATGACCACGTTGGGGTTCAGGAACAGGAAGGAGCTGTCGGACTCGTCGGCCTCGGCGACAAAGTAGTCTCCCGAGCCGTTCTTGCCGTTCGTGTCATAGCCCTCGACGATGCCGCCGATCAAGAAGCTCGGATCCAGACCCATGCGGTCGAGCATGGTGGCGCACATCGAAGACGTGGTGGTCTTGCCATGCGTGCCGGCAACAGCGACGGTAGTGTAGCCGTGGCCCAAAGCAGAGAGCATCTTGGCACGGGGCCACACGGGAATGCCCAGCTCGCGAGCGCGCACGAGCTCAGGGTTGGACTCCGGAATAGCGGTGGAGACAACAACCACGTCGGGCTTGACCTCGTCGATCGTGGCTGCCTCATGGCCCACATGCACCTTCACACCAGCGCGTGTAAGCTGGCGGATATAACGTGACGTCTTAAGGTCGGAGCCGGTAACGGCATAACCGCGCTCGTGCAGAACGAGGGCGATGCCGCTCATGCCGGCGCCGCCGATACCGATAAAGTGGGCGCTCTTAAACTCGGGCGCGGAGGTTGCAGTCTGGGAATCAGCCATGTGCTCGTGTACTCCTTGCGTAAACACTGCCTGTAACCCGTTAACTGTACCGCACCTACCGCATCAGCGCGAGGGCGACCGACGATATCCCGTCTAACTAACGCAAACCCTCTACCGCATCGGCCAGAAGAGCGGCGGCCCTATCCTGAGCCAGACCACGCGCCGCCTGACGCATGGCGTCGCGTGCCGCCGCGTCATCGACCAGGTGCAGCAGCTCATCGGCAAAGGCAGAACCGTCGATATCGGCATCGGCACAGAGCACGCCGGCCCCGGCGTCGACCAGATAACGGGCATTGGTGGTTTGGTGGTCGGCCGTCGCATGCGGATACGGCACGAGTATCGAGGGCACGGCGAGCGCAGCGATCTCGGCCACGCTCGATGCACCCGAACGCGAGAGCACCAAATCGGCAGCAGCCAGCATATCGCCCATGTTGTCGATGTAAGGCTGGACGCGGTAACGCTTCGCCTCCTCGGGCGTCAGCGCCAAAGCGCGCTCGGTCTCCTCAAAGCCGTCGGCACCCGTCGAATGCAACACATAGAGGTTCTTGCGCGAAAGCAGCTCGTTTTTGAGCGAAACCGCGCGCTCGTTGAGGTGCTGGGCGCCAAGTGAACCGCCAAAGACGAGCAGCAGCGTAGCGTCCTCGGGAACGCCAAGTGCCTTGCGGCCGCGAGCGCGATCGCCCTCGATCACCGAGCGACGTACGGGGTTGCCGGTCATGAGCACGTGGTCAGGGTCACCTTCGCGCTCAAAGACCGAGCGCGCTGCCGGCACCGAGATGCACACGCGAGCGGCGTGGGAGTTCATCATCTTGTTGGCCAGGCCCGGAACAGAGTTCTGCTCATGTAGCAGATACGGAACGCCTGCGCCCTTGCACCACCCCAGCAGCGGAACCTCGACATAGGCACCAAAACCGATGGCAGCATCGGGCTTGCCGACCTTTGAGAAATGACTGGCGAGCGCACGCTTGGCCTTGTTGACACGCCACAGCGAGGTCAGCGCCGTCCAGGGACGGGAGCGGTCGAAGCCCGTGACCGTAATGGGCACAAAATCAAACCCAGCCTCGGGGACCAGACGACCCTCGAGCTTGCGCGACTGGCCCACGAACACAACGTGGTGGCCACGGTCATGCAGCTCCTCGGCCAAAGCGAGCGCGGGGTTAATGTGTCCTGCCGTGCCGCCGGCTGCAATAGCAACGGTCATCTTATCGGTCATGGTAGTCCCTTCGTACACGCGGTCCCTGGTCGTCGGTGCGCAAACGCGCCGACGGGTCCGAGTTCAAATCGATTCGATTATATCCGCCGCCCGCGCTGCGAGGGCTGGGGCGCTGCGGACGACCTTGCGGCGCCGTTCGCTGACGCGGACGGGCTGCCGGCTCGGTCGCAGAGCCATCCAGAACGGTAAAGCCGTTACGCGAAGACCGCTCGCCGCGCACGTGGGGCACGCCGGCGGTACTCTCATCCATAACGGCAAAGCTCTCGCGGCGACGGTCGTACTCATCGCGACGGGCGCTCTCGTACGAAACGCGTAGGATCAGACCGGCAAGCATAAGCGACACAATAATCGACGAACCGCCATAGCTAATAAACGGCAACGGTTTGCCCGTCATGGGAAACACGTTGAGGATGCCCAGCGCATTGATCAAAAACTGCACCGCGAGAATGACCGCAGAGCCAGACGCCATGAGCGCGCCCCGACGATCGGTCGCCTGCTCGGCAATGCGAAACGCCGAGTAGATCAGCATCGCAAACACCAAGAAGAACAGGACGGTTCCGACAAAACCGACTTCCTCGCCAATGATGGCCAGGATGTAGTCATTGTGCGCCTCGGGCAGATACGAGTACTTCATGGTTGAGTTGCCGATGCCACGGCCGAACAGACCGCCCGAGGCAAAGGCCATGATGGCAAGCGTGGCCTGATAGCCGTCACCATACTCGTCGGCCCAAGGGTTCAAGGCAACCTGAATACGCACCATACGGTATGGCTCTGCGACAAGCGCAATCACGATCACGAGAATGCCGAAGATTAGCACGCCGATGATAAATCTGGGGTCGAGACCCGCAAACAACGCCATGCACATGAGGGTCAACAGGATGATCAGGACGGTACCGAAATCGGGCTGGATAAAGATCAGAAAGAGCGAAATGCCCAGGTAGATGCCCATCTTGCGAAGGAATTCGTTGATGTTGCCACCGGGCGAAAAGAAGCGATCGAGCATGATGGCCGAATACGCAATGGCAAATGGCTTTAAAAACTCGGAAGGCTGGAACTGAATGCCGGCGATGTTGAGCCAGCGCGTGGCGCCACGGCTGCCGCTGCCCACCAAGAACACCAGAAACAGTAGCCCTATCATGCCTATGAGGAAGATCCTGAGCACATCCTCCCCAAACCAGCTGTCCGGCAAAACGCGCACGATGGCAATCAGCGCCAGAACACCGACCACGGCAAACGCAGCCTGTCGACCCAGAAAAAACGTCGCTGAGCCATTCTCGTGCAGCGCCTCGACCGAAGACGCCGAGTACACCATCAGCAGGCCAAAACACACCAAGATAAACAGACAGGCCATGAATATCAGACGGGGGCGCATGATGCGGGCGGGAACGCCGGCAATATAGCGTTCGCTAAACGACCGCCCGCCGCGACCGGAACGCGGTGTGCTACGCCGCGAGGAAGCACGGTCCGAGTCGGGCCTCCTCATACCTTGTCGGGGGCTCTCCTCTCTCACCGGCAACCCCTATTCCATTTGCGATTTCGCTGCAGCGGCAAGCTGGGCCACATAGTCCTTAAACACGCGGCCGCGCTCCTCATAGCCCGAGAACTCATCAAACGAAGAGCAGGCAGGAGAAAGTAAGATCACGTCGCCACGGCTCGACAGCGAACGGGCAACGTCCACGGCATCGCGTAGGTCATCCGCCTGGGCGATATCCACATCGCCATCGACATCGGCCTCGTCCATAGCGGCGGTGAAGCGCTCGCGCGCATCGCCAAAGCAGACGACCGAGCGCACGTTATCCATAACAACGCGCGCGAAGTCCGTGAGCGGCGTGCCCTTATCGTGGCCGCCGAGCAGCAAGATCACGTCGTCATCGGGAAATGCCGTCAGTGCCTTCTCGACCGCGTCGGTGTTGGTCGCCTTGGAATCGTTGACGTAGCGCACACCGTCAATCTCGCCGCACGGCTCCACGCGATGCTCGAGCGGCTGGAACGAGGCCAGACCGCGGCGGACACCATCGACATCGGCACCGACGGCCAGAGCAGCCGTGGCGGCACATAAGGCATTGATGACATTGTGATGGCCCGAGATCTTGAGCTCGGACGTGGCGACAAGCTGGGTCTCGACGCCCTTCAGGCGCACGACCATTTTGCCGTCGCGCACAAAGGCGACATCCTCACCCTCTGGCTCGTCAAAAGCGACCTTGCAGATGCGGCGACCCGGCGTATAGATGTACTCATCGAACTCGTGAATGCCGGCGTCTTCGACGTCGACAACCACCAGATCGTCATCGACCATATTGTCAAACAGCTTGATCTTGGCAAGCGCATAGTTCTTATGGCTCTTATGCCAGCCCAAGTGGTCGGGAGTGATGTTGAGCAGCACTGCCACGCGAGGGTGGAGCTCGGTGGTCGTAGCAATCTGATAGCTCGAGAGCTCAGCCACAAACCACTCGTTGTGGGCTCGGCCGTCAATCTCGTTGACCGGCGGCTCGCCGATGTTGCCGACAGCTACGCTGGCCTCGCCGGCAGCCTTGAGCAGATAATCAGTCAGCGACGTGGTGGTCGTCTTACCGTTGGTGCCCGTGATGGCAATCCAGTTATCGGGCGACAGGCGATAGGCAAACTCTGGCTCACCCATAATCTGAGCGGCATGTTCGCGCCCGGCCTTAAAGAAGCCCGAGAACTCCGAGATGCCCGGGCACGTCACGCATACGTCATAGGCGCCCTCGACCTGTTCGGTCCCATAGACAAACGACGCACCAGCAGCCTCGAGCGCACGCGTGGCGTCATTGGGCTCAGAGGTGCCGCCGCCATACACGGTAACGGCGCTTACGCGCTCGGGATGTGCCAGCGCCCAGCGGGCGACATCGAGACCGGATTTGCCCTGACCCAAAACGAGCAGGCTAAAGACATCAGCAAGAGGCATGAAAGACCACTATCCCAACTGGAAGAACAGAGCAAGGCCAACGGCACCAAAGGCCGCAGCGATAATCCAAAAACGGATGACGACCTTGGTCTCGGCCCAGCCCTTCTTTTCGAAATGATGATGGATGGGCGCCATAAGGAAGACGCGCTTGTGCGTAAAATGGAAGTAGACAACCTGAATCATGACCGACAGGGTCTCAACGATAAACAGGCCGCCGATGATGAGGGAGACGACCTCGGTGTTGGTCATGATGGACGTGCAGGCGAACGCGGCGCCCAGAGCAAGCGAGCCGGTATCGCCCATAAAGATGCTCGCCGGATAGCAGTTGAACCACAGAAAGCCCAAGCAGGCACCGGCACACGCGGTACAGAAGATGGACAGGTTCACGTCTCCGTGCAAAAACGCCATGGCAGCCATGGCGAGCATGGCGATCATGGAGGTGCCGCCAGCAAGACCGTCAAGGCCATCGGTCAGGTTCACGGCATTAGAAAGACCGGCAATCATCAGCCAGCAAAAGACAATATAGAGCCACGGGAACGAATAGCCGCAGATGGTAGTCGAAAGCACGCCAAGGTCGATCGTCAACCCACCGGGAAAACGAATCTCGGGGGCGACGCCGCACCAGTTGACGGCAAGTACCGTAAAGGTGACACAGATAATGGTTAGGCCGATCATCTTGGCATGAGGCGTCAGACCGAGCGAGCGCCCATGCGTAACGGAGGTCAGGTCGTCGATCAGGCCCAGCACGCCGGTCGCCAGCGTGGCGAGCAGTACGAGTACGAGCTCGGTGGTGAGCTTGCCCATCAGCAGGCAGGTCAGCGAGATCGCGACGAGGATGACAACGCCACCCATGGTGGGCGTTCCCTGCTTAACCAAATGACGCTTGGGGCCGTCGGCACGAACCTGCTGGCCGATACCCTCGACCTTGAGCAGCTTGATCCACCACGGCATGAGCAGCAGCGCAATGGCTGCGGCGATGCCAAGCCCCAAAAAAGCCTGATACGTTGGATACGAGGGATTGCCGAACATGGGCTAGCACACACCTTCCACAAAGCGGTCGAGCTCAACAAAGCGGGAACCCTTGACCAGTACAACATCATGTTTTTCAAGCGCGCCGCCCATGCGGTCGAGCACCTGCTGATAATCGGAGAACACCTGAATGCGGTCCTCGTCCATGCCCATCATGCGTGCGGCATCGGCCATAAGCTGGGCCAGCTCACCACCCACGCACGCCAGCATGTCGAGCTTCTTGGCGGCGGCATAGGCGCCCACGAGCTCATGCATGCGAGGAGCCTCATCGCCCATCTCGCCCATCTCGCCCAGGATCGCCATGCGAGACCCCGTGCACGAAAGCGAGCACAGCAGATCGAGGCCAGCAGCCATGGATTCGGCACTGGCGTTATAGGAGTCATCGATGACGCGTGCACCGCTCTTGGCGCGCTTGATCTCCTGGCGGTGTCCGGTGATCGTGAGACCCCTAAAGGCAGCATCGATCTGCTCGGGCGTCACGCCCAGGCGATAGGCAACCGCGGCGGCCTTAACGGCATTAGGAACGGACTGCACGCCGGGGATGGCAAGCATGGTATCGATCGTCTCACCCTGGCCAAAATCGAGCGTAAAGACCGGACGGCCTTCGTCATCAACGCGAACGTCGCGGGCACGGACCTCATCATCGTCCGAGACGCCGGCCAGCATCACGTCGATACCAGCAGGTTGGGCGAACGTGTCGCGAATGAACGGCGTAAAGTCGTCCTCACCGCCCAAAACCAGCAGCGGCAAATAGTCGCCAGCGGCGCACATGCCCTGAACGATCTCGGCCTTAGCGCGGGCGATGTTCTCGCGGCTGCCCAAAATGCCGATATGAGAGGTGCCGATCTTGCTCACGATGGCAAGGTTGGGATTGGCAGACTGAGACAGGCGCTCGATCTCGTGGAAATGGTTCATGCCCATCTCGAGCACCAGGACCTCGGTATCGGCCGGAGCGGAAAGCACCGTGAGCGGCATGCCGATCAGGTTATTGAAATTGCCCTTGGTGGCCCAGACACGATAGCGCTTGGCGAGCACAGCGGCGAGCACGTCCTTGGTCGTCGTCTTGCCGATGGAACCGGTAATGCCAACGACCAGGCAGCCAAGCTCCAGGCGATACGCATGCGCCAAACGCAGCAGAAACTCCTCGGGATCATCGGTCAGCAAGATGGCACAGCCCTTGTCCTGCGCCAGCGAGACCAGCTCGGCCTCGGGCTCACGCGTCATCACGACGGCGCCGGCACCCGACTGGACGGCACGGGAAGCAAAATCATTGCCGTCGACGTTTTCACCGGGAAAGGCGACGAAAATCGTCCCTTCCTCGACCTGGCGCGAGTCGATAACGCACCCGCGGCATACCCGATCGGCTTCTCCCGTCACGGTTCGGGCCCCTGTTGCGGCCGCGAGGTTGTTGACGGCGATCTCTATCATTGCAGCTCCCCTGTAAACCTAATAATGCTATCGGCGTATTGTATCCCAGCGCCGCGTATGCGTGGTGCAGGGCATGTGAACACCCCTCATATGGGACAACAAACCACGCCCCAAAGATTGTAACCCCCTACTTCGTGTGCGGGATACCCAGCACGTCGAGCGCGTTGGCCATAATGAACTGGAACGGAACCGCAGCGGCATCTGAGCCGCTCGGCGTTCCGTCGAGCGTGATATAGCACAGCACCTTGGGCGATTGTGCCGGTGCAAAGCCCATAAAGGACGACATGTAGTTCTCCTTGAGGTAGCCGCCGTTCTCGTCGGCACGTTCGGCCGTACCGGTCTTACCCGCCACGTCATAGCCGTCAACCGCGCCGCCAACGCCCGTTCCCTCCGACACGACCGTCTGCATGCACGATGTCACCTGGGATGCGGCATCCTCCGAAATCGCGCGCTCGCCTTCGCCCCAGTCCTTCTCGTCACCTTTGCTGGACTTATAGAAGTGCGGGGTCATCATCACGCCGCCGTTGGCGATGCCGCCCACGGCACGTGCGATCTCAATCGGCGAGACAGACAGCGCCTGTCCAAAGCTCATCGAGCCCAGCGTGGCGCCGTCATACTGGTCACGCTCCTTGACGATGCCCAGGCTCTCGCCCGGAAAATCGACACCAGAGCTGTGACCGATGCCCCACTTGTCCACATAGGCGGCAAAGTCGTCGGCACCGATCTTGCGCCCCACCAGGACAAAGCCTACGTTGGACGAACGGCGCATCATCTCGCGCACATCCATGGTCATGGCATAGTCGCGCTTGTCGGCATCGGTGACGGTATCGTCGCCCACCCTGATGCTCGCCGGCACCTCAAACGACGTACTCGACCGCACGACACCCAAGTCGAAGCCGGCGCCCGCCACGAGCGTCTTAAAGACCGAGCCGGGCTCGTAGGCGTCGGTGACCAGGCGCAGGTTCATATCCTCGGTCTTGGCGTTTTCCAAATTGGTCTGGTCGTAGGTCGGATACGAGCAGGCTGCCAAGATCTCGCCTGTCGTAGGATCGGTGACCAGCGCCGAGCCGTTCTTGGCCTTTGTCTTCTCGACAGCCTCTGCCAGGGCATCCTCGGCCGCACGCTGGATATTGACGTCGAGCGTCGTCACGATATCAACGCCGTCGACCGCAGCCACCTTTTTATAGGCACCGCCCGCGATATAGCTGCCGTCCCTCGCGCGCTCGCGTACGAGAGAACCGTTCGTGCCGGTCAGAAGCTTGTTGTATTGCTTTTCGAGACCCGTCAAGCCGTCGTTGTCTACATTCACTACACCCAGCACCTGCGATGCCAGATTGCCGTATGGATATACGCGCTTCATGGCCTGCTCAAAAAGCACGCCGGGCAGGTTCTTCTTCTCCAGCGCCGCAGCGTCGTCTTCGTCCACCTGGCGCTTGATATACACCCAGGTTCCATCGGACTCAACGAGCTTGCGGCAGGTCTTTTTATCGATTCCAGTTGCCTTGACCAGCGCCGACACCGTCTTGTCAACATCCTCGACAAGCTGCGGGTTCACGGCGATGTTGCGACATTCGACCGACGACGCCAGCACGTTACCGTTGCGGTCGTAGATGGTGCCACGTTTGGCATAGAGGGTCTGCGCAAGCAGGCGGCGCGCATCGGCACGCTCGCGCAGTTTATCGGCTTCGACAATTTGATAGTCGGCAAGGCGAAAGACGCCCAAGCCCAAGCCAAGCCCAATGAAGCCCATGACGGCTTTGCGGCGAGGCAGAGGCGTGCCCGTGAGCCATTCGGTCGACGAACTCTTGCGCGACCTGATGTTATGCACTTGAGGGCCGCCCGAGCCGCGAAGTCGCGACGCCGGGTCGTTGCCACGGGACTGCCCGGCGTTGTAAGATTGCCGACCCGTTCCTTGATAACCAGAACGTCCCCGCGACGAGGGACGTCCAGAACCGCGGCCCCCATCGGAACCGCGGCGATAGTCATTTGTCATACTCAGCTACCGTCTTGCTACTGAGCGGCCGCGGTCGCGTTGGCGCCCGCGGCTGCATCCTGCGAAAAGTCAAGTGTAACGCTCTCGCTGGGCTCCACCATGCCATAAGCGCCCGCAAGGTCGCGAATACGCGTGTCGGCGCCATAGACCGAATGCATGACCTCCAGGTCGGAGCTCTCATCGGTCGCCTTTTCGAGCGTGTTGGTAAGCTCGGCGTTGCTGTTGAGCACCTGGGCCGTAACACCGGCGAGCGCCACGCGGGCGACGCCGATCGTCATGAAGATGGCCGCAATGATGCAAAACGTTTTAAGAACGCTCATGAAAACCGGGCTTACCGCCTGGTTTGCCTGACGGCCCGCGCCCGTGTAGACATCAAAGCGCGGCGTGCGCTGCTCACGGGGAGCAACGGGGGCCTGCGGCGTCTCACGATAGGCGGGCATGGCGTTCATATCATAGGCGAGTGCTGCGTTTGAAGTGTTGTAGCCCATGATATGCCGCCTCCCATCCCGAGTACGTTGGTAGTGTGTTTAAGCTTCGTTTATGGTGCGAGCGGGAGGTCCAATATCGCGCGGTCGCGTCTACAGACGCTGCGCCACGCGGATCTTGGCTGATCTCGCCCGAGGGTTGCGCGCAACCTCATCGGGTTGGGCAACCAGGGGTTTGCGGGTGATGACCTTGAGTATCGGCACGTTGCCGCACACGCACACCGGAATCTCCGGCGGACACGTGCACCCCTGGCTCATCTCCTTAAAGTGGTTCTTTACGATACGGTCCTCGAGCGAGTGATACGAGATGACGCAGATGCGTCCGCCCGGGTTGAGCCACCTTGTGGCGGCGTCTAGCCCTCGCTCGAGCACATCGAGTTCGTGATTGACCTCGATGCGAATGGCCTGGAAACTTTTCTTGGCTGGGTGTCCGCCATGCCGACGAGCGGCAGCGGGGATACCAGCCTTGATGATCTCGACAAACTGACCGGTGGTTTCGATCGGCTCATGCTCGCGGCGGCGCACGATCTCACGCGCGATCTGCGAGGCGAACTTCTCTTCGCCGTAGACGCGTAGAATCCGGGCGAGGTCGTGTTCGTTATAGGTGTTGATGACCTCAGCTGCGTTTAAGGTGTTGTTACCCGGATCCATCCGCATGTCCAATGGGGCGTCCTCGTTGTACGAAAAGCCCCTGCCAGGGATATCGAGTTGCGGCGACGAAACGCCCAAATCGAACAGGAAGCCATCGACCCCGGGCACCTCGGCCGAGCAAAGCAGCTCGTCCAAGTCGCCGAAGTTGCCCTTCAGCAGCTGGTGCGGAACGCCGGGAACCTCGCGGTCCAGACGGGCGCCAGCGGCCTCGAGGGCCATGTCGTCCTGATCGACGCCGAGCAAAAGACCCGTCTCCCCCACCTGCGCAGCCATCTTTACCGAATGGCCGGCACCGCCAAGGGTGCAATCGCAGACAACGGAGCCGCTCTTTAGCCGCAGCGACTCAAGCACTTCGCCGAGCATGACAGGTTCATGCCGATATTCTTGTGTCAAGATCCCACGCTCCATCCGTTACCCGTGCCTTGCCCTTACGAGAAGAAAAGGTCCAGCAGGGCCTCATCGTCATCGTCCTCATCGGCCGCGGCGCGATCCCAAACCTCAAGGTGGTCGTAGTTGCCCACAACCGTGACCTCGCGGTCGAGGTTCGCCTGCTTGCGGAGAGACTCGGAAAGGCCGATACGACCGGCGCTGTCCACGTCCATCGACGTGGTGCGCTTGTTGATCGCCCTCATGAGCTTCTGGTCGTTGATGTCACGCGGGTTAAAACCCTCGTGGCCCTCACGACCCGCGAAGAGTCCTTCGACCCACTTATCGAAGGCCTCGGCAGAGAACACGTACAGAGCATCGACATCCAGGGCTTTGAACACGCGAACGTGCTCTCCAAGCTCCTCGCGAAGGGGTGCAGGCAGGGACAGACGACCTTTTGCATCGAGATTGCGCTCGTATGCACCAGTCATTCCCATGTGCGCCCTCCCCTCGGTTACTCAGATGGCACGTACGCGGGGAACCACCCCGCCTGTCGACGTCATTAATAATATGGGGAACCGCCCCATTTTTCAACACCTTTCCCCACCCCTTCCCCCACCCCGCCCCACCACT
>UQHT01000032.1 GCA_900540875.1 uncultured Collinsella sp.
CCGTCACGGTATAGGTATTTTCCTCAAACACCGCGCGCACGGTGCATTCCACGTCCTCGGGATAGAACTCGAGATAGCTGGGGTCGGTACCCAAAAGCAGGTCCGTCTTGGCGTCGTACCAGCCCTTAAAGGTAAACTGTTTGCTCGCCTCCGCCGTGAGCTCAATGCTCAGCGTGGCAGGCTCGCCCTTCATGCAGTAGCCCTCACCGTGCACCATATATTTGCCCGCCATGGCCGCGGCCGGCTCAACGACAACGTCCACCTTGCAGGCACGCGTAAACTTCGCCTGGACCACGCAGTCGGTAATGGGCTCAAAGGTATACGAACGCTCGCTCGAAACCAGCGTCGACGTTGTATCCGAGCCACCATTGCTCAGATACCAACCGTCAAAGATATAGCCCTCGGATGGCGTAGCCTCCGCGGTCACGCGTTCACCCTCGGGGACCTCGAGAACCATGCCGGCAGTCTCGCCGCGCTTCAGCGTAACGGTGCCGCCCTCGAGCGGGTCAGCCTCGGCACGCACAGTATGCGCATCCCTGCCGTCCATTACAGCCTCAATTCGGGCATTCCCGTTAACGCGGTATTCGCAAACTTCCTGCTTGTTGGCAATCGTGATGCCCTGCGCATCGGTTTCGCGCCACTCTACAAACCGGTACGTTTTCTCTGGATTGTCGGGGCGCACCTTGGGCCGCATCGTAAACGTGAGAATGTCGCCATCCTTCGCGCGAACCTTGCCATCCACAACCGGCACGCCATCGCACAGCACCTCGGCGCTGTCGAAGGGATCGGTATTCACCAGGATGGTCTTATCCGCCTTGCGGAAGCGTGCAACCAGATGGCGGTCGACCTCGGCCTTGAAGATATACGTACGCTCGGGCGAAACCTCGATGCCGTCCTCGAACCATCCCACAAAGGCATAGTCGGGACCCTCGCTCGCGGTGACCATAGCCTGATCGCCACGCGTAATACTCTGCTTTACAGGGCTTGCGGTGCAGCCTGTCGAAAAATCGGCCTGAATGCCATCGGCTTCGGCAACCGCCGTAATCTCGACTTTTTTCTCGAAAACGGCCGTCATTTTTACGACCTCGGGCGTCAGGTCCGTGATCGTCATCGTCTTGAGAGGAGATGTCGAGACCTCGACGCCATTCTCTTTCCAACATACGAAGCGATAGCCTGGATTTGCGACAGCCTCGAGCGTGGCGACCGTCCCCTCATAGTGGATACCGCCTCCGGTAACGACGCCGCCCACCTCGGGCTGCGCGGTGGCAATTATTTCGATCTTATGGTCGCCATGAGGCTTGGGCTTCTTGTGGTCGTCGATGATGTCCTTAATCTCCTTGAGCACCTTGGTGCCCACAGCGGCAACATCCTCGATGTTGTCGGCCATACCGATCTCAATCACTGCATCGGCCGCGATGGGGTCGACGATCTCGCCCAAGCCATACATGGTAGCGAGAACGGCCGCAGCCGTAATCGCGGCGATGAGCGCGGCCTTAAGCGCCGCGAGTGACTCGTCGGGGTCAGTCGCCTCGCGGAAATGCGCGGTGTACTGCACATCTCCCTCGAGCACAAACGTGTAGGACGGACCATCGTCGCCGGTAAAGACAACGTTGCCGAGGGCATCGGTCGCGTAGTCAAACACATAGCCAGGCATTGGCACCGCCACGACCGTTACGCGCGACCCGATGCCGTACAGACCGGTGGAAAGGAACTGCCCGAGCGGCTGCCCGTTCTCATCGACCCCATCCACACTCAGCACAACGCTCGCCTGCGGAGCGCAGTATCGCGGAGTGATCTCAATCCTAGCGTCAGTCTTGTCCTCGGACACAATCGCGTCCGCCTTGTCCACCGTATAGGTAAAGTCGAGCTGATCGCTCGCGGCGTACGCATCATCGCCCTCGCCCAGATACCAGCCCAGGAACAGAGCGTTATCCGTGGCGGCGGAAAGCTCAACCGTCTCGCCGGCATTGCGATAGCAGTTTTGCGCGGTAACGCTCAGGTGCGCAAAGTCCTGCGACGAGTCGGTCGCCTGCGCATCGTTGGCATGCACCGCATAGTCCTTGAGCTTAAAGCGAGCCTCCAGGGACAGGCCCTTATCTGGCGTAAACGTGCAAACCGCTTCCTTGGAGATGTACTTGCCGGACTCGGTGTCATACCAGCCCTTAAACGTGATGTTGTCATTGAGCATCCCCAAAGCACCGGCATCGAGCGTGACCCCGGCACCTGCATCGATCGTCGTCGCGCCGGAAACATCGGGCAGCTCAACGCCGTCCATCAGTTTGTGTTCGCCTTTATCGATCGTTTGGGCATAGGAGATCTGGAACGACGTCGGCTCAGGCTTCTTAAGCTGTAGCGTGCCCTTGGTCTGGGTTTCAAAATGTGAATAGCCGTCGTCATACACGAGCTTTACGGGTTGTCCGTCCATCGACTCATCGAAGACGTCGCCGTCGCAGGGGGTGGCCGTAAGGTACTCGCCGAGCTCTTCCTGTATGAGGGCCTCGTAGTCCCAAATCGATACCGAATGCGGGTAATCGAGCTCGACGCTCATGCCCTCGAGCGAAATGGTGTCCCCCGGCTCATAGGTCATGTTGCTGGGGTCGCATGAGATCTCAACATTCTCGAGCACCTTGCCCACCGGGACGGGCAGGCAGCCGTTGCACCTCTCCCAAACAGCCTTGGGCTCTCCCTTGCTGTACTTTGGAATCATCTTTGCGGGGACCATGACGGTCATGTTGTATTTGGGGAACGTGTCGGTGTTAATGAGCACCGCATGGTTGCACCCAAAGAACACGGTCTCGAGATTGGTACTGCCAAACGCCTTTTCCGGCAACTCCTCGATCTTGGAGTTATATGGCAGCGTCAGCCCGCCGCTCAAGTCGGTGCCGTAGAAGCAGGTGTGGCCAAGCGTTTCGACCGTTGTGTTGCTCTCGAGCCCTGTGGTAGCAAGGTTCGAGCAGAACCTGAACGCGCAAACGCCAATCGATGTAATGGAGGCATTCTTGTCCAGGCCGGTATCGGTCAGAGCCTTGCAGCCTTCGTAGGCTCTGTCGGGAATCGATGTGAGGCCGACAACCTTGTCGAGCCCCGTGGACACCAGCCCACTGTCGGCAAACGCGGCATAGCCCATCGAGCCAATGGTAGTAGTCTCGCTGATGTTCAGGCTCGTAAGCGACTTGCAGCCATAGAATGCCTCTTTCCCGATGGTGCCGATGGTCATACCGGAAAGGCTGATATCGGTGAGATTCGGGCAGTTATAGAAGGCGTGCAATCCAATTTTAGAAATGGAGCTATTCTCAAAGCGCACTGAACGCAGATTGGTAGAGTCGGCACAGAGCTGTGCGTCGACTTCATCCACCCCGTAATCGACAATCAAATTCGTTACCATTCGACCGTCGACGGAGTTCTCGCGCGGGCTGTTCTCATCGATTTCTACTGTAAGATTTCCGTTTGCGTCGCACGGATACAGATAGTAGTTGGGCATGAGCTTGGCATACTCGTAGGCCGCCTGCTGGAGGTTACCCTTGCTGTACGCGACAAGGCGCGTGTAGCCATCGTCGTACACGAGCTGTATAGGTTCTCCGTCCATCGACTCGTCGAAGACATCACCATCGCGGGGGGTCGCCGTAAGGTATTCGCCGAGTTCTTCCTTTATGAGCGCTTCGTAGTCGCTATCCATCGTCGAATGAGGATATTGAAATGTGACACTCATGCCCTCGAGCGAGATCTTTTCCCCCGGCTGATAGGCCATCTTGTCGGGATCACGCGAGATCTCAATCTTTTGGAGCATCTTGCCTACGGGGACGGGCAGGCTACCATTGCAACTCTCCCAAACCTCTTTGGGGCGACCGCTTGCGTATTGCGAAACCATCTTGGCAGGGACAATGACAGTCATGTTTTGCTTGGGGAACGTGGTGGAATTAATGAGCACCACATGGTCGCATCCAAAGTACACAGTTTCAAGCTTAGAGCCATAGAACGCACGACCCGGCAGTTCCTCGATCTTGGAATAAAGGGGCAGCGTCAGCCCGCCGCTCATATTGGTCCCGGAGAAACAACCTTCGCGGAGCGTCTTGATCGTCGTATTGTTCTCGAGTCCCGTCGTCGCAAGGCGAGAGCAGTTTTTGAACGCATTAACGCCGATTGATGTGATAGATGTGTTCCCTCCCAGACCGGTATCGGTCAGAGCGCTGCAGCCATTATAAGCGTTCTCAGGAATCGAACTGAGACCAACGACCTTGTCGAGACCCGTAGATCGCAGCCCGCTCCAGGCAAACGCGGCATCGCCCATAGAGCCGATGGTAGCAACGTCATTAATGTTCAGGCTCGTAAGCGATCCGCACCCAGAAAACGCCTCTGTTCCGATGCCCCCAATGGTCATGCCGGAAAAACTGATATCGGCGAGATTCGAGCAACCAGAAAAGGCGTGTAGTCCAATTGAAGAAATAGAGCTGTTCTCAAAACGTACCGAGCGCAGACTGGAGGAGTACTCACAAATATATCCGGGGACCCCATCCACTCCGTAATCAACGATCAGGTTGGTCACCAATTTACCATCGACAGAGTTCTCATACGGGTCGTTTCCATCGATCTCTACCGTAACGTTTCCGCTTGCATCACACGGATACACATAGTCGTTCGGCATAAGCTTGGCATACTCATAGACCGTTGGGTCCTCATACACGAGGGAATCGACTTCGCTGTCATCGGACGAGGGTTCCGCCGTAGCAGCCAAGCTCTTTGCAGCATCGGAGTTGGTCGCGGAGCTCGAAAGGTCTTGGGCCAAGCTCGACGTGGAAGTGCTGGTATCCGAGCTGGACGATTCGTCCTGAGCGTTATTCGTTTGGTCGGAAGTTGTGGATGAGCTGCCCTCGCTCGAAGACGACGCGTTATCGACCGCATCGACATCAGCGTCAGAGCTCGAGTCGGTCTCTTGGGCCTCGCTCTCGACGGCGACCGCCCCGGCATCATCGGCATAGGCCGCGCGGGGCGCAAGGGGTATCGAGGTCACGACCATCGCAACCGAAAGATAGACAACCAAAAACCTATAGAGGGCAGCAGTGATCCTGTTCATAGGAACCTTCCCGCAATTCGCAAAGATACAGAGTCCCAGTGTGGGCCATCATTTCACATTACCCTGTATAAGCGACAATGCGGGAAGGTAGCGTAAACGGTTTATCTAAGGGCGCAAAAGGTTGGTCTAATCGCAGCTCAAATCGCGCAGAGCCTCAATCGCCATGTTGACTTCCTCGGCCGTGTTGAAGTAACCAAACGAGAACCGAACCACGCCCTGGCGCTCGGTTCCCAACGCACGGTGCATGAGCGGAGCGCAATGGGCGCCGGGGCGCGTCGCAATCCCCCACCCTTGCATGAGCGCGTCCGAGATCTCGGCAGAGTCGATATCACCCACGTTGAGCGACACGATCGCAGAGTGCGCCGGCTGGTCAAAGGCACCGTAGAGCTTAATCCCCGGAATCTCGCACACACCGGCAAGGAAGCGATCGGCAAGCGCACGCTCGTGGGCAGCAATCGCCTCGACCCCACCCTGGGCCTCGATAAAGTCGAGGCCGACAGAAAGGCCGGCGACACCGTGGCCGTTGAGCGTGCCCGCCTCAAGGCGCGTGGGCCACTCAAGCGGCTGCAGCGCATCGAAGCTGTGCACGCCCGTGCCGCCCATGGCCCACGGCGCCACGTCAATGCCCTCCGCCACGGCCAGCCCGCCGGTCCCCTGCGGACCCATGAGTCCCTTGTGGCCAGTAAAGCACACCACGTCGAGCCCCATGGCCTGCATATCGATATGCATCGCGCCGGCAGACTGCGAGGCGTCGACGATCACCAGCGCGCCGGCAGCATTGGCCATGGCCGCCACGCGCGCAATGTCGACCGCGTTGCCAGTCACATTGGAGGCGTGCGTCACCACCACAGCACGCGTACCGGGCGTGACCAGCCGCTCGAGCTCGTCGTAGTCGAGCACGCCGTTGGTATCACAGCCCGCATGCTCAACGGTCACACCCCGCTCCACTGCCAGGCGGTTGAGCGGACGCAGCACGGAGTTGTGCTCGAGCACCGTCGTGACCACGCGGTCGCCGGGGCGCACCACGCCACAGATGGCGGTGTTGAGCGCCGCCGTAGAGTTGGGCGTAAAGCACACATGGTCCGCCCTCGGGCAACCTAAAAGGCGCGCGAGCTTGGCACGGCAACCGTGAATCGTACGAGCGGCATCGAGGGCACCCGACGTGGCGCCGCGCCCGGCATTGCCGAGCGAGCACATCGCCTGCGTCACGGCATCGATGACCGTCTGAGGCTTGTGCATGGTCGTCGCCGCGTTATCCAGATAGATCATCGCACGACCTCCCACATATCAATCACGGTATAGCCCTCGGTGGGAATGCCCGCTGCGGCAAGCTCGGCGCGCAGCAGTTCCTCATCGGCAGGCAACGCCTTCCACGCCAGACCGCAGCCGGCAGCGACCTCCCCGGGCACGGGAATCGTTCGCCCGGGAAGGCCGCGCTCGATGCATAGGGTCTCGCACCCCATGGCGGCCGCCGTGGTGGGAAACGTGATGACAAGCGCCGGGCGCTTCTCCCTCATGGCAACTCCAACCAATACGCTACGGGCGCACGACGCGCACGGCCTGCTCCATCTTCTCCACGATCACATACATGTTCGTGACCTCGCCCACGGCAAGCTGGTCCTTAATGCCATAGTGGTCGAGGCAGGTGCCACAGGTGAGGATTTCGACGCCCTGCTCAGCCAGCCCCTTCAGGTCGTCGAGCACCGGAGAGCCCTCGACGGTGAGCTTGGCTCCGCCGTTGTAGAACAGCATGGTCGCGGGCAGCTCCTCCTGCTGCGTCACGGCAAAGATAAAGGCCTTCATGAGCTTGTGGCCCAGCTCGTCGTCGCCACGGCCCATGCAGTCGGTGTAGACGGAAATGACGAGCCTACCCTTGCCGGCGCTGGCATCACAGAAGGCAGCGCCATCCTGCTCGGGATCGGCCATGGCAACGGCGCCAGAGGTCGCCACGGTCACGTGCCACTCGGCGTCAGAAACCTTCTCGACCGAGGCCGTGCAGCCCTTCTCCTGCGCCATCTTGGAGATGTTCTTGACGGCGGTCTCGTTGTCGACCGAGGTCACGACGGCGCCCTCGCCATCGAGCTGCTTCAGAGCTTTGAGCGTCTTGACGACGGGCAGCGGGCAGGCATCGCCCATGGCATTGACTTCAATTTTGGTAGACATAGTTTTTCCTTTCAAAAGGGACCGCCCAGAACAACGGACGGTCGCATAAACGGTTTTCCTTAATGAACAACACGAACGGCAGGACCGCCCGGCACCGCCTCGCACACGCGACCGATAACGGCAGCGATGCGATCCTCGGCATGCAGACGGTGCGCGAGCTCATCCACATCGGCAGCAGGCGCCGCGATGAGCAAACCACCCGAGGTCTGCGGATCGTACAGCGCATCCAACATGCCCGGCTCCAGGTCCTCGTCGGCAGCCACGCGCGGGCCAAAGAAGTCCTGGTTGCGGTAGGAGCCAGCGGGGATAATGCCCAGACGCGCCATGTCGAGCGCCTGGTCAAAGAGCGGCACCGCCCCCGACGCAAGCTCAATCTGCACGCCCGAGCCCTCGGCCATCTCGCACGCATGCCCAATCAGGCCAAAGCCCGTAATGTCGGTGCAGCCGTGAAGTTCGAGCCCCTCGGCCAAACGGATCGGGGCCTCGTTGAGGGTGCGCATAGAATCAAACATCCGGCTGGCCTCGTCCTGCTCGATGAGCTCGCCCTTAATGGCCGTGGTGATAATGCCCGAGCCGATCGCCTTGGTCAGCAGTAGGACATCGCCCACGCGCGCACCGCTGTTGGCGAGCATGCGGTCGAGTGGCACAAAACCGCTCACGGACAGGCCGTACTTGGGCTCGTCGTCGTTGATGGTGTGGCCGCCCGCGATGGTGCAGCCAGCCTCGACGCACTTGTCGGCGCCACCCGCCAAAATCTGGCCGGCAACCTCGACGCCCAGGCAGTTAGGTATGCACAGCAGGTTCATGGCATGGCTCGGCCGCCCGCCCATGGCGTAGATGTCCGAAAGCGAGTTGGCCGCGGCGATCTGACCAAACAGAAACGGGTCATCGACTATCGGCGGGAAGAAGTCGATGGACTGCACGAGGCCCAAGTTGTCGCCAACGCGAAAGACGCTCGCATCGTCGGAGGTATCGAACCCCACGAGCAGGTTGTCGTTATGCACATTGGGTAAGTCGCCCAGGACCTGGGCGAGGGCTCCAGGAGCCAACTTAGCGGCTCAACCAGAGGCAGCGGTCATCTGCGTGAGCTTGATGAAATCGTCAGCCATCGATCCCTCCTCTCATAGGTCAATCTTTTCCTCCCAGTATACGCATGGTGGCGCCGCGAGCGGACGGCGTATCGCAACCCCTACGCGACGCAGCAGAAGGGACAAAGGGACTGTCCCTTTGTCACATTATCGACAAACCAGATGAATTCTCTTGGCATCGAAGTGCATGCGCAGGGTCTCGTCGGCCTGCGGCAGCTCGTCGGAAGCCACGCTCACCTTGTTGACCTTCCACTGCAGACGCGTGGGCGCATCGACACGTGGCACGTCCAACAGCACCAGCCGCTCAAAGCGCGAATCGCTCACCCGGGCCACGTGTAAGTCGTAGCTGTTACGACCCCGCTCGGCACGGTTGTCAACATGGAAGTAACTTGCGCGAATCCCCAGGTACGCCACATCATCAGGAACCTCGCGACCCACATTAAAGGTCATGCCCCAGTCGAGAGCCTCAACTTCTTCGTCGCCGATCTTGCACGCCCGGCTTGTGTTCTTGCAGCCCGTCAAGCGCAGCGCGGCCAAGGTTTGCGGCCGGCGGACCACATCTTCGACGGAGCCGATCTCCTCCACATGCCCGTTATGCATCACGCAAATGCGCTGGCACAGGCGACACGCTTCGTCGATATCGTGGCTCACGTAGAGCACGGTGCGGTTGCACACGTCGAACAGGTCGAGCATGTTCTGCTCGAGCGCGCTCTTAAGGTAGGCATCGAGCGCGCTCATGGGCTCGTCGAACATAAAAATGCCCGGGTGTGCCGCCACCATGCGCGCAAGCGCCACGCGCTGCTGCTGACCACCCGAGAGGCGTGCGGGATAGCGGTCGGCAAAATCGGCCAGACCAAAAATGCCCAGATAGCGCTCGGCGAGCTTTTTGCGTGCAGCGACGTCACCCGCATCCTGCACGCCGGCGCACACGTTATCGGCCACCGTCATATTGGGAAACAGCTGATAGTTTTGGAACAGCAGGGCGCATTTACGCTCCTGGGGCGATAGGTTGATGCCCGCCGCCGAATCAAAAAAGGTCACGCCGTTGACGACGATCTTGCCCTCGTCGGGCGTCTCCACACCGGCAATGCAGCGTAGCGTACAGCTCTTGCCGCACCCCGAGGCGCCCAGCAGCGCCACGCGCTCCTCTCCAGCCTCAAGCTGCATATCGAGCGTAAACCCAGGATAGCGCTTTTTGATATCCAGAACGATCGACATGGCCTATCGACCTCCCTGCAGAGTGGCATCATCGCGCATGAGCTCGGCCAGTGCCTCGCGATCGATACGCAGGGCATCGCCGCCCACCGGGTCGAGCGAATCGGCCGTATCGGCGAGTTCTTTGGCCCGCTTGCGCTCCGCACGGGAAAGGCCCCGCTCGCGATACTTTTGCGAATGCGCGGTGTACATGTTGATAAACAGGATGACCAGGAAACTAAACGCAATCACGACGACAACCCAAAAGAGGGCCACCGAGGTGTAGCCGCCCATCCACTCAAAGTAGATAGCGATGGGAATGGTCTGCGTAATACCGGCATAGTTACCCGCAAAGAAGAGGGTGCAACCGAACTCACCCATCGCACGGGCAAAGGCGAGCACCGTACCGGCGGCGATCGAGGGCCAGCCGAGTGGCATCATAAGCTTGGCAAAGATACGGCGCTCGGACCACCCCAGGGTTCGCGCGGCGTCGAGCATCTGCGTGTCCAGGCTCTCAAAGGCGCCGAGCGCCGTACGGTAGACCAGGGGAAACGACACCACCACGGCAGATATCACCGCCGCTGGCCAGGTAAAGACGATCGAGATGCCGTGCGCGATAAGCCACTGGCCAACCCCGGTCGAGCGGCCAAACAGCATGAGGAGCAGAAAGCCGCACACCGTGGGAGGCAGCACCATGGGGATGGTAAAGGCCGAGTCGAGCAGGCCCTTCACGCGGCTCGTCGTGCCCATAGTCTTCCATGCGGCAAACAGGCCCAGCGCAAAGGCAATCACCAGGGCAAGGCCACTCGTTTTGATAGACACCCAAAGCGGGCGATAGTCGATGCCGGTCAAAAAGGCGACAAGGGACGCCAAGGGCTCCTGTTCATCTTGCATCACAACGGATGATGCTTCCACGATTTGAGCGCTATCAAGCCAACGCGCGCCGCCCTTGGCATCACCCGAGGCTGATGCGATGACCACATAGCGGTCCCCATTCGCACCGCGCTCATCAAAGGCATAGGTATACCCACCGACATTAAACGCCGCTTCCGTCGTGGCATACCAAGGAAGATCCATGTCTTCCAGCCGTGCGCCTCCCATGCAGTTTGCGCCGTCAAGCTCGCAGACGAGAGCCTTGAGACCCGATGCGCACTCGTTGTCCTGCGGATCCAATCCATACTTCTCGACCGCCTTGGGCGATACCCACACCACAACGCGATCGGCAGCAGGCGCCACTATGAGGTCCGTGTCCCCTTCAACGGGAAACCGATAGCCCTCGGGCTGGCCCTCCATGACACGGGCGGTCCCCTTGGCTAACCGTTCAAAACCATCGAGCCCATAAGAAAGCCCCTTGGCGGTCACGGCAACCTGGGCCCCGCCCTCAGTACCACCGGCAAACGCCCATCCCGGCACCCAGCAAAGCGCGAGCGTCAAAGCACAGGCGACAAGAATGCGAAATCTATTACGCACGAAACGCTCCAAGGAAAGACGAGGACAGGGCAAAAGACAAAACGATGGGATTATCGCTCCAAGCCGCACTACGCGGAAAGCTCAAATCCGTACTTAGCCCAAATCTTCTGCGCCTTCTTGTTGGTCAGACAGAAGTCGATGAACGCCTTGGCCTCGTCGGCGTGCTCGGAGCTCTCGGCAACGGCACCCGGATACACGATGGGCTTGTGCGAATCCTCGGGGCACACGAAGGCCTCCTCGATGCCGTCGTAGCGGAAGATGTCGGAGCTGTAGACAAAGCCGGCCACGCAGTCGCCCGTAGAGACGTAAGCTGCGGCGGTGCCGACCTTGTCGGCCAGGGCCACCTTGTCGGCGAGCTCGGGTGCATACTCGCCGTCGTCGCCCTCGGTACCGGTGTAGAGCCCAACAGAAGCCAGCGCTTGGTTGGCATACTTGCCGGCGGGAACGGTCTTAGCGTCGCCGACGGCAATCTTGCCGTCCAGGTTCGCGACGTCGGCGATGGCCTCGACCTTGGTGTCGGAGCCCTCGGCACGAATAATCACGAGGTCGTTGACGAACATGTCCTCACACGTGTCGGCGTCGACGAGCTCGGCGGCCTCGGCGTCGTCCATAGTGCCCTTGGAGGCCGTGATGAGCACGTCAACCGCGGCGCCGGCGCGCATCTGCTCGACAAGGTCGCCGGACGCCTTAAACTGCGTGTCGGCAAAGGTGGTACCCGTCTGCTCGGTGTAGAGCTTCTGAACCTCGGGCAGAGCCTTCTCGAGCGAGTTGGCGGCGAACACCTGCAGCCCGACGGCCTTCTTGAAAGAAGTCTTGGCAGAACCCGCATCGGAGCCGGCCGGCTCAGACGTCTTGTTGCCCGAGCAGCCAGCAAGGCCAAGGCCGGCAGCGGCGACAGCAGAAAGCGAGACGAATCCGCGGCGAGAAACCATATCGAACATGTTCAACCCTTTCGAGCGCTACGCCCGGGCACCCCGCCGCGGGCTTTATCCTGTAATTGAATTATACTTTAGCGCGAATAATGCTTGTGATAAGAAATTATCGTTTGATAATTTCTTATACCGATAGCCGCAAGACGCTCGCGTTGTCGCCGCTTAAAAAAGCGGAGCGACCCATAAGGTCACTCCACTACAGGCAAGCAGTTTAGCGAGCGTGTCCACCGCCCGCCGTCATGTGGGCCGCGTGCTCCAGCTGGTCCGCTATGGCCTCCCAGCTTTCGCGAGCGGCCTTCGTAGAACCGGGAAAGTTGATGACAAGCGCAGCCCCACGCTGCATGCACACGGCGCGCGAAAGCATGGCACGGCGCGTCTTGGTCATAGAGTATGCACGGATCGCCTCGGCAATACCCGGCACATCGCGGTCGCAGACGGCACGCGTCGCCTCGGGCGTCACGTCGCGCATCGAAAGCCCCGTGCCGCCGCAGGTGATGACCACGTTGGCCTGGCAATCGTCGGCCGCAGCCACAATGGCAGCACCGATCTCGTCAACATCGTCATGCACCACCGTATGCGAGGCAACCATCCAGCCCTGCGCCGCGATGAGCTCCTCGAGCACAGCGCCTGCTTCGTCCTGGGCAAGATCGCGCGTATCCGAGCACGTCACGATCGAAATCTTCAACTCCATAGCATTCCTCCTACAGCACGGCGCCCTCGGGCAGATCGACACGGACGACATCCACGACGTCGCCCGGCTCAAGATCGCACGGACCCTCGTTGATGCGCAACAGGCAGTTCGCACGCTGCATGGTTCCGAGCAGCGCCGAGTTCTGGCTGTGCGCCTCGGTGACCGTAAGCTCACCCGTCTGCGTATCGCGCGCAACCGTGGCGCGATCATAGAAGCGTCGGTCCTGTCGCTTCTTCACGCCGTGGGTAAGAACCGCCTGCTGCACGGGACGCGCACCCTCGGCAAAGCCGCGCATCTTGCGAATCGCCGGGCGGGCGAGCATCTCAAAGCCCACGTATGCCGCCGCGGGGTTGCCCGAAAGCCCCAGATAGGGCTTGCCGCCGAGCAGGCCAAACGTAATGGCTTTGCCGGGACGCAACGAAATGCGATCGAACAGCACCTCGCCCTCGCGCCGAACCAGCGCCGTCACGTAGTCATAGTCGCCAGCCGAGGCGCCACCGCTCGTAATGACAAAATCGCACTCTTGCGCGGCGCGGTGCACCAGCTCGGCAATCGCCCGCTCGTCGTCGGGCGCAATGCCGTAGAACACTGGGTCGGCCCCAGCATCGAGCACCTCGGCCATTAACGCCGAGGAATTGGAATCGCGAATCTGCCCGCGTGCCGGCAGCTCGCTCGGCGCGACCAGCTCCGTGCCCAGCGAGATAATGCCCACGCGCGGAGCGGCATGGACCTTCACGCTCGCATACCCGGCGCTCGCCAACAAGCCGGCGCCCGCCGGAGCCACGACCTCGCCGGCGTGCATCACAACATCGCCGGCATGGGCCTCCTCGGCGGCAGAGCGAACGTTCTCCCCTACCTTGGCAGGCGCCGAGAACCTCACACGCGAACCCTCGTTGCCGTCACCGACGAGCACATCGACGATCTCATACTTCACCACGGCATCGGCACCTTCGGGTACCGGTGCGCCCGTCATGATGCGGACCGTCTCGCCCGCGCCAATTGTGCCCTCAAACACATGGCCCGCGGCCTCGTGTCCGATAACGTCGAGCGTCACCGGCGCCTCGCCAGATCCCTGCGCCAAATCCGCCGAGCGCACGGCATATCCGTCCATAGCGCTGTTAGCAAACGGCGAGATGTCGATATCGGCCACCGCGTCCTCGGCCAAGGGAAGACCGGCAGCCTGCCACACGGGAATCTCGACAACTTCGGTGCGATTCACGTGCGACAAGACGATCGCCTGTGCGTCCTCCAACGGAATGAGTTTCTCTGCCATATACACCTCTAGCATGCAACGGCGCACATCACGGGCGCCGATTCTTTATGTTTATCTCAGTATAATCCCCCGCCGCACGACGGCGACACGGCCCGTGCCCACGAATACACCTGTCGGTAACGGACGGCGAAACAGAACCAAAACCAACCAGCCGGTTTGTCACGTTTGGCACGTTCTATAATGCTCGTGTTGCAATCAAGAAGAGGAACGTATGGCTTTTACCGACAAACCCGAAAGCGCTAACGAGGCGCAGGATCATTCCCAGTCGCTCGACGACGGCGGCTTTTTCTCCCTTAACGACGTCATCATGGCCGGCAGGCATCAGCTCACCCGCTCCGAGCATCTCTTGGCTGCCGACACGCGCCGCAACGCCCGCAACCTACTCGCGAGCGCCAAGTTGCTCGCACTCGTCGTCATCGTCTCGCTCGCCATGGGCGTTGCCGCCTGGGCGTTTTTGACCTCGCTGAATATCGCGACCGACTATCGCGAGCACCATGCATGGGTCTACGCCTTGCTTCCCGTTGTGGGCGTTGCCACCGCATGGGTGTACAAAAACCACGGCCTTGCCGCCAAACGCGGTAACAACCTGGTCATCGACTCCGCTCTGGGCACACGCCTCATCCATATGCGCATGGCCGTTCTCACCTTCGTCTGCTCCACGCTCACGCACCTAACGGGCGGATCTGCCGGTCGCGAGGGGGCCGCGGTGCAGATTGGCGGCACCATCGCCAGCAACATCTCGAACCTCGCCCACCTCAAAAAACATGACCACCACGACCTCATGCTCGCCGGCATCTCGTCGGCCTTTGGCGCCGTATTCGGCTCGCCCCTTGCTGGAGCTTTCTTTGGCATGGAGATGTGCTTTATCGGCAAGATCGACTACACCGCGGGCATCTACTGCCTGGTCGCCTCGTTTACCGGCTACTTTACGTCACTTGCCTTGGGAACCGAGTACGAGGCGAATGTCATCGCCAGCGTTCCCAACATGACACCGCGGACGGTTGTCATCGTTGTTATCAGCGCAATTATCTTCGGTCTGACGGCACGCCTCTTTGCCTGGTCGGTTCGAACCGTCAAAAGCCTGTACGGTCGCTTTATCACCAATTACCTTACTCGCGCACTCGTGGGCGCACTCGTGGTTTTGGCCGCCTATGCCCTCCTTGACGCCTGGGACTACGCCGGCCTTTCCACGTGGCTTTCCGGCGCCGGATTTGCAGGCAACACCACCCTGGCGGACGCAGCCATCAAGTTGGTCGTCACAGCGCTTACCCTGGGCGCGGGCTTCCAAGGCGGCGAGGTCACGCCCCTGTTTGGCATCGGTGCGGCACTCGGTGGCTGGATCGGTTGCCTTACCGGGCTTGACCCCAGTTTTCTGGCGGCTCTCGGCATGCTCGGCGTGTTCTGCGCCGGCCTCAACGTGCCCATCACCACCTGCATGATGGCCATCGACCTGTTCCACGGCACGGCCGCCGGGTTCTTTGTCATCGTGGCCTTTATCAGCTACCTAACCGGCGGACACCGCGGCGTGTACCCCGCCCAGCGCATCATCTCACCCAAGCGCCGCTCGCTTATTGTGGATGAGGGAGGTACGGTAGCGGATGCTATCGAGCGCCACAACGACCTGATAGAGTAGATGTAATAATCGCCGTGCAGCCACAATCGGGGCTAATTCGACCTGAGCGCGACCGCACTGTCATGTCACACGCCGGGAGTCGCCCCATGCACGCAACTGATTTTGGTCGCACGCTCATCATCGCCAACCCAGCCGCCCAGTCGGGTGCGGCACGCGAAGTTGCCGAGCGCCTGCAACGCTTTTTGGACATGACTGCACGCGCATCCCAGTTTGACCTGGTGTTGACCGAGCGTATGGGACACGCCAAGGAGCTGGCCGCACAGGCTCAGGGCTGTCGCACCGTTATCGCACTCGGCGGCGACGGCGTGATTCACGAGGTCGTCAACGGGCTTATGACGCAAAAGGAGGACGCCCGCCCCGCTCTTGCCGTCCTGCCCGTGGGCTCCGGCAACGATTTTGCCCAGACGCTCGGCATCGACGATTTCTCCGGCAAGGATTATGGCGCGCTGCTCACCTGCGAGCTGCAGCGTCAGGACATCGGGCGCATTCGCTCGTGGAGCCCTGCGAGCGGCAGCGGCGAGGCTACCGTTGAGTACTACGACCAGACGCTTTCGGTCGGCATCGATGCCGCCATCGGCCTGGGCACCACCGAGTTGCGCAAAAAGACCGGCTTGACGGGTGCTCCGCTCTACACCCTTTCGGGACTTGAGCAGTTTGGCCTGCGCTATCGCAGCTACCCCATGACAGTCAGCTTTGACGGCGCGCCCGCCGAGCGCGTGAGGGCGATCATCATGGCGATTCAGCTGGGCCCCACGTATGGCTCGGGTTATCGCATCTGCCCCGATGCCGATCCCTGCGATGGCATACTCGACGTCTGCTACGCCTGTGGCCCCGTCCCTCGCGCGGTTGCCCTGCCTATGTTCCTTTCGGCCAAAGACGGCCACCACACCAAGCTTCCGCCGGTACGCATGCGCCGCTGCCGCCATGCCGAGCTCACCTTTGAGGGGCCCGACTACCCCATCCAGGCCGACGGCGAGCCCATCGTCGCCTCGCGCATCGAAGTCGACATCCTACCCGGCGCCCTCCAAGTCTGGCACCCAACCCGCTAACCCCACCTAAGTTGCGGTGAAATAGGGACTGTTTATGCAGTTAAAGCCGCGAAACAGTCCCTATTTCACCGCAACTTATTGAGAAGATCATTCCTCCCCGCCCGGCTTGCGACGGTTAGCCTTTTTAATCGCATTGAAGTGCTTGTCGTTGAGCCTGCGCTGGCGCGATCGCTGGGGCACTTTGGTCTTGACGCGACGGCGCGGCGGACGGCCACGACGCTCAAGCTCTGCGCGCAGCTTACGCAGGCAGCTCGCGCGATTCTGAAACTGACTACGGCTCTCGCGCGCCGTCACAACAATCCCCGTGGGCCCATGCTTCATACGCACCGCCGAGTCCGTCGTGTTCACGCCCTGCCCGCCCGGACCCGTCGCACGAAACACCTGCACCTCGCAATCGCGCGCCAACTCCTCGGCCGACATCTCGGCATAGCGCGCATACTCGCGCCATTCCATCTTGTTCTCGTCCATATCAGCACCTCCCCTCATACAAAAAAAATGTGACAAAGGGACAGTCCCTTTGTCACATCGCATACCAATCGCTTGTGTTGCGCGCTTAGGCGAAGGTGATCTCGCCGTTCTCGCAGTCCATATCGGCGATACGGGCCAGGCTCTCAACGCGGAAGCCGCGCTTACGGAGCTTATCGCCGCCGCCCTGGAAGCCCTTCTCAACGGCGATGCCAATGCCGGCAACTTCGGCGCCCGCAGCCTCGCAGATCTTAATAAGGCCCTCAAGCGCGCAGCCGTTGGCCAGGAAGTCGTCGATGATCAGGACCTTGTCGCCCTCGGACAGGAAGCGCTTGCCGACGATGACCGGGTACTCCTTCTGCTTGGTAAAGGAGTAGATGGTCGTGGCATACTGCTCGCCGTCGAGGTTGATGGACTGTGCCTTCTTGGCAAAGACCACTGGCACGCCGCCAAAGTGCTGGGCTGCAATGCAAGCCATACCAATGCCCGAAGCCTCAATCGTCAGGATCTTGTTGATCTCGACATCCTTGAACAGACGGGCCCACTCGGCGCCCATGTGGTCGAACAGCTCAACGTCGCACTGGTGGTTGAGGAAGGCATCAACCTTAAGGACGTTACCGGCCTTTACGATGCCGTCATGGCGAATACGATCCTCAAGCTCCTGCATGGCGCAACCCCTTCTCGCGGCAACGATACCGCGCGATTAATAAACGTTGTTCGATAGTCTACCACGGACCGACCCCCGCCCGCCCCACAAGCCGCATCGCACCACAAACCAGTCTTTTTGGGACGGCGCGATTCGTGGCAGACAGCCTCCCAACACGCTAATGACGGGCGCGCATCTTCACCAAACGCACCATGGCAAGCGCAAAGCCCACAGCGGCCACGGCCATCAACACATAGAACACCGAGCGAAAGCCGAATAGGAATACATCCGGACGGCCTGCAACAAAACTGGTCACGGCCTCGCCCATCGCCACGCTCATCTGCCCATAGAGGATATGCGAACCTGCCGTAATACCCAGCGCCATGCCCGCATAGCGCGCCAAGCTGCCCAAGCTACCTGCAAAGCCAAGTGCCTCGCGCGGAGCCGAGCCCATGTACAGCGAGTTGTTGGGGCTCTGGAAAATCGACGTACCGCACGACATAAATGCGACGCAGCACACGATCACAGGGATCGATGAATGCTCGTCGAGCGTGCTCACTGCAAAGAGCCCGCACACGTACACGCCCAGGCCAACGGCCGTGGGGCCCTCGCAACCAATACGATCGGAAATCGTGCCCGAAAGCGGGCCGATAAAAGCATTCACCATCGGAAGCGCCAAAAAGAGCAGTCCGGAAATGTCGGAACCAAAGCCGTGGGCGTCCTGAAAATAGAACGGCAGAATAAACTCGGATGCGCCAATACCAACGAACACGATGAGCATGCAGGCAAGATTGATGGTGAAGGCCGAATTTGCAAAGCAGCGACGCGCGGCCTCCGCCAGCGACATGGAGCGCTCGCCGGCCTCCGGCTTAACATGCGGCAGCGTGTAGAGCCCCACGATAAACGAGATGACGCCAATGGGCAGGTTGATGAGGAAGATACTCTCCCAAGGAAAGCTTGCCACCAGCATGCCGCCGAGCACGGGGCCACACATCATGCCGAGGGCCACAAAGGTCGCGAGAATGCCCATGGCACGGCCTCGTTCGCGCGCCGGAAACGACTCGGTGATGATACCCATGTTGTTAGCCATGGCCGCCGCGCAACCGACGCCCTGAACAATGCGTGCCAGGATAAGAACCTCGAGCGAGGCCGAAAGGCCGCACAGCAGCGAACCGACCGAAAAGACGATGACGCCCAGCTGAAACACATTCACCTTGCCGCGCACGTCGCCCAGACGGCCAAACGGCAACATAGCCACGCACGTCGCAAGCAGATACACAGAGCTTACCAGCTGAATGCGATCGAGGCCCACACCCAGCTCTTTTTGCATCACGGGCAGCGCCACGGTCACGACGGTCGAATCCAGACACACCATAAACGTCATGATGAGCACGGTAAACAGAATCGCCCATTTGTTCTTGCCATGGGTATCGCCCTCAAGGGCAATGTGCTCGCGGCGCAGCTGCTCTGCAGTTTTCTCCATATCCATCCTTTCGAGTGGCATAACGCAAAAACGGGGCCCCAATCGCCTACAAACAGTCGCGATCGGGGTCCCGCCTACGGAATCGGAACTAAAGGTCGCCGAGGCAATCTGCCCGTATCGGCGCCTTGTGCGAAAGCTAGCCTAGCACTGCTCGAGCGCCTGCTCAAGGTCGGCAATCAGATCGGCCGTGTCCTCGAGGCCGCACGACAAGCGCACCATGTCGGCCGAGATGCCGCAGGCGATGAGCTCTTCGTCGTTCATCTGGCGGTGCGTGGCGTTAGCAGGATGCAGGCAGCAGGTGCGGGCATCTGCGACATGCGTGGCGATCTGGGCGAGCTTGAGGCTCTTCATAAAGGTCTCGGCCGCCGCGCGACCACCGTTAAAGCCAAAGCTCACGACGCCGCACGTACCGTTGGGCATGTACTTTTGAGCCATGTCATAGTACTTGTCGCCCTCCAGGCCCGGATAGCTCACAAAGCGCACCTTGGGATGGCTCTGCAGGAACTTGGCGACCGCCAGGCCGTTCTCGCAATGACGCGGCATGCGCACATGCAGGCTCTCGAGCGAGCTGTTCAGGAAAAACGCCGCCTGCGGGTTCTGCATGGGGCCAAGATCGCGCATGAGCTGTGCGGTGGCCTTGGTAATGAAGGCGCCCTCGCGGCCAAACTTCTCGGCATAGGTCACGCCGTGATAGCTCTCGTCGGGCGTGGTGAGACCCGGGAACTTGTCCGCATGGGCCATCCAGTCAAACTGGCCGTGGTCGACGATCACGCCGCCCAGGTAGGCCGCGTGGCCATCCATGTACTTGGTGGTGGAGTGCGTAACGATGTCGGCGCCCCACTCAAAGGGACGGCACATCACGGGCGTCGGGAAGGTGTTATCGACCATCAGCGGCACGCCGTGGTCATGCGCGGCCTTGGCAAAGCGCTCAATATCGAGCACGGCGAGGGCGGGGTTGGCGATGGTCTCGCCAAAGACGAGCTTGGTGTTGGGCCGGAAGGCTGCTTCCAGCTCCTCATCGGTGCAGTCGGGAGCAACGAACGTGCAGGTAACGCCCATGCGGCCCATGGTATGGGCAAGCAGGTTGTAGGTACCGCCGTAGATGGCAGAGCTCGCGACCACGTGATCGCCGGCACCGGCCACGTTAAAGATCGCGAGGAAGTTCGCAGCCATGCCCGAGCTCGTGAGCATCGCAGCAGTGCCGCCCTCCATCTCGCAGATCTTGGCGGCAACCAGATCACACGTGGGATTCTGCAGACGGCTGTAGAAGTAGCCCGACTCCTCCAGGTCAAACAGCTTGCCCATGTGCTCGGACGTGTCGTACTTCCACGTGGTTGACTGGTAGATAGGCACCTGACGCGGCTCTGCATCGCCCGGGCGAAAACCGCCCTGAACACACGTGGTACCGATGGTCTGCTCGCTCATATCCAACTCCCTTACTTGGGTTTTGATTTTATTCGGTTCACGATACCGCTACCCCGCACCCCTCTCAACCCATCCTCAAGGTAGGTTATTGGATAGATGCTTCGGGCTCATTTGCCCCACACTTAGGTATTGGTACGACAATAACGGTGAGGTATGCATAAAGCTCTCGATGAACGAATGCGCCGGCAAGGGTACCATAGGCGAGTACACCACAAACAAGGAGACAACGATGAAGCAAATCGATACAGCCCAGCTCGACATCACCGCCTGTCAGGCTCAGGCTGCCGAGTACCACGCCCGTGGCTTTAATTGCGCGCAGGCCGTCGCCTGCACGCTCGCGCCCGCCGTCGGGCTTGACCCCCAAGTCGCCTTTACCCTCACCGAGGGCTTTGGCGCCGGCATGGGCGGCATGACCGAAACCTGCGGCGCCATCTCGGGCGCCGTGGCCATCATGGGCTTTGTAATGAGCGACGGCATGGAAAACCCCAAGACCAAGGGCCAGACCTACAAGCTGTCGCGCGAGATCGCCAAGCGTTTTGGCGAGAAGAACACGACGACCGTCTGCGGCACGCTCAAGGGCGTCGGATCGGACAAGGGCCCGCTCCGCAGCTGCCCCGGCTGCATCGACGATGCCATCGAGATCGCCTGCGATGTGCTAAAGCAGCTCGCCGAGTAAACGGCGGCAACATAAATCGACGGCCGGCGCGCTTGGGATCCATCCAAAAGCACACCGGCCGTCGCCGTTAGAACTCGGCAAATTCGGAGGCGCCGACCTCAATCTCCTCGCGTCCCGCCATAAGCTCGCGCATCTTGGCGCAAAATGGCTCCTGCTCCCCCGCCTTAAATACCAAGTGAAGTGTCACGGCATCCGCGTAATCGGTATCTAAAACCTTGGCACCACAATCCTGCGCCAAACGCAGCACCTGCTCATACTGCGGATAGGCCACATGCACGTCAACGGGCACGACGCTTGTCATCTCAACGATCTGACCGGCCTCCCGAGCAGCTGCCACCGCCGCCTGAGTCGCCGCGGTATAGGCGCGCACCAAGCCACCAGGCCCTAGCAGCGTGCCACCAAAATAGCGCGTCACAACGCAGCATACGTTTTTAAGTCCCGCACCGCGCAGCACCTCGAGCGTCGGCATTCCGCTCGTGCGGCTTGGCTCGCCATCATCGCTCTGGCGCTCGCGTCCATCGACCAAAATCCACGCGGGCACATTATGCCGAGCGTCATAATGACGCTTGCGAACCATCTCGATAAAGGCATTCGCCTCGTCCTCGGACTCAATATGGATCAACTGGGCAATAAACCGGCTCTTGCGGTCCACAAACTCGCCCGAAGCCTCAATATTCAATTGCAGAGTAAAATAGCTGTCCAACAAAGCCCCTCAACAAAATAAAGCGCAGCAACGAACAGCCTCAATAATACGATAACCCTAGTAAAAAGAATGACAACGCCGATGATTCCGTCAACGAAAGCGAGAACCCGTCAGCGCGAGCAAGGTGCCTTGAAAGCCGAGGGCATTGACCTTATGGTCATGCCCGAAGGCTTGAAAGGCAGATTGCCGCGCTGACGGGTTCGCAGCGTCAACAAAGTGCCGAGTGGGCCGATAAGCCGGGTTCTGTCGTGAACGGTCATTTATCTTGTCTGCACGTTACCGTGCAGCTCCACGCACGCTACCCGAACGCGGACCGGGCCGGCCCATAGCGTTCCTATTCGCGCTTGCTCCGGATGGGGCTTGCCAAGCCGCCGTGTTGCCACGACGCTGGTGGTCTCTTACACCACCGTTTCAGCTTTTCCCTTTACGCCTTGCGGCGCAGGTGGGAGTCTTCTTTTCTGCGGCGCTTTCCGTCGGATCACTCCGCCCGGCCGTTAGCCGGCATCCCGCCCTCTGGAGCCCGGACTTTCCTCACGCGTACTGCAAGCAGCACATCGCGCGACCGTCTGGCCCACTCAGCATTGCAAAAGTGTAACACACCGTTGCCGCAGGCAATGGCACAACGCAAACGCTCGACACGATAAACCAAGAACCGCCATGCGCTACAATGGTCCTGTCGATGGGCAACGTCGTCAGTCGAGACGCGACCGCGCTCCGCACCCCTCCGTCTACTCGGTGTGTTCCCGCCTCCTCCCCGAGGCGGGATGTCGGCTTTTTTCATGCACCGACAATCCAATAGTCTGTGGACAGCCCGGCAGCATTGCGCATCTCGGTGCCAAATGCAAAAAGGGACCCGTCCATTACGGACGGATCCCTTAAAACAAGTGATCGTCAAACCGATTTACTCGGCGTCAGTCTCCTCGTCCTTCTTCTCGGAAGGCAGCGGGGTAACCTCGATCTCGACGCCCAGAGTCTCAGCAGCGGACTTCATGGACAGGGAGATACGACGACGGTCGAGGTCGATCTCCATGACCTTGACCTGAACCTTGTCGCCAACGTGGGTGACCTGAGAAGGCTGGTCCACGTGCTTATTGGCCATCTCGGAGATGTGCACCAGGCCCTCGATGCCCTCGCCCAGGTCGACGAAAGCGCCGAACGGGACAAGCTTGGTCACAGTGCCCTCGACGATAGCGCCGACGGGGTACTTCTTGACCAGTGCGCGCCACGGATCCTCGGTGGTCTGCTTGAGACCCAGGGAGATGCGCTCGCGGTTGAGGTCGACGTCGAGAACCTCGACCTCGACCTCCTGGCCGACCTTGACAACCTCGGAAGGATGGTTGACGTGGTTCCAGGAAAGCTCGGAGATGTGGATGAGGCCGTCGATACCGCCGAGGTCGACGAAGGCGCCGAAGTCGACGATGGAGGAAACGGTGCCCTGGAGACGCATGCCAGACTTGAGCTTGGACAGGATCTCGGAGCGCTCGGCCTTACGGGACTCCTCGAGCACGACGCGACGGGAGAGGACGACGTTGTTGCGGTTGCGGTCCATCTCGATGACGCGGGCCTCGATGCGGGTGCCCATGTAGGAGGTGAGGTCCTTGACGCGACGGAGGTCGACGAGGGAAGCGGGCAGGAAGCCACGCAGGCCGATGTCGAGGATCAGGCCGCCCTTGACAACCTCGATAACCTCGCCCTCGACGTTCTCGCCGGAGTTGAACTTCTCCTCGATGCGGTTCCAAGCACGCTCGTACTCGGCACGCTTCTTGGACAGGACCAGACGACCGTCCTTGTCCTCCTTCTGGAGAACCAGGGCCTCGATGGGATCACCGAGTGCAACGATGTCTGCAGGGTTAGCGTCCTTGCGGATGGACAGCTCGCGGACCGGGATAACGCCCTCGGACTTGAATCCGATGTCAACGAGCACCTCGTCATGCTCGATCTTAACGACAGTGCCGTTAACGAGATCGCCCTCATCAAAGTCGGTAATCGTACCGTCGATGAGGTTGTTCATCTCCTCCTCGTTGACATCGTCAAGAGAGAAAATGGACGAGTTCTGAATCTCACTCAAAGGTGGACCCCTTTCGAACTACGGGGCCCCGATTGCTAGGACCTACAGAAGGGTGCGACAAGCACACAACGTTTAGGAACACTCGGGAGCCGACAGATACTAATGTGACGCTTATGCAATCACGTTCGTATAGGTTACGGGGAAATCACTTCGATTTCAAGCGTGAACTGCGATTTTTTACCCGTATGGAGACTTTTTCGCAATCTTATGGACGGCTGTCTCCACAAGTTGACGATAAACAGTTAGATATACGGCTTTGGGGTAAAGTATCCCAGACATACGATTCTGGAACGATTTTTCGAGAAAGGCGCCCGCGTGCTCAAAGCAGTCGTTTTCGATATGGACGAGACGCTTCTTAGCATCAACCTCAACGCATTCATCCTTCGCTATTTTAAGGATGTATCGTCGATGCTCGCGAACATCGGACGTCGCAGCCGCGGCGGTACGATGGCGCGCCTGGGCACTATCCTAGTCGATCTCAACGCCAATCGCCGCAGCGGTGCGGACAATCGCACCAATCTTGAGTTTTACCAGACCGAGGTCGAGCGCAGGTGTGGCATATGCCTCTCCGACCCCCTCATCTACGAGGCGTTTACCTACTACGACCGTGAGATTCTTCCGTACAAGAATGACGACGTCATCAACGCCCATGCCATGCCGGGCGCACACGCCGCACTCCAGGCCGTACAGGACGCAGGGCTGCGCTGTGCGCTCTTCACCAACCCCAGCTTTCCCCAGGGGGCTATTGAGTGCCGTATGGGCTGGGGCGACCTGGCCGACGCCCCCTTTGAGCTCGTGACGCACATGGGAAATGCCACCCGCTGCAAGCCCGATGCCACCTATTACCTCGAGCAGCTGCAGGCAATGGGGCTCGAGCCGCACGAGGTCCTTATGGTAGGCAACGACCCCAAGCGCGACTTCCCCAGTCCCGCCTGCGGTATCCAAACTGCCTATGTTGGCCAGGGAAAGCCGGGACTCGCCACCTGGCGCGGAACCATGGAAGACTTCGCCCGCGACTTTAACGCCGTAGTCGAAGCCTTCTACGAGCACCAAGTAGCCGACGAACTGTCGTAAGGGATAGTCGTTGGGGACGTTCTTAAACGACTAGTCAAACAAGAACGTCCCCAACGACTACTCCGACAACGCCGGTGTTTTGGCAACGACAGCGAAAACCCGCCAGAGCGAGCAAGGTGCCTTGAAACGA
>UQHT01000033.1 GCA_900540875.1 uncultured Collinsella sp.
AGAGCGCTTGACTGGCAGTCAAGAGGTCAGGGGTTCGATCCCCCTCGTCTCCACCCGAGCATTGAATGAGGCTCCAACGCAAGTTGGGGCCTTTTTTCATATCTATCGATTTACGCCATGTGTTGACTGGGCAGCATCTTGGCGACATACCCATTGTTAATTACGAATATGAATGTTAATAACTTTACGTTTCTGGATAGCAAACCTAGTCTGCAGCGCCAATAACAAAGAGACCGGGCGTAATGCCCAGCCTCGAAATACTCTGGTGGGCCCTCCGGGATTCGAACCCAGAACCCAGGGATTATGAGTCCCCTGCGCTGACCGTTGCGCCAAGAGCCCTTATGAACGGTGAATGCAATTCTAGCAAAGGCAACTCAGGCCTAATTTCTTCGCTTCACGTCGTGAAATACTACCATGCACGAGCAAGTCGCACAACGCAAGATCAAGTTCGATGCTAAACAACAGCTAATCTAGGCCCGTCGCAGATAAGAAGTGTTTTATAAAAAGTTAAGGCCTTAAATTCAGGGCTTCAAGACATTTCAGCGTGAAATCAACCTGATGCCATTTCAAAACCATGCTGGTTTACTACGACGGATCGGCGACCTTCGACCACCGCGTGTTCTCAGTTTGCAAAACAGCAGGTAGAGAGTCCGACGGTTAACGAAAAGACGTGCGTGGTCGAACATTCCAGATTCATCGTAGTAAACCGGCATAGTTCTGAGGCGCGGATGAGGGACGGTTCGCAATCGGACCCGATAATGGGACTGGCGACGCATAGGAAATCCGGTTGCGCGGGGAGGGTCGCGTTCCGCGCGCCAAGTCGGCCGGCGTAGGGGCCGTGCGGGGGCCAGGCGCTCCGCAGGCTGGCCCGGCCCCGCGGGACTCCGGCGCCCGCCCCCCGGAAAGTTTTTCCAAAATTGTCCTTGCATCGCCGTCCGAGTTCCCGTATAGTACTTCTTCGCACGGGGGCGTAGCTCAGCTGGGAGAGCGCTTGACTGGCAGTCAAGAGGTCAGGGGTTCGATCCCCCTCGTCTCCACCCGAGCATTGAATGAGGCTCCAACGCAAGTTGGGGCCTTTTTTTATATAGGCACACAAGGTCAAAGGCGGCACCATGATCCTCCTGGTCGACAAGATCGAAAAAAGCTTCGGCGCTCGCGTCCTCTTTAGCGGCGCTTCCTTCCAGATAAATCCCGGCGAACGCTTTGCGCTCGTGGGCCCCAATGGCGCCGGCAAAACTACCATGCTCAAGATCATCATGGGCATCGACAGCCCAGACGCTGGCCAGGTCCAGTACGCAAAGGACTGCCAGGTAGGCTATCTAGAGCAGGAAACCAACCTGGAGCAAAAGGACACCACCATCCTTGCCGAGGTCATGGCTGCCGCCAAGGAAATCCGCCGTATGGGTGAGCGCGCCAACGAGCTGCAGGCCCAGATCACCGAGCTCTCCGAGCAGGGCAAGGACGTCGACGCACTCCTCAACGAGTACGGCCAGGTCCAGGACCGCTTTGAGCACCTGGGCGGCTACGAGCTCGAGAGCAACGCCCGCAAAATCCTGTCCGGCCTGGGCTTTAAGGTCACCGACTTTGAGCGCCCGTGCTCCGAGTTCTCGGGCGGCTGGCAGATGCGCATCGCGCTCGCCAAGCTCTTCCTGCGCCATCCCGACCTGCTGCTTCTGGACGAGCCCACTAACCACCTGGACCTCGAAAGCGTCCAGTGGCTGCGCGGCTTTATAGCCAACTATGACGGCGCCGTCCTCATCGTCAGCCACGACCGCGCCTTCATGGACGCTTGCGTCGACCACGTCGCCGCACTCGAAAATCGTCGCGTGACCACTTACACCGGCAACTACAGCAGCTACCTCAAGCAGCGCGAGGACAACCTTGAGCAGATGCGCGCCAAGCGCGCCGCCCAGGAGCGCGACATCGCCCACATGCAGGTCTTCGTCGACAAGTTCCGCTACAAGCCCACCAAGGCAGCCCAGGCCCAGGAGCGCATCCGCAAGATCGAGCAGATCAAAAAGGAGCTTGTCATCCTACCCGAGGGCCACAAGCACATCGACTTTAAGTTCCCTGACCCACCGCGCTCCGGCGATATGGTCGTGGGCCTGGAGGGCGTCTCCAAGTCCTACGGCAACAAACACATCTACAGCGATATCGACCTCAAGCTCTACCGCGGCGAGCACGTGGCGCTCGTCGGCCCCAACGGCGCCGGCAAGTCCACGCTCATGAAGATCATCGCCGGACTGGAGCCGCCCACCACCGGCACCCGCGACCTGGGCACCAACGTGGGCGTGGCCTATTACGCCCAGCACGCGCTCGAGGGCATGACCGAGTCCAACACCGTCCTGCAAGAGATCGACACCGTCACGCCCAAGTGGACCGTGCCGCAGCAGCGCAGCCTGCTGGGCGCCTTCTTGTTTAGCGACAACGACGCAATCGAGAAGCAGGTTCGCGTCCTCTCCGGAGGCGAAAAGGCGCGTCTGGCCTTGGCCAAGATGCTCGTGGCGCCCGAGGCGCTCCTGTGCCTGGACGAGCCCACCAACCACCTAGACATCGACTCGGTGGACATGCTCGAGAACGCCCTGCAAAACTTCCCCGGCACCATCGTGCTGATCAGCCACGACGAGCACCTGGTGCGCGCCGTGGCCAACCGCGTCATCGACATCCGCGACGGCCAAGTCACGGTCTACGACGGCGACTACGACTACTACCTCTACAAGCGTGAGGACCTCGCGGCCCGCGCCGCCGCCGAGGCGTCCACGGAGAGCGCGCCGGCCACGACCAAGTCCGCCAAGGCCAGCGCCGCCCAGGCCGACACCCCCGCCGCGGCGCCTAAGCCTGCCGAGGGCAAAAAGACCAAGGAGCAAAAGCGCGCCGAGGCCCAAGCCCGTGCTGCGCTCAACAAAAAGCTCAAGGGCGTGCGTAACCAGCTCAAGAAGATCGAGACGGAGCTCGACAAAAAGCGTGCCCGCTATGACGAGCTTATGGAATTGATGGCGAGCGAAGAGCTTTATGCCGATCAGGATAAGTTCAACGCCGCGCTGGGGGAATATAACGGCCTTAAGCAAGAACTGCCCAAGCTCGAGGACGAATGGCTGGAGCTTTCCACCCAGATTGAAGAGGAGACCGCGCGTGAACTCTCGTAAGGCCGCTGCCGTGGCGATGAGCATCATCGCCATCGCCTGTCGCATCTGCGGCATCTTTATGAGCGCGATGACCGTGCTGCTGTGTTTTAGCGGCCTCACCGCCAAGCTGCAGATCGTAGGCTTTGTCGTTGAGCTTTCGCGCGCACTGCCGAGCGCCATCGCCGGCTATGGCGTCATCACGTCGCCCTTTGGCGGCGTGTTCCGCCTGGATTACGCCATCGTCGCCGTCATCCTGTTTGCGGCCGACTACCTGCTCACGCGCGCCTCGCGCCGCGTCCGCTAGAGGAGCGCCATGTCCAGCAGCTACTTCATGAACCTGCTCGCGAGCGCCGTCGCCGTCATCGTGGGCATCGTGATCCACGAGAGCGCGCACGCCGCTGCGGCCTGGGCGCTCGGCGACAAGACGGCCCGTTCGCGCGGGCGCGTCTCGCTCAACCCGCTCAACCACATCGACCCGTTTGGCACCATCATCCTGCCGCTGCTCATGCTCGCGGCCGGCGGCCCGGTGTTCGCCTTCGCCAAACCCGTGCCCGTCTACCTCAACAACCTCAAGCACCCCAAGCGCGACGAGGTCCTGGTGAGCGCGGCCGGCCCCGCGTCGAACATCGCACTCGCGTGCCTTGCCGCGGCACTCATGCACGTGGCGTACGGCAACCTCTACACCGGCATCTCCTTTGCCCTGGCGTCACAGATCATGAGCTTCGGCGCCACGTTTATCGTTGTCAACCTGTCACTCGCGTTCTTCAACCTCATCCCGATCCCGCCGCTCGATGGCTCGTCGATCATCGTACCGTTCCTCAAAGGCAAGGCGCTCGCCAACTACTACCGCCTGCAGCAATACGCCATGCCCATCCTCATCATCGTGCTGTATCTGCTGCCTATGTGGACCGGCATCGATGTAATCAGCCGCTATTTCGACGTTACCGTGTATCCGCTTGCTGAGCAGCTGCTCAACTTCGCAATCGCCGGCATCTAAGGTAAACTTACAGGTCGACCGTGCAAAACGGTCGTAACATGCACCCAAACCGCGCCGCGAAGGCGCCGTCAAAGGAGGTCGAAGATGTCGTATCGCGTGTCGACGCAGGTCTACAGCGGACCGTTCGACCTGCTGCTGCAGCTGGTAACCCGCCAAAAAGTAGATATCGGCGCCATCTCCATCAGCGAGGTGGCCGAACAGTACCTTGCCGAGGCCGAGCGCATCGAGGCGCTGGACCTGGACGTGGCAAGCGACTTTTTGCTGGTCGCGGCAACCCTTTTGGACATCAAAGCCGCCTCTCTGGTACCGCAGGAGGCACCGCGCAAAGTCGGTGACGACGATGACGAGTTCGACGAAGACCTCGAGGAACCCAGCACGCTCGACGGCGACGCCCTGCGTGAGGTCCTGATCCAGCGCCTGATTGCCTACAAGCAGTTTAAGGGCGCGGCTGCGGCCCTCGGTGCCCGCATGCAGGCCGAAAGCCGCATGCATCCGCGCGTGGCCGGCCCCGACCCCGAGTTCTTGGGCCTTATGCCCGACTACCTGGCCGGCATTACCCTGCGCGGCCTGGCCGTCATTTGCGCCGACCTGGACGGCAAGCGCCAGACCTTCCTGTTGGAGGCCGAACACGTGGCGCCGCATCGCGTTCCGCTCGACCTGACTGTGGCCTCGGTCGACCGCTTTACCATGGCGCACCAAACCTGCACCTTCCGCGAGCTGCTGGATGGCAACGCCACCACCGAGCAGCTCGTCGTCACCTTCCTGGCCATGCTCGAGCTCGCCAAGCGAGGCTCGCTCACGCTGAGCCAGGACGAGATCTTTGGAACCATCCGCATCAACCGCGTCGAGGGCGCCGAGGCCTACGTACCCGGCGAGGGCCCCGAGCTCACCGAATAGGAGCGGCAACCATGTCAACCCTTTCCACGCTGGAGACAAACAGTCTCAAAGGCGCCTTGGAGGCGCTCCTGCTGGTGTCGAGCGATCCCGTAAGCGCACCCGCGCTGGCAGGTGCGCTGGATATCGCCCCCGGCGAGTGCGCATCGCTGCTCGCCGAGCTCAAAGTTGAGTACGAGGAGGCCAACCGCGGCTTTCAGCTGCGCGAGGTCGCCGGCGGTTGGCGCCTGTTTACGCATCCCGCCTATCACGACGTGGTCGAGGCCTACGTGCTGAGCTGGGACACGCAAAAACTGTCGCAGGCGGCACTCGAGACCTTGGCCGTCATCGCATACCACCAGCCCGTGACGCGCGAGGTGGTCAAGGGCATCCGCGGCGTCAACTCCGACGGCGTCATCGCATCGCTTGTGGACAAGGGCCTGGTGCGCGAGCTCGGTCGCGACCCCGAGCGCGGACAAGCCATTATCTACGGCACGACAAATGCCTTCTTGGAAAAGTTCGGTCTGCGCTCCACCCGCGACCTGCCCGATCTGGAGCAGTTTGCCCCCGACGAGCAGTCGCGTCAATTTATCCGTGAGCGCCTGAGCGGCCGCAGCATTCAGTCCACGCTCGAGGAACAGGCCGAGGATCTGGACGAAGAGCGCGAGCTGATCGATATCGATGTTGAAGATATTGAGGCAGTCGAGGACTCGGAGACCCTGGTCGTCGACGAGACCTCGGAGGATTTACATGACGAGGACTAACGAAGTAGGGGAGACGCGCGTCGGCGCTGCGGTGCCCAACGCGGATACGCACGAGTCCGACGCCCAGCCCGTCTACCCGCACACCATGCGCCTGCAGCGCTTTTTGGCGCGCGCGGGCGTGGCGAGCCGCCGCGGTTCGGAGGACCTGATGACCGCCGGCCGTGTGACCGTCAACGGCCAGGTCGCGACCGAGCTGGGCACCAAGGTCGATGTCGACCGCGACCATATCGAGGTCGACGGCATGCCCATCAAGCTCAACCAGGGCGCCGTGTACTTGATGCTCTACAAGCCGACCGGCTACCTCACCACCATGAGCGACCCGCAGAAGCGTGCTTGCGTGGCCGACCTGGTCCCCCGCGACCGCTTTCCGGGACTCTTCCCGGTGGGCCGCCTGGACCGCGACACCACGGGCCTTTTGCTCTTTACTACCGACGGCGACCTGTCGCAGGATCTGCTGCACCCCAGCAAGCACGTCTACAAGACCTACCAGGCACTCGTGGACGGGCAGCTGACCGACCGCGATCTAGACCCGCTCCGCCGTGGCATCGAGCTCGACGACGGCCTGTGCCAGCCGGCAATCTGCCGCGTCATCACCGCACGCGAGGCCGAGGCCGTAGCTCCCCAAGGCATCAAGCCCGGCACCACCGCCGTGGAGGTCATTATCCGCGAGGGCCGCAAAAATCAGGTCAAGCGCATGCTAAGCAAGATCCACCACCCGGTGATTCGTCTGCACCGCTGCAACTTTGCCGGCCTGGAGCTCAAGGACGTGGCCAAGGGCTCGTGGCGCGAGCTCACCGACCGCGAGGTGCAGATCCTCAAGGCCGGCGGCATCCCGCCCAAGCAGGCGAGCGCCAAGCGCAACGGCGACAAGCCCCAAGATACGCCCGCCAGCCGCACGCGTCACCACGGCAGCCACGGCTCCGCACCCAAGCGCAACACCTACCGCGAGCGCTACACGGGCTAGGCAACCCGCCGTGCCCCAGCGCCCACGAACCATACCAGCACGTCAACCATCGAAAGGAAGCATTGCATGATCGTCGCCATCGACGGCCCCGCCGGTTCCGGCAAGTCCACCATCGCCAAGGAGATCGCCCGCCAGCTGGGCTTTAACAAGCTCGACACGGGCGCCATGTATCGCGCCGTCACCTTCGCCGCGCTCGACCGCGGCATCGATCTAGACGACGAGGCGGCCATCGACGCCCTCGCCGAGCAGATCGAGATTCGCTTTACCAACGGCACCGGCGAGGACACGCGCCTGACCATTGACGGCCAGGACGCTTCGGCCGCCATTCGCACCCCGCAGGTCGACGCCAACGTGTCCAAAGTCTCGGCCTACCCGGGTGTGCGCGCCGCCATGCTCATCCACCAGCGCCGCGCCGCCGAGGACCGCGATATCGTGGCCGAGGGTCGCGACATCGGAACCGTCGTGTTCCCTAACGCGCAGGTCAAGGTCTTCCTGACCGCCGACCCGCGCGAGCGCGCCCGCCGCCGCGTGCTGCAGCGCCACCAAAACGACGCTCAGCCGCTCACGCCCGCGCAACTCGAGGCCGAGGTCGACGAGACTCTCGACGCCCTTAAGCAGCGCGACAAGCTCGACAGCAGCCGCGAGGTCGCCCCGCTCATCCCCGCCGAGGACGCCGTGCACGTCGACTCCACCGCCCATACCATCGACGAGGTCGTCCGCATTATCGAGGGCCTCATCAACCAAAGGAGGTAGCCCATGCGCCTGTTTAAGCAGACGCCCGAGGACTATTACAACGCCCCCTACGCCGAGTTCCCGGCGCTCATCCGCGGTACCGTCGTCGTAGTCATGGCCATCCTTTGGGCCTTCTCCAAGCTCATGTGGCGTTGGAAGGTCGAAGATGCCGATCTGCTGTTTGAGCGCCAGGACGGCCGCGGCAGCGTGGTCATCTGCAACCACACCTCGATGGCCGAGCTGCTGGCCGTGGAGACGGCGCTGTTCTTTGGCGGCCGCCGCATTCGCCCTATCTTTAAGTCCGAGTTCGCCAAGAGCAAGATTGTGCGCTGGGCTTTTAGCCGCGTTGGCGGCATCCCCGTGGAGCGCGGTACTGCCGATATGAAGTGCCTGCGCGCCGCCCAGCATGCGCTGCAGCGCGGCGAGGACGTCCTGATCTTCCCCGAGGGCACGCGCATCCGCTCGCGCGAGATCAAGCCCGAGGTCCACGGCGGCTTTGCGCTCATCGCTCAGATGGGCAAGGCGCCCGTCAACCCGCTCGCCATCTGCGGCTGGTCCGACATCACGCCCGCGGGCAAAAAGCTCATGCGTCCCAAGAAGTGCTGGATTCGTGCCGGCAAGGCCGTCTCGCTTTCGGACGCGCCGGCCGGGCTTAGGCGCACGGAGCGCCTGGCCTGGTTTGAGTCCGAGGCCATGAACCGCGTCTACGCCATGCGAGACGAGCTGTGCGCCGAGCATCCGGGCAGGTTCTAGCCATGAGCGAGAACGTGACGAACACTGCCGTGACCGCGTCCGACCAGGCAACCGCGCCTACCATCGAGATCGCCGCCCACGCCGGCACTTGCTACGGCGTACAGCGTGCGCTCGACATGGCGCTGGCCGCTGCGCCGCAGGCAGGGGAGTGCACTCAGGTCCATACCTTGGGTCCGCTCATCCATAACCCTATCGTGGTGCGCGAGCTCGCTGAGGCGGGCGTTAGCCTGGCTGAGAACCTGGATAGCGCCGCAACCGGTACCGTGATCATCCGCGCGCACGGCGTGGTGCCGCAGGTGATCGATGCCGCGCGCGAGCGCGGCCTCGACGTGGTCGATGCCACCTGCCCCTACGTCAAGAAGGTCCACGTGGCCGCCGAGCGCCTGGTTCGCGAGGGCTATCGCGTGCTCGTCGTGGGCGAGCCGGGCCATCCCGAAGTCGAGGGCATACTGGGACACGCCGGCGATGACGCACAGGTCGTGAGCTGCGCCGACGATGCGGACGCGCTGCCGCTCAAGGGCAAGGTGGGGCTTGTTGTACAGACCACCCAAACCGCGCAGAACCTGGCCAAGGTTGTGGCCTCTATCACCCCGCGCGTGCAGGAGCTGCGCGTGATCAACACCATCTGCGCCGCCACGAGTGAGCGTCAACAGGCAGCAGCCACACTTGCCAACCGCTGCGACTGCATGGTCATCGTGGGCGGCAAGAACTCGGGCAACACCCGCCGCCTGGCGCAGATTTGCGCAGACGCCTGCGAGCGCACGCATCACATCGAGGAAGCTTCCGAGCTCCAGGCCGCGTGGTTTGCCGACGCTCACCACATCGGCATCACCGCCGGAGCCTCCACCCCGCAAGAACACATCGAACGCGCCGTCACGCGCATCAAGGAGCTTTGCCGCTAACCATGGACCAGACCGTACCCGCATACGCCGCCGAGGTGGCCGATTACGGGCGCAGCCGCGACCCCGAGCCGGGTGAGGGCGCGCTCGTCAAGAACGTGCGTCCCGAATCGCCCGCGTGGGATGTGGGTATCGAGCCGGGCATGCGCGTGCTCACGGTCAACGGTGAGCAGCTGACCGACATGATTGTGTGGCTCTGGGAGGCCGACGATGATACCGTCGAGCTCGAGGTTTTCGACCCGCGCGACGGCACCGTCACCCCCGTCGAGCTCGACCGCTTTCCCGGCGAGGATTGGGGTTTGGAGTTCGATGGCCCCATCTTCGACGGCATGCGTACCTGCGTCAACGCCTGCGTGTTCTGCTTTATGACCATGCTCCCCAAGGGCGGCCGCTCCACGCTCTATATTCGCGACGACGACTATCGCCTAAGCTTTTTGCAAGGCAACTTTGTCACGCTTACGAACCTCACCGACGAGGACGTGCAAAACGTCATCCAGCGCAACATGAGTCCCATGAACGTGTCGGTCCACGCTGTGAGCCCCGACGTCCGCCGTCGTATGATGGGCCGTAACGCTCAGCGAGGCATGAACGTACTCGAGACCATCATGGCCGCCGGCATCGAGATTCACGCGCAGATTGTGCTGTGCCCCGGCATGAACGACGGCGAGGAGCTGGAAAAGACCCTGCGCTTTTGCGAGGAGCACGAGCAAATCACAAGCCTGGGCATCGTGCCGCTCGGCTTTACCAAGCATCAGAACCGTTTTAGCTGGTCCTACAGCGACAAGCCCGAGCTGGCGCGCGAGACCATTGCCATGATCCGTCCCTACCAGGACCGTGCCTTCGAGCGCTTTGGCCGCCACACCTTCCAGATGAGCGACGAGTTCTATCTGGACGCCGGCATCGATCCTCCCGAGGCGGACTTTTACGACGGTTACCCGCAGTACTACGACGGCATCGGCATGATCCGCTCGTATCTGGACGAGACCGACGACGTGCTTGCCGCCGACGCCGAGCGTCTGGCCCGCGTCCGCGCTGGCATCGCCGAGCGCAACCAGCGCCTGCTGTGCCTCTCCGGCGCCAGCGCGCGCGACACCGTGGCGCGCTTTGTGGAGTCGCCGCATGGTCTCGGCGGCACCGTCACAGCCATCAAGAACCGCTACTTTGGCGGTAACGTAGACGTGACCGGCCTCATCGTCGCGTGTGACATTCTGGAGCAGCTGCCGCAGGACCTCTCTGGGGTTATGCTCTTTGTGCCTAAGCTCATGTTCAACGCTGACGGCATGACGCTTGACGAGTATCATCGTGACGATTTACTCGCAAGCCTTACCAGTCGCGGCGCCGAGGTTCATGTGGTATCGACCATGCCGCATGAGCTGCTCGATACCCTGGAGCACATCCTTGGCATTGTGCCTGCCGACTCTACTAATTCCGCTGACCCTACCCATTAAAGGAGAGCAGATGAAACCTATCGTCGCCGTCGTCGGACGCCCCAACGTGGGCAAGTCCACGCTCGTTAACCGCCTGGCCCAGACCTCGGACGCCATCGTCCACGAGTCCCGCGGCGTCACGCGCGACCGCTCTTACCACACGGCCGATTGGAACGGCCGCGAGTTCACCATCGTCGACACGGGCGGTATCGAGCCGCTCAAGAGCGACGACGTCTTTGCCACGTCCATCCGCGACCAGGCGCTCGCCGCCGCCGAGGAAGCCGCCGTCATCCTGTTTGTGGTCGATGGCCGCACCGGCGTCACCGAGGAGGACGAGTCGGTCGCCCGCATGCTCAAGCGCTGCGACAAGCCGGTCTTTCTGCTGGTGAACAAGCTCGACAACCCCGATCGCGAGAACGACAGCATCTGGGAGTTCTATTCGCTCGGCATCGGTGAGCCCACGCCGCTCTCGGCCCTGCATGGCCACGGCACGGGCGACCTGCTCGACGACATCGTGGCCCTGTTACCCGAGGAGGAGGACGAGGTCGCCGATGAGTTCCCCGATGCGCTGAACGTGGCCATCATCGGCCGCCCCAACGCCGGTAAGTCCTCGCTGTTCAACCGCATCCTGGGCGCCGACCGCTCTATCGTGTCCAACATCGCCGGCACCACGCGCGACGCCATCGACACCGTCGTGGAGCGCAACGGCAAGCACTACCGCATGGTCGACACCGCGGGCATCCGCAAGAAGAGCACCGTGTACGAGAATATCGAGTACTACTCCATGGTCCGCGGCCTGCGCGCCATCGATCGCGCCGACGTGGCGCTGCTCGTCGTCGACGCCTCCGTGGGCGTTACCGAGCAGGACCAGAAGGTCATGGGCCTTGCCATCGAGCGCGGCTGCGCCATCGTGGTGCTGCTCAACAAGTGGGACCTGCTCGACGACGACCGCAAGCGCGAGGCCTGCATGGAGACCGTCGACCGCCGTCTGGGCGTCATGGCTCCCTGGGCCCAGTACCTGCGTATCTCTGCCCTCACTGGCCGCAGCGTCGAGAAGATCTGGGCGATGGTCGACGCCGCCGAGAAGACGCGCTCGCAAAAGATCACCACCTCGCGCCTCAACACGTTCCTCACCGACCTGCGCGAGTTCGGCCATACCGTGGTGGACGGCAAGCGCCGCCTGCGCATGCACTATGTGACCCAGACGGGCGTCAACCCGCCGACGTTCACGTTTTTCGTCAACCACAGCGACCTGGTCACCGACACCTACCAGCGCTATGTAGAGAACCGCATGCGCTCGACCTTCGACTTCGCCGGCACACCCATCCGACTCTTCTTTAGGAAGAAGGAACAGAAGGATGCATAATCCGATTCTGCTGACCGCCATCTGCGCCGTGGTCTCGTTCTTTATCGGGGCGATTCCGTTTGGCCTGATCTTGGGCCGTGTGTTCAACCACACGGACATTCGCAAGGCGGGCTCCGGCAACATCGGCACCACCAACGCGCTGCGCGTGGCCGGCCCCAAGGTGGCCGCACTCACGCTGCTGCTCGACTGCCTTAAGGGCGCCATCTGCGTCCTTATCGCGCGTCCGCTCATTGCCGACTTGGGCTATGGCTTCCCCGTAAGCATCATGGCGCCCGGAGCCCCCGGCGATTGGATGCTCGGCGTCATTTGCCTGGCAGCGGTGTGGGGCCATATCTTCTCGCCCTACCTTAACTTCCACGGCGGCAAGGGTATCGCGGTTGGTCTGGGCGTCATCCTCGCCTGGTACTGGCCCATTGGCCTGTCGCTGCTGGGCATGTTTATCGTGGCCGTCGCCATCACCAAGTTTGTGTCGGTGGGCTCGCTTGCCGCGGCCATCGGTCTTCCCATCGCCGCCTGCGCGGTCTTTCCGTACAGCAGCCTGGGACTTAAGTTTTGCATGGCGCTAATCGGCATCACCGTGGTGTGGGCCCATCGTGCGAACATCAAAAAGCTCATGACGGGTAAGGAGTCCAAGCTCTCGTTTACCAAGCGCGTCACCGAGCCCGACGATAAGTAGGAGAGAGTCATGAATGTTGCGCTGATTGGCTCTGGCTCCTGGGGAACCGCCGTCGCCGGCCTTGCCGCCGCGCGAGCCGAGCGCGTGACCATGTGGGCCCATAGTGAGCAGACGGCCGCCGGCATTAATGGCGAGCACCGTAACCCCCGGTATCTAGTGGGCTACGAGCTGCCCGGCAACGTTGTCGCCGCCACGGACCTGTCGCAGGCGCTCGACGGCGCCGAGGCCATCATCTTTGCCGTGCCCTCCACGCACCTGCGCAGCGTATGCCATCAGGCAGCACCCTTCATCGCCGCCGACACCCCGGCACTCTGCCTCACCAAGGGTATTGAGCCCGAATCCGGCCTGCTTATGAGCGAGGTCATCGCCAGTGAGATCGGCAACGAGTCGCGTGTCGCGGCGCTCTCGGGCCCCAACCATGCCGAGGAGATCTGCCGCGGCGGGCTTTCTGCCGCCGTCATCGCCAGCAAAGATCCGCAGGTAGGGGAGACCTTTAAGGACCTGCTCCTATCCACGGCCTTCCGCATCTACCTGTCGCAGGACATGACCGGCGTCGAGGTTTGCGGCGCCATGAAAAACGTCATCGCCATCGTGTGCGGCATTTCCGCCGGTTCTGGTGCGGGCGACAACACGCTTGCCCTTATCATGACGCGCGGCCTGGCCGAGATCAGCCGTCTGGTGCACGCCCGCGGCGGTCAAGCCATGACCTGCATGGGTCTTGCCGGCATGGGTGACCTCATTGCCACCTGCACCTCCGAGCATTCGCGCAACCGCACCTTTGGCTACGAGTTTGCCCACGGCGTCTCGCTCGACGAGTACCAGGCACGTACGCATATGGTGGTGGAGGGCGCCGTCGCGGCCCGCAGCGTCAGCGAGCTCGCCCGTTCACTGGGCGTAGACATTCCGCTCACCTTTGCCGTAGAGCAAACGCTCTACAACGGTGTTACTTTGGATAGGGCGCTCGAGATTCTTACCGATCGCGTCCCTTCTCAAGAGTTCTACGGACTCACCGACTAGCGCAGAAAGGCTACTACCATGGGTTCCATCAAAATCGCTCCGTCCGTCCTCTCGGCCGATATGGCCAACCTCAAGGGCGAACTCGACAAGATCGCCGGCGCCGACTACGTGCACTTCGACGTTATGGACGGTCACTTTACCGGCAACCTCACCTTTGGCGTTGACATCCTTAAGGCCGTCAAGCGCTCCACCGATGTACCGGTCGACGCGCACCTCATGGTGTCGAACCCCGACGAGACGGTCGATTGGTACGCCGACGCCGGTGCCGACATGATCACCGTGCACTACGAGGCTTCCACGCACCTGCACCGCACGCTCACGCATCTGCAGCAGCGCGGCGTCAAGGCCGGCGTGGTGCTCAACCCCGCCACCCCCGTGTGCGTGCTCGAGAGCATCATCGACGTCGTCGATATGGTGCTGCTCATGAGCGTGAACCCGGGCTTTGGCGGCCAGAGCTTTATCCCGGGCACTCTGCATAAGCTCCACGAGCTCAAGGCCATGTGCGAGCGCCACGGCGTGTCGCCCCTGATCGAGGTCGATGGCGGTATCTCTTCCAAAAATATCGCTGAGGTTGTCAAAGCTGGCGCCAACGTGCTCGTAGCCGGCTCCGCCGTATTTAAGTCCGAAGATCCCGCCGCCGAGGTTGCACTGCTGCAGAAGCTGGGCAACGAGGCCGCACAGGAGGCATAAACCCTTATGACCACAGGTCAAAACCGCATACCCGTGAATCTTGACTATGCCGCCTCGACGCCAATGCGCGCCGAGGCGCTCCTTGCGCAGCGCAAGTACGACGACAGCGAGCTTGCCGGCGTCAACCCCAACTCGCTGCATTCGCTCGGCCGCAAGGCTGCCGCGCGTCTGGAGGTTGCACGTCGCGAGATCGCCCGCAGCTTTGGCGCGCACGTCCGCCCGTCCGAGATTGTACTGACCAACGGCGGCACCGAAGCCAACCAGCTGGCGCTGCTCGGTCTTGCCGAGGGCGCTCGTCAGCGCGATCGCAAGCGCGGTCGTGTAATCGTTTCGGCCATCGAGCACGATTCGATTCTGGACAACCTGCCGCTGCTGCGTGCCGCCGGCTTTACCGTCGACCTGGTGCAGCCCTGCCGCGCGGGCTACATTGAGCCTGCCGCGCTTGTCGAGCTACTAGGCGACGACGTGGCGCTCGTGAGCATCATGGTTGCCAACAACGAGACCGGCGTGGTGCAGCCCATCCGCGAGCTTGCCGCGGCCGCGCATACCGTGGGCGCCCTGTTCCACACCGATGCCATCCAGGGCTACTTGCATATTCCACTCGATGTCACCGAGCTGGGCGTCGACGCCATGTCCGTCGCAGCCCACAAGATTGGCGGTCCCGTGGCATCTGGCGCACTCTACCTTAAGAGCCGCACGCCGTTGCGCCCGCGCATCTTTGGCGGCGGACAGGAGGCCGGTCGTCGTGCCGGCACGCAGGATCTGCGCACGCAGCTGGCTTTTGCCGCTGCCGCTTCTGTGTTGCTGCCGAATGTGGACCGCGAGCGCGCGACGCTACAGGCCCTGTCCGATAAGCTCTACGCCACGCTTACAGCCCATCCGCGCATTCACGCCACGATGGGCGACTACGCACAGGCCGATCGCCTGCCGGGCATGGTGTCGATCTACGTTGATGGCATGGACTCCGAAGAGCTCATCATCAAGCTCGATGCCGCCGGGTTTGAGGTATCGGCCGGATCAGCTTGCTCGAGCGGCAGCATGGACCCGAGCCACGTGCTCAGCGCCATGGGCATTGGTCGCGAGCAGGCGCTGGGCGCACTGCGCATCTCGTTTGATGACCGCGTGAACCCTTCCGACCTGGACAACTTTGCCCAGACGCTGCTGTCGATCGTGGGTGCCGCATGATCGTCTCCGAGCTTGAACGTGCGCTGCTGGCGCGCTACCCCAAGGCGGACGCCGAGGGCTGGGATCATGTAGGGCTATCTGTGGGAGATCCTGCTGCCGAGATCACCGGCGTCGCCTGCGCACTTGACGTTACCGAGGCCAACGTGCACCGTGCTCTCGAGGCCGGCGCCAACGTGCTGCTGACGCATCATCCCATTTATATCAAGGCGCCCGAGGCGTTTTGCCCGGCGGATGTATCGCGTCCCCAATGCAGCGCTGTGTTGTACGAGGCAGCTCGTTGCGGCGTGAGCATCATCTCGCTTCACACCAACCTGGACCGATCGCACGAGGCGCGCGTTCGCCTGAGTGAGTTGCTGGGCGCTGAGCCCATGAGCTCGCTGGAGCATGTGGACGAGCCTGAGCTCACCGGTCTGGGCGCACTCGCGACCCTCCACGACGTCTACAGCCTGCGCGATCTCGCCAACCGTGCCGCCACAGCCTATGGCAGCGACCCGCGCGTATGGGGCGAAGCCGAGCACCCGTGCCGCACCGTCGCCATTCTGGGCGGCTCCCTGGGCGACTTTGGTGAGCTTGCCATTGCCGCCGGTGCAGATGTCATCGTGACCGGTGAGGCCGGCTACCACGTGGCCCAGGATCTTGCCTTGCGCGGGCTGCCGGTGATCTTGCTCGGCCACGACCGCTCTGAGGAGCCGTTCGTTGATATATTGATGAACTCTGCAGTTGACGCCGGGGTCGACCCCCGTCATGCGATTAAAATACTGAACCCTTGCCAATGGTGGACTGTGACAAAAGGAGAGAACTTATGAGCGCCGGCGCTACGCTACTCAAGCTGCAACAGATCGATTTGGAGCTCGCCCGCAACAAGAGCGAACTTGCCAATATGCCGGAGCTCAAGGAGCTCGCTTCCAAGCGCAAGACCTATGTGAAGCTCAAGTCCGAGATGACCAAGCTCTACGCCCAGCGCAAGGACCTGGACATTGAGCTCGACGATCTCAACACCACCGAGATTCAGACCAACAACGCCATCGAGGCCGCCAAGAAACGTCACGTCGACGGTTCCGACTACCGCGAGGTGCAGGACCTGGAGAACGAGCTTGCCACCCTGGCCAAGCGCCTGGACAAGATCGAGCACACCCGCAAGGACGTCGTTGTCGCCCATAAGGAGGCGCTCGACCGCGAGACTCGCGCGCAGGCCATCATCGCCAAGTTCGAGGAGGGCGTGAAGGCCGATACCAAGGCCGCCCGCGCCAAGGCCGCCGACCTGCAGGCTCAGATTGACGCCGCCACCAAGGAGCGCACCGCCCTTGCCGCTACGCTGCCGACCGACGTGCTCACCGACTACGAGCGCCTGCTCAAACAGTTCCGCGGCCTGGCTGTTGAGACCATCCAGGGTAACATCCCTACGGTCTGCCACACCGCGCTGCAGGCTTCGTCCATGAGCGACCTCAGCCACGACGGTAGTGAGATTACGCACTGCCCGTACTGCCACCGCCTGCTCGTGCTCCCTAGCAAGGAAGCTTAAACGATGGTGGCACCCAACAATTCAATGCAACTTGAGGGAAAAACGATCCTGCTGGGCATTACCGGCGGGATCGCCGCCTATAAGTCGTGCAATATCGTGCGTCTGCTCCAAAAGCGCGGCGCGCACGTCAAGGTCGTCATGAGCGAGCATGCCACCGAGTTCGTGGGGCCGCTTACCTTCCGCGCGCTCACCAATGAGCCGGTCGCGGTTGGGCTATTCGACGACCCATCTGACCCCATCCACCATATCTCGCTGGCGCAGGAGCCCGACGTGGTGGTCGTGGCGCCCGCGACGGCCAATATCATCGCCAAGATGGCCAACGGCATCGCCGATGACCTCATCTCCACAACGCTGCTTGCGACACCGCGGCCCGTCGTTATCGCGCCGGCCATGAACAATGGCATGTGGAAGGCGTCGGCCACGCAGGCCAATATGGCCACGCTGTGCGAGCGCGGCGTCCACGTGGTGGGACCCGGCAGTGGCTACCTTGCCTGCGGCGACGTGGACACGGGGCGCATGAGCGAACCCGAGGACATCGTCGAGGCCGTCTGCGAGGTGCTCAATCCCGTGCAACAAGACCTGGCGGGCAAGCGCATCGTCATTACCGCCGGCCCCACGCATGAGCCGATTGACCCCGTGCGCTTCATTGGCAACCGTTCTTCGGGCAAGATGGGTATCGCCCTGGCGGGGGAGGCCGCACGTCGCGGTGCCGCCGTCACGCTCGTGCTGGGACCGACATCGCTCGACGTTCCCCACGGCGTGGAGTGCGTGCGCGTGCAGACCGCCGCTGAAATGCTCAAGGCAGCGCTGAGCGCCTTCCAGACGGCCGACGCGGCCATTTGCGCCGCCGCCGTCGCCGACTACACGCCGGCGGCCCCGGCGGACCATAAGCTCAAAAAGGCCAACGAGCGCCTGGATCGAATCGAGCTCGTCGAGACCGTTGACATCTTGGCCGAACTTTCACGCCAAAAGGGCGATCGCCTCGTAATCGGCTTTGCAGCCGAGACTGATAACGTCGTCGAGTACGCCGAGCGCAAATTGACCCGCAAAGGCTGCGATGCCATTATCGCCAACGATGTCTCACGCGCCGATTCGGGCTTTGGAACCGACACCAACAAGGCTTGGATCGTGAGCATAGCGGGTACGCAAGAACTACCCGTACTAACAAAACCCCAGCTCGCAGATACAATTTTGGACTTGCTTCAAAATTTGTAAAAAAGTTCTTGCACAAGGACAAAGTTTCGGGTTAATATACTCCCTGTTGCGAGCGAGAGCAGAGCAACAAACAAAAGCTTCGGGACGTGGCGCAGCTTGGTAGCGCACTTGACTGGGGGTCAAGGGGTCGCTGGTTCGAATCCAGTCGTCCCGACCAGAAGTTTGCAGGTCAGGCACCTAGTGCCTGACCTTTTTTGTTTAAGCAATTACTTAATTTTGATTAAGCAACAAGGTGCCAAAAATCTACCTACGCGATAACCTCTTTTTGCGGCTACTTGCGCGTTTTGCACGCGCTTGAGCCGATTTATTAACGCGATATGAATCTACATACGCGTAGCTGGTATACAGCCGAGCACAGGCTGTATTTATCGCGGCGATTTACACAGATATAGCGACTGTAACGAACAAGCGTGTCGCTGTATTTATTCCAGTAGCTCACTTGACCGGTGGACAAGTGAGCTGTTGCAGCGAAACGCCAAACAGGATGGGCTCCATACGAGGACGCCGCAGAGGTAATGGCGGGGGAGTGCGGCAGGCGCTCTGAGAGCCGCTGTATGACCCCATTTCCCCTCAACCCGACTACCTGTGCCACGAACATCAGACCGTTCGAGTAACCGCCAAAAGAAAAGCCCGGGAGAAGTTGCGCAGGCTTTTCGCTAGACAAGCTAGAAGACAGGCTAGAAGCACCAAGCGGGGCAGACGCAAAGCGAAGCGCTCGCGTCGTCGCCACGCGACGACCTGCCAGTGCCGGTGACGTCGAGGAAGCACGCAGAAAGTTTCGGTAACACCGAACGCTCCCACCATAAGCTGCTAATGGCAATGGCAGAGTTGGGATTATCGTTATTCGTCACCTTGCCCTTGAAGGCCTCGTACTGGCTACCCTCGGAGGAACTCCAGGGGTAGTCGGAGGCCCAAAGGGAAGTGAAGTCGGAGGTCCAATGGGAGGTGCAGGGCGCGATCTCGGAGTAGCTGAGAAGGAACAGCCTGTCCGAGGTCGCGGTTACGGCGGCGTTCTTATCGATTCCGCCGACGTTGTTCGTGAGCTTCTTGGCGCTCTTCACCTTGGACTGGAAATCGGACGGCATGAGGTTCCAGATCTCCCCGGAGTTCATCTTCGCACGGAGCTCCGACTTCTCCCAGCCGCCGTCGTTGGTGTCAGTCGCGTTTATATGGGACGAAATACCCGTCGAGGTGGTTAGGAACGTCAGTCCCGCCTTGCCGGATCCGTCGGCCAAGTTGTCGTGGTTGATGCCGATGATTCGATATTCCATCGTGATTCGGTTCGTGAGCAAGACGGAGAACTTCGTCCCCGCATCCATGGCGGCCTTCGCCTTGGCGTAGGCGGGAGACGCCTCACCCTTGGCTGCGATGTCCTCGGCCACGGCCTTCTGCTCATCGAGCGTCCAGTCCTTCGCGTCCTTGGCGACAGCCGCCTGTACGGTCGCGGAATCGGACCCAGTGGAGCCGCCGCCGGACGCGCCGCCCTCGGTGCCGCCAGTCGTCCCGCTGTTCACCGTGTTGCCGACCAGGTTGAACTGGTTTCAGATGGCGCCTGCCACGCCGGGTCCCGCGAACACGATAACCAGGCCGATGATGGCGATAATCAGGACGTACTCGATGATTGACTGCCCTCGGAGGCGGGTATTCCTAGGAGATACCCCCCCCCCGAAGGTTAATTGCCGCTGCATGCATATGCGACCCCCTTCGCTCAGGGCTTGTAGATACATTGCCGAGCGTAGGACTATTCCAAAAAGTTGTGCTGGTCTTGCCGCAGCGGCAAAGAATAATTAGCTCAACGTCTGCGCAGCTCAACCGACCGCTCACACAATCGAATTTGTTGCTCAACAAATTCGCAGGTGAGGACAGTAGAATTGGTGATGTCGGAAGTAACGGAGGACCGCCGGTGTCGAAGCGGGTGGTCGAGAAGGAGGGACCAAAAATGAGAAGCCTGGAGCTGATAATCTTCTTCCTGCCTTTCCTGGCGATCGCCGCCAACATCTGCGGCGTGGCGGAGCTCGTTAAGATTGCCAGGGCCAAGGGGCATTACACCAATGGCGCGGGAATCCTCTGGTTCATCGGCCTTTTCGGCACGGCGCTCATGGTCGGCCTGATCGTCTGCGCTCTGCCCGACCGAGCGGCACCGGCGCCCAGCGCACAAAGGGACGAAGACGCCCTGCCCGAGGTGTAGTAATGTCGAAATACAAGATTGTTTACCGCGACGCCAACCCCTCCTGGCAGGAGCTTTGCCCTGTCAGGATGTTAGCCATCCAAGTCTCCAGAGACACCGAGACGGGAGCCTGCTTCCTCCAAACAAAGATCGTCAACGTATCGACGAAACCCATCAGCCGCATAGAGTTCACTGTCGGGCTCGAGGGCGAGGGAGGGGAGACGGAGACCGTCGACTTCTCGCTCCTAGATGCCGACCTGCCCGCCGGCGAGGTGCTCAGGCCCAAGGCGGTGAGAATCAAGCTGTCTGTTATCACCGGCTCGCGTGCCGTTGTGACCCGAGCGGACGGCGAGACCTCCTTCGGCGACCCGATCGACATCGATAGCCCCGCGCCACTCGCACTCAACGGGGTCGAGGAGTCGGAACGCGATGTCCTGCTCTCCGAGATGGGGGCCGATACCTTCAAATGCACGGGCGTCCATTCCGAACACGACGGGTGGTGGCAGTGCGGCTGCGGTGCGGTGAACCTCAAGCGCGGTACCTGCTGGAACTGCGGCGCCGTGCGCGAGAAAATGGCGGATCTGGAAGATGCCGCGTTCCTGGATGAATCCAGAAGGGACAGGGTCTACAAGACGAGCGTCGCGATACTCGAGAAGGGCAACAGGAAGGAAGCTGAGGCCGCCAAGGAAAGCCTCGAGAAGCTGGCCGAGCAGGGATACGGGGATTCGGGCGAGAAGGCAAGGGAGGCCGGCGCGAAGATTGCGAACCTCTCGAAAAGGAGGAAGAAGATAGCCGTCGCGGCTGTCGCGGGCATCGTCCTGCTTGCCGTCATGGTCGCCATCTCGCCCCTGCCGTCCATGCTCGAAGCGCGGGCGGACATGAAGGCGGAGCAGGAGGTAATCGACAGCAAGTCGATTGGGCAGACCGTCGAGTTCGGGACCTATTCGGGTGGGCTGGCGGCCTACAAGGGCGCCGCAATCGCCGGCAGACCGATCAGATGGATCGTAGTCGACAAGGAGGACGGACGGGCCCTTCTCGTAACCCAGCAGTGCATCGACGAGATGGCGTTCGATACGCAAGGCGACGCAACCGATTTCAAGTCCAGCTCGCTATACGACTATCTGAACGGCAGCTTCAGGGATTTCGCCTTCAGCGATGTCGAGCGGGGCCTCATCGACGGAGACGTCACGATTCTCAACTCCTTTCTCCTTTGCGAACCCGCGCTATCGGACGATTTCCGGTACGCAAAGTCAGTGAAGGACGATAAAGTTAAGGACTGGTGGACCTCTACCGTCGAGAAGTACAGCGGCAGCTCAGACTATAGTGATTTCTACCATGTCGGGCAGCCCCTAGCCAATTACGTGTGCAAGATGGGCGATATCAAATTTGGCGATGACGGGAGCGAGCAGGATGACTTGCTCGGAGTCCGTCCCGCCATCTGGGTCAAATTGAATTAGCAGTCGGTTTTCCCATCGGTTGAATTGCGAAGGTGGCTCCCGATGGTTCGGGAGCCACCTTCATGCGTTCACTTGAACTTGTCTATTGCCATGCCTTGGGAAGGATTACGCCGGGGACGTTCTTGTTGAAGTCGCTATGCAGTGTATTCGGGCTGATGTTCCAGTCGGAACAATCCAGATGGAGACTCCGGCACTGCTCGGACATTCCCGTTAAGTCATATACAGCACTTAAATCGCACTTGGCACCGAGACCAGTTACGTCCACATCCGCGTCCGGAACGAATCGAAGCGGTATCCCGTTTCAAAACGTATGCGTTTCACCATGAGAGAGGGATCTGTCATGAGCTGGAAACCGAGAAAATGCGTTATCGCCTTACTGACTCTGGCGACTCTGACGTGTTTCGCCGCCTTAATCGCCGTCAATATCAAACCGCAACACGATGCTTATCCCTCATCTTTGTCCATTAAAATGGGCCAAAATTTCAGCCTCGGCCGAAACGTGAATTATTTTAACAAGCTAAAACCTAATGAGGAAAATATCTTGATGTTCTGGGCATCGTGGTGTCAGCACTGCGAATCTCTCATAGAAGATATGCAACAACTTGATATTTTCGCAGCCTTAAGGAAGAACCTTTTCACTGTTTCCGAGGACAGCACAATTGAAGAAGCCTCGGTCCATGAAGGAGACTTTCCCATATACATAGATTAAGATAAGACCGTGTATGACCAATATGAACTTGAGCATATTCCGTCCGTATTCATACTGGATGATCAAGGAAACATCATCGGCTTATCCGAAGGAGAGGAAGAACCTCTTGCCTTATTAAAGAAATACGCCAAATACAACGGATATAAAGCGGAAGGAGGCGACATCAAGTAACTATCAAAGGCCAGATTAAGGAGCCAGCCATGAAGAAATGCCTGCTCTCCATCGTCTCAGCAGCTCTTTGCCTCTCCCTTGTCATGACACCATTTGTGCCCGTTGCGGCAGCCTATGCCGACGAGGGGTCTCCCGCCGAGAGCAGCGAGATCTACGTCGGAGACAACTACGACGAAAATTACGATATATCCCTTTTTGAGCGCGGACGCTGCACGGATTCATATTCCAAGGCGTGGTGCGATTCTCACGGATTTGCAAATAACCGCACCGTCCCTCACAAGGTCAAGCTGAACGCGAAGGAGGAGGCTTGCCTGCGCGATCCCTACCTTGCTGGCACCGCTGAAGTTATCGCCGGTCTCGTGACAACCGGTCCTGGCGGCGGCTTGTTTGCAACCGCAATGACATCGTGCCGACGTTTCACTTGCATGTTCTAAAAGGAGGTTGCCATGCTGTCGCAAAATCAATCGAGATACTTGGTCACAATCGGCTTTGCCCTGCTTGCATTACTCTTTGCTAGCGACCTTTTGCTGAAACCGCCCAAGGAACTCGTTTTGCTTGCCATAGACTGCCTTTCCGCCCTTTACTTTACGGCAACCCTATTCGTCGGACTAAAGGAGAGGAAAAAAGGCGCAGTCGTCGCATCCGCCGTATGCTTGATCATAACCATTGCATCATTCTTTATCTGACACATTGGTGATTTAGGGGCGATATCGTAGGAATACGACCGGGAGAGCCGGGACCAGATTGCCCGGGTTGCCCGGTCGGCTCGCGCGACGGCGCGGCGGTTCCACAGAAAGCTCTCCGGACTTCACGCCGTTTCTGATCGCATTGTAGACAGCCATCTCGTCTTCGCAGTCGGCGAGCACGCGGTGCGCGTCGTCGTTTTGGATGTCCAGTAAATCTCGAAGGTCCTCCATGCACCAGCGTCCGAGATTTGGCCATGCGCGTTGCGCGAGCTGATAAGTGTCGATTGCGATGTTGTAGTTAAAGTCCAAGCCAAAGCCGTCCCAGGCAGAACGGCTTTGTTTCCTTGATTATCAATTTCATCCGGACACTTCCCGCATTCATCCGTGTGTGTACGGATGAATGCGGGGTTCGATACCCCGGCGGCCTGATCGGCAGACCGCCGGGAATTCTCACTCCTCGATAAAAGCCGGCGCTCGGTTAGTTCTGCGCATCTTGAAATCGTTAGTTTCGTGGGAGACGTAGAGGATGCCGTCCATCCCATCTCGCGATGCATATGAAAGGTGAACAGAACCGCAATCCGCTCCATCATTGTCGAGAAGATCGAACGAATTCGGGTCGCTCGTTGCGCCCAAACGACCACTCAGACAAGAGCCATCGTCATTACAGATTTGCCATTCCATGTCTTCGCCTGCAAGAATCGCCATAGACGTCCTGGTCGCGCCATCGTCGACATACATCCCGTCTATGCCAAACCCATTTTCAGCGCCATCGATGAACGACTGCTCGGACCTATACCTCGCAAATGATGCACATAGCACCATTGCAAGACCGATTGCAAGGCCAACAATTACAATCTTTACGTAGCTCTTGCCTATCATGTCATTCATCTCCCTCGTATGTATCGAGGTATTCCTGCTTGAGCGTCTGCGAGGACGACTCGATCTTTTCCACGAGCGTGCCGGCCTCGATGAAGTAGAACGAGTCGGTGAGGTCTGCCAGGTCGTCGAGCAGATGGCTTGAAATGAGCACGCTGCGTCCCCGCGCCACCTCGCTGCGCATCGCGTCGCAGGAGGTTTTCCGCTTTCCCGGATCGAGGCCGTTCA
>UQHT01000034.1 GCA_900540875.1 uncultured Collinsella sp.
GCTGCGGAAACGCGGGGTCCGTTCAGGCTGTTGCGTTGAGATTGAAAATCAACCATTTTTTGGCACTAAAATTGAATATTAGCCCTGTTGACCGCGGGTGTTCTTTTTGCTAACACGCCATGCGGACACGCGCGATTGCTACGACACTCCAAAACCACAGTCTGTTCGCTTTACAACATGCAAACATGCGTTCGATAATAGGAGGCATGGAATATCGACAGACAGATGGCAAAACTCGACGCGTGCACAAGCAGTATGTGGACGTCGTGGCTCGCATCCTCGCGGGCGGACAGGTCGTGCCGGTCACCGTCTGCTGGGTCGACGGTCGGTGCTTTACGATTGACGAGATTGTCTCGACCACTGGGTTTGGCCTGACGGTCCACGGCATTCGTACGGCAACCTATAGGGTCCGTTTTGGCGGACATGCGACCGAGTTGTATCTAGAGGACCAAACGCGTGAGCGGGCGGACGGCTCGCAGGCGCACGTGATGCGTTGGTGGGTCTGGGCTTTTGATCGTACGCTCGAGGGCGAGCGCCGCAGGTAAGAACGCGTGGCGTTCGGGTACAATGGCAGGAAACTTGTCAGCTACGGCGCCGTCGCGGTGCTTTTTGAAAGGACGAAAGTATGAACGATATCCAGGGCTATCAGAATGGCCCCATCGAGACCGGCGCAAGCCGTGCCAAGGAGATGTCGCCGCGCGCGTACAACCTTGTCATGTCTGCTCTGATCTTTTTGGGCTTTTGCGCCATGGGCGCCGGTGCTTACTTTACGAGCACCATGTCATTTGCGCGCATGATGATGAGCGGCGCCGCTTTGCCGCTGGTCTTTGGCTCATTTATTTTGACCATCGTTGGCATGGTCATGATGTCGGCTGCTGCCAGCAAACAGTCCGTGGGCCTGTCACTCGTGGGCTACGTGGTCTTTGCGAGCACCTTTGGCCTGACGGCGTCGTTTGGTCTTGCCAACTACGACCTGCCTACCATTAACACCGCCTTTATCGCCACGGCCGCCATCACCTTTGTCTTTGGTGCGCTGGGCGTGACCTTCCCCAAGTTCTTCCAGCGTGTGTATGGCATTGGTTTTGGCATCTTGCTTGCCACGATTCTGGTCGAGATCGTGCTGATGTTCATGGGCGTTTCGCAGTCCATCACCGACCTGATCGTGATTGTGGTGTTTGCCGGCTTTATTGGCTACGACACCTATGTGGCCACGACGGTGCCGCTTACGCTGCCCAATGCGGTGCTCATGGCGTCCAATCTGTTCGTGGACATTATCAACGTGTTCCTGCGCATCCTGAACATCCTCGGTCGTCGCGACTAGCGCGGGGGATTGCAGCGTTTCTTGTCGGACGCGGTAAAACGATGTGAAAGGCGGTCCTTCGGGGCCGTCTTTTTTTGTACGCGGCGGGGTATCATGGATGGGAAAAGCCGATAGCGGCAGCGACAGGAAAGGTGGCCACGTATGGCAGACGTCGACAACAGGAACCGTAACCGCAGGTCCAACCGAGCGGGTCAGCCCAATCCCAAGCGCGAGGCCCGTGCCAAGGCCGCCGAGCGTCACGTGGCAACTGTGTCCGAAGCGTGCGCCAAGGATATCGAGCGTTCGCTCGCCGGTGTTCGCGAGTTTGACGGTATGCCTGCCGGCTTTGTCGCGGCGATGAAGGCCAAGGTTCAGAGTGCTGTGGCCGCCGAAGAGCAGGTCGCCGAGGACGTCGAGAACGCGGAGACTGCCGAGACCGAGGCGGCGCCCGAGACCGAGGCGGCGCCCGAGCCCGTCGAGGAGCCTGCCGAGGAAATCGCCGAAGTTGAGTCCGCGCCTGCTGAGGAGCCCGCTCCGGTCCTGCCCGAGGTCACTGTGCTTGATGCCTCCGCCACGCAGGCAATCCTGGACAACGGTCGCGGCTATGCGCAGTTCTGCGACATGGCCGTGCTCGCCTTTGCCTCGTTTACCAATCCGGGCGGTGGATATATTCAGGGTTATCTGGGCCAGGAGGCCACGTTGTGCGCCGATTCGTATCTGTACAACGTCCTCGATAAGCAGCGTAAATGGTACGGCGAGAACCGTCGCCGCAACATCAACTGTGAGCTGTACCGCAACCGTGCGCTGGTGGTGCCCGCGGTGCGCTTCGAGCGCAAGCATGTGCACGCCTATGCCGACGTGATCGTCGCCGCTGCACCCAACGCCAAGCGTGCTCGCCAGGAGTACCGCGTGAGCGACGATGCCTTGCTTGACGCCCTGCGCGACCGCATTCGCTTTGTGCTTGCTATCTGCGATGAGCTTGGCCGCGAGAAGCTCGTAGTGGGTGCTTGGGGCTGCGAGAACAACGGCTTTGACGCAGAGGCCGTGGCCGAGCTCTTCCGCAAGGAGCTCGCATCGGGCGACTTCAAGGTCAAGCAGGTCTTCTTTGCCGTGCCCTCTACGCGCTGGGACGAGGACTTCGCCAAATTCGAGCACGTGCTGGCAAACTTCCCCGAGCGAAACGAGGAGTCCTATGCTCAGGTTGCCGCCCGCGCCGCAGCCGCCCGTGCCGCCGAGCAGGCTCAGGCCGCTGCCGAGGATGACGAGGATGACGACGACTGGCGCAAGTACCTGTAAACGGTGCTCGTGATGCGATATACCGAGCCGACGGGAGAGGCTGCTCCTGTCGGCTTTTTATTGAGTGGGGAGCTTACGATGAAAAACGTTCTGTGCTTTGGTGACAGCAACACCTATGGTTACGATCCGGCGGGCATGCGCGACGGTACCGCGGTGCGCTATGCGCAGGATGTGCGCTGGTGTGGCGTGGTCCAACGTGACTTAGGCGAGGGCTGGCATGTAATTGAAGAAGGCCTCAACGGCCGCACGACGGTACGCGACGACATGTGCCATCTGGACACTAACCTCAACGGCATTCGCGCGCTTCCGATGCTGCTCGAGGCTCATAAGCCGCTGGACGCCATTGTGATCATGCTGGGCACCAACGACTGTAAGACGGTCTTTAACGTGACAGCTTCCGATATCGCCCGTGGCGCCATGGCGCTGATTCGCGCCGTCCGCGCGTTTCCGTGGACCGACGCTGCGCCTTGCCCGCGCATCCTGCTGATGGCTCCTATCAAGATCAAGCCGCAGATCGCCGATGTATATATGACCGATTTTGACGAGCGTTCCGTCGAGGCATCTGAACATTTTGGCGAGTACTATGCGCACGTGGCCGAGCAGTTTGGCTGCGACTTTTTGAATGCCGCCGAGTTTGCCGAGCCGGGCGATATCGACTATCTGCATATGATGCCCGAAAGCCACGAGAGCTTGGGACATGCCGTGGCAGCCAAGCTCCAAGAGATGCTCGGTGAGTAGCGCGACCCCAAGCCACCGCAAAGGGGACAGGCACCTTTGCGGTGGTTTTGCCCGGGTAAACGAACGGATTGGCTGCCATATGGGCATGGACGAGCTCATCGACCTCTTTGTCGAGGGCGATGAGCTCGTCTCCAATACCGCTTTTGAGGATTTGGATCTTGCCTGCGACGTGGCGAACGGCGCGACCTTCGCTGGCGTCGTGTTCCGATCTTGCGAGTTCGATAGCGTTGACTGGAGCGGCTCGACGTTTCGCGACGTGGTGTTTCGCGGTTGCCGCTTTATCCGCTGCAACATGGAAGGCTGCTGGCTCAACCGCTGCGACTTCGTTGACTGCTCGGCGCCGGGGCTCAACTTGCTCAGGGCGCGTCTGTCGAGCGTGTCGTTTACATCGTGCGATTTGAGCTATGCGAACCTTTCGGAGGGACGCATTGGCCCCATGGCTGCGCATGACACGCGTTTGACCGAGGCCGCGTTTCAGGGTGCCAAGCTGGGTCAGATACGCCTGGATGGCTGTGACCTGACGCGTATGGATGTGTTTAAGACGTCGCTTTCCGGCGTTGATGTGTCGCGCTGTACATTTGCAGCGCCCGTTGTTTCGGGCGATTACCATGAGTTGCGTGGCTTGACGGTCAATGCCGAGCAGGCGCTGGCACTCTCGGGTTTGTTGGGAATTCAACTCGCCGACGAATAGGCGCTCTGGTCCTTTGCTCGACCGCTATCTAAAATCAAACCGTCGCAACATTTAATGATTTTTCGCGTTTGCACGATTTTCATCGAATGTTGCGACGGTTTTTGGTGCAAAGTAGCCTGTCTCTTTTTGGCAGGTTACTGGCTATTTAGTACTGCCACATGTGGTTGACAGGGCCGGAGCCTTTGCCCATGTTCAGGCCGGCGGCCAGAGCGCCTGTCAGGTATGCCTTGCCGGCGTTGACGGCATCGGCAAGATCCATGCCCTGGGCCAGCGCGCAGGCGATGGCGGACGAAAGCGTGCAGCCGGTGCCGTGTGTGTTGTCGGTCTCGATGCGCTTGTGGCGGAACCACGTGGTGAGCGGATCGCCCAGATGGTTGCCCTCGTCATCGAGTGGCGCGGGTTCAGCCAATACATCGTTGGCCTCGTTGACAAGATGCCCACCCTTAACGAGGGATGCGCAACCAAAGCGGCGGGTGAGGAGCATGGCAGCATTTTGCTGTGTGCGCTCGGAGTCGACCTCGTAGTCAAGCAGGGCCATGGCCTCGGGAATATTGGGCGTGATGACGGTTGCTAGTGGGAACAGGCGGCGGGTGAGCGCCTCGGCGGCATCTTCGGCAATCAGCCGTGCGCCCGAGGTGGCTACCATGACGGGGTCGACGACCACGTTTGTCGCGTTCCGGGCGCTCAGGCGGTCGGCGATAACCTCGATAATCTCGGCAGAGGAAACCATGCCGATCTTGACGGCGCTGGGGCGGATATCGTCAAATACGGCGTCGATCTGCGCAGCGACGATATCAGGGGAGATATTCTGCACGGCGGTGACACCGAGCGTGTTTTGTGCGGTGATGGCGGTGATGGCCGTCTCGGCATACAGGCGGTGCGCCGTGATGGTCTTGATGTCGGCCTGAATGCCGGCGCCACCGCTGGAATCGGATCCTGCGATGGACAGGACGGCAGGTACCTTACTGCGATCCATGTTTGCTCCCCTGTTCGGTCGGAATCAAATGGGTCTTTAAGCCAGCATTATAAAGATGCCCGGGCCGACTCTATGTCGAACCCGGGCGGGCGATGCAATCTTTACGCAAATGTAAGCAAATGTTCACACGTCAACAATTGACGAACACCATGTTACCGATTGTGGCTCCGGTGACGAGTTAGTCCTCCATGCCGAGGTCGATCGTCGTGCCTTCGAACACCTTGTTAACGGTGCGGACGGCGCACATCTTGCCGCACATGGTGCAGGTGCCCTCGGTGGCGGCGGGGGATTCTTCGTAGCGTTTCTTGCCGGTGACCGGGTCGAGAGCACACTTCCACATGGCATCCCAGTCGAGCTTGCGGCGTGCCTGGCCCATCTTGTCGTCCATGTCGCGGGCGTGCGGCACCTTCTTGGCGATATCGGCGGCGTGCGCGGCAATCTTAGTGGCCATGAGGCCATCGAGCACGTCCTGGGCGTTGGGCAGGCACAGGTGCTCGGCCGGCGTCACGTAGCACAGGAAGTCGGCACCGGAGCTGGCGGAGATGGCGCCGCCGATGGCAGCGGTGATGTGGTCGTAACCCACGCCGATATCGGTCACCAGCGGCCCGAGCACATAGAACGGGGCATTGTGGCACAGGCGCTTCTGCAGTTTCATGTTGGCGGCGATCTCGTCGAGCGCCATGTGACCCGGGCCCTCGACCATGACCTGGACGCCGGCGGCCCAAGCGCGCTTGCACAGCTTGCCCAGCTCGATCATCTCAGCGGTCTCGGTGGCATCGTTGGAGTCGTAGAGGCAGCCCGGGCGGCAGGAGTCGCCGAGCGAAATCGTCACGTCGTACTCGTGGCAAATCTCGAGCAGCTCGTCAAAGTACTCGTAGAAGGGGTTTTCGTTGCCGGTGACCTCCATCCAGCCAAACAGCAGCGATCCGCCGCGGCTGACGATGTTCATGAGACGGCCGGTCTCCTTAAAGGTTTTGGTGACCGACTTGTTGATGCCGCAGTGGATGGTCATAAAGTCCACGCCGTCCTCGGCGTGCGTGCGCACGACCTCGAACAGGTCGTCCTTGGTAAGCTTGACCAGCGGCTTTTCCATGTAGCCGATGGCGTCGTACATGGGGACGGTGCCCACCATGAGCGGGGTCTCCTCGATGAGCTGCTGGCGGAACTGGCGCGTCTTGCCCGAGTTGGAGAGGTCCATGATGGCGTCGGCGCCAAAGTCCTCGGCGATCTTAACCTTCTTCCATTCCTCGGCGGCATCGGCCTTGTCGCCCGAGATGCCCAGGTTGACGTTGACCTTGGTGGACAGGCCTTCGCCGACACCAAAGGCGCGCATGCCCTTTTTGATATGCACGATGTTGGCGGGAATGGCGATGCGGCCGTCTGCCACGCGCTCGCGGATGTACTCGGGGTCGCGATGCTCGCGCTCGGCAACCTCCTTCATCTGCGGTGTGATCTGCCCGGCGCGGGCGAAGTCGATTTGCGTGACGAGCTTGGGCTCGGTCTGTGTGCTCATTGGCACGGCTCCCTTCGTTGGCATTACCCATATCAGGTTTGCGGGTCAGGGCGGGCGCGCCCAATCTCAGCCTGTCGTCTTGTCCTGCAAGCTCCCCGTTATGTCATGGGCTCAAGTATAGCCTGAATGGGTACGATTGGGCCAACGAGCGTGCCTGTGGGGAGGCGAACATGGAAGACAAGCATCTATATCGAGAGACGCAGTGGAATGTATCGGCCGAGGAAAGCCGTGCGCACCATGGTCTTGTCGCGATTGGTTTTGCGGTGCTTGCCGTGCTGGTGATTGCCTTTTGTATCTGGACGTTTGGCGGTCGCGGCGGCGCTGCATGGGAGTTCGAGGCTGATGATAGCCTACCGATTATGACGGTGAGGAGTACTGGCGGTAATGCCAATACGCTCGCCGTTCCGGGCGATTATTGGTACCCGCGCGATGAGTTTGTGCAGTTGCAGCTGAGTGGTGGGTCCATTCCAGGTGAAGAAATCGAACGCGTGACGTTTGACGCGGCGCTCAAAACGCTCACGGTGAAGCTCAAAGATCAAGGAGATGTGCCCACGACCATGGATATCGCCCTGACGGAATGGCGTCTGGAGCCTCCGACGGGTGTTGCGGTGTCCGAGGTTGAGCACGTCAAGATTGTCTATCAGGACGGTTCGACAAACGGGATCGCAAAGGCCGATGGCTTGGCGGAGTAACGGGGTGTTTGGAAACGGCGGGCCTATTGCGCCTGCGCGTTCATGAAAACCAGGGTGTTTTTGTCTGAAAGCTCGGGGATGTGACGATAGCCGATGTTGAATGCGGTAAGTTCGCTTGCATCCTCGAGCTTGTTTTCTGCCATCCACCGCACCATGGAGCCGCGTGCCTTTTTGCTGGCGGTCGAGCGCTGGATGGGCTTGCCGTTGCGGATGCCTTCGCCAAAGAGACACGTGACGACCGTGGCGTCGCCCGCGAGATGGGGCAGAACGGCTTTGGCGTACTCTACGCTGGCGAGGTTGACGATCGTGGTGTTTGAGCCTGCCGGGGCGATAGCCCGCGCGAGCTTGTCGCTCCAAAACGCATAGAGGTCTCGGGCATCGTCAACGGCGAGCTTCGCGCCCATCTCCAGCCGATATGGTTCGACGGCATGAAAGGGGCGAACGCACCCGTAGAGGCCAGAGAGGATCCACAGGTGGCTTTGCAGCCATGCGAGCTGCGCGGAATCCATCACCTCGGGCGCCATGCTCTGGTATTGAATGCCGTGGTAGGACATGACGGCAGGGGAGAGGTGTCGGGCGAGTGCGGGATTGTCGAGATCGCCGTTTTTCAGGATGGGCCCGAACTCATGCAGGGTGTTGAGGCAAGGCCCCAGCAGTTTGTCACTCACGTTCCATAGCGCCTGCAGACCGCCGCTGCCTTCATTCCGCTCGATATCTAGCAGTGCGCGGTGGAGGCGAGCCGTCTCATGCGCAAAAGGTGGAATGCCCAGGACTTCAAAAGCATCTTGGGCAGCGCGCATCTGCTTGGCGGGCGAAATGATGACCTGCAGCATGGACTCTCCTCTGCCAAAAAGGAAGTTGCGGAGGAATACGGTCTGTTTTGCCGTTTATGGGCCAGTTTAGTCCGTATTTCACCGCAACTGATGAAGGGTCGGTTAGGCGCGCTCGATGAAGGCCTTGTAGCCGCGATAGGCCTCGTAGATATCGGCCTTGTTAGCGACCTCCCACAGGGCGTGCATGGACAGGACGGCAACACCGGAGTCGATGACGTTCATGCCGTACTTGGCCATGATGTAGGCGATGGTGCCGCCGCCACCTGCGTTGACGCGGCCGAGCTCGCAGGTCTGGAAGTCAACGCCCGCCTCGTCCATGATGTCGCGGATGAGGGCCACGTACTCGGCGTCGGCGTCGTTAGAGCCGCCCTTGCCGCGGCTGCCCGTGTACTTGTTAAAGCACAGGCCACGACCCATGAAAGCTGCGTTCTTGGTCTCGAACTTGCCGGCATAGCCCGGGTCGAAGCCGGCGGACACGTCGGAGGAGAGCATGCGGCTGCGGGCGAGCGCGCGGCGCAGGGCCAGCGGGCTATCCTCGCCGGCGAGCGTCATGATCTCGGCGACGGTGTTCTCGAAGAAGCGGCTCGTCATGCCGGTGGCACCTACGGAACCGATCTCCTCCTTGTCGACGATGAGTGTGATGCTCGTGCGCTCCACGTTGGCGACGTTGATCTGGGCGAGCATGGACGGATAGGCGCAGACACGGTCGTCGTGGCCGTAGCCCAGAATCATGGAGCGGTCGAGGCCCATGTCGCGGGCCGGGCCGGCGGGCACGACCTCGATCTCGGCGGAGAGGAAGTCCTCCTCCTCGACGTCGTACTGCTCCTTGAGGATGTCCAGGAACATCTGCTTGACGGGCTCCTTGGGAGCGTCCTTGTCGTCCTCGTCAAACTTGACGGGGCGGCCGCCCACGATCACGTCGAGGATCTCGGCGTCGACGGCGTCCTTGGCGGGCTTGGCCATCTGCTCGCTCGAGAGGTGGATCAGCAGGTCGGAGATGGTAAAGACCGGGTCGTCGGCCTTGTCACCGATGTTGATGTCGACGGTGGTGCCGTCCTTTTTGCAGATGACGCCCACGAGTGCGAGCGGGGAAGCGACCCAGTGGTAGCTCTTGACGCCGCCATAGTAGTGCGTGTCGAGATAAGCCATGTCGCCAGCCTCGAAGGCGGGGTTCTGCTTGAGGTCCAGGCGCGGCGAGTCCACGTGGGCGCCCAGGATGTTAAAGCCCTGCTCGAGCGGGGCGGTGCCCAGGTTGACGAGCATGAGGTCCTTGCCGTGATTGGCGGCGTACACCTTGTCGCCGGCCTTGAGCGCGCGGCCCTCGGCGATCACGGTTTCCAGATTGACGTAGCCCGCCTCCTCGGCCATCTTGATACCGGTCTTGACGCACAGGCGCTCGGTCTTGTTCTCACTCAAAAACTGCTTATAGCCGCGGCAAAGCTCCTCGAGCTCCTCGATCTGCTGTGGCGTGTACTTTTTCCATGCGCAGGGACGCTCCATGACGCAGGCTCCTTTCGGATCGATCGTGCTGGTTGATGTACCGTGAGCCATCGTATCACGCGCGGGCCCGCGGCGGCAGGGAAGCCTGATGTGCGGTGGCCATGGCGCGGGGAGCGTGTAAACTGGTGTGAGCAAACCGTGCCCAGCCCAAAGCGAGGTATTCAATATGTCTGACAAGCGCCGTACCTTTGCCGTCATCGACGGCAACTCGCTCATGCACCGCGCCTTCCACGCCGTGCCGCCCACCATGAACGCGCCGGACGGTCGTCCCACCAACGCAATCTTTGGCTTTTTGAATATGTTCCTCAAGATGATTGACGCCTTTAATCCCGACGGCGTTGTCGTGGCGTTTGACAAGGGCAAGCCGCGCGTGCGTATGGAGATGCTGCCGCAGTACAAGGCTCAGCGCCCGCCCATGGACCCCGATCTGCACGCACAGTTTCCCATGATCAAGGAGCTGCTCGGCGCGCTCAACGTGCCGATTTTGCAGTCCGAGGGCTGGGAAGGCGATGACATCCTGGGCACTATGGCGCGCTTGGGCGAGCAGGCCGGTTGCGACATGCTGCTGGTGACCGGCGACCGCGACATGTATCAGCTTGTGACCGAGCATGTCAATGTGGTCTCGACCCGCAAGGGCCTGTCCGACGTGGCGATCATGACGCCCGAGAGCGTGGACGATCTGTATCACGGCATCACGCCGGCGCTCGTGCCCGACTTTTATGGTCTTAAGGGCGACACGTCCGACAACATCCCCGGCGTGCCGGGCATCGGCCCCAAAAAGGCGAGCGCGCTCATTGCGCAGTACGGTAGCCTGGACGAGGTCATCGCACACGCCGACGAGGTCAAGGGCAAGATGGGAGAAAACCTGCGCGCACACATCGACGACGCGCTGCTGAGCCGCAAGGTCGCAACCATCCGCACCGATGCACCCGTTGAGCTCGATTTTGAGGCGACGTCCTTCCCGGCGTTTTCCGCCGATGAGGTTTCCGCGGCGCTGGGTACGCTTGGTATCACCGCCATGCAGAACCGTTTCTTGGCGCTGATTGGCGGCGAGGGCGGGGCAGCTGCCAGCACGTTTGAGATTCCCGCCGTTTTGCGCGCAGCCGCCGGCGATGCTGACGCGCTTGGTGCCGTTGCAGCTGAGGTCTCCCGCGCGATTGAAGCCGGCGAGTGGGTCGCCGCCGTGGTGGACGACGACAAGGAAGAGGGCGCGCTCTTTGGACTGACGCGCACGTTGTGGTTGGCGACGTCCAAGGGCCTGTTTGCGCTCGAGGAGGGCGACAGCGGTGCGGCGGCTGAGGTTGAGGGCTTCAACTTCGCCCACGGCGTGATTGCCGGCGTGCTCGCGCGTCTGTTTATGGAAGGCCGTGTGGCGAGCCCGGATATGAAGGCGCTTTTGCATGAGCTTTCGCCCATCGATTCTTCTGAGCTCGAGCTCATGGATCCGCTGGCAGTCGATTCCACGCGCATCTTCGATACCGTTGTTGCCGCCTACCTGTTGGATTCCGACCGCTCCGAGTTTGACGAGGTGTATCTGGCCGATACGTATCTGCAGATGGCGCTGCCTGCGGCGCGCGGCGCAGAGGGTGCTGGCGAGGACGCTCCTGCGCCCGCCGCTCGCACGGCGGCCTTGACGCTGGCGCTGGTTGCACCGCTGCGTGACCGCATGGCCCGCGAGAACGCCGCCAACGTGTTCGATGGCATCGAGATGCCGCTCGTTCCGGTGCTTGCCAAGATGGAGCGCGCGGGCATGCTCGTGGATCCCGACCGCCTGCACAGTCTGTCCGAGGGTCTGGCGACCCAGATTGCCGAGGTCGAGCGGAGCATTCGCGATCTGGCCGGCGACGAGGCCTTTAACATCGGCAGCCCCATGCAGCTCTCGCACGTGCTGTTTGATGTTATGGGGCTTCCGACCAAGGGCCTCAAAAAGACCAAGCGCGGCTATTATTCGACCAACGCCAAGGTGCTGAGCGACCTTGCCCGCGACCATGAGATCGTGCGCCTGATTTTGGACTGGCGTGAGAAGTCCAAGATTAAGTCGACCTATCTGGACACGCTAGGTCCGCTGCGCCGTGGTGACGGGCGTGTGCACACCACGTACAACCAGACCATCACCGCGACGGGACGTCTGTCTTCGAGCGACCCCAACCTGCAAAACATTCCGACGCGCTCGGAGCTGGGACGTACCGTCAAGACGGCGTTCTCGGCAGGCGAGGGCAGCGTCTTTTTGGCGGTGGACTACTCACAGATCGAGCTGCGCCTGCTCGCGCATCTTTCGGGCGACGAGCATCTGGTGCGCGCCTTTAACGAGGGCGAGGACTTCCATGCCGAGACGGCCGCGCGCGTATTTGGCGTGCCGGTGTCCGAGGTGACGCCCGACCTGCGCAGCCGCGCCAAGGCCGTGAACTTCGGCATCGTGTATGGTCAGCAGGCTTACGGTCTGTCGCAGTCGCTGCATATCTCGATGGCCGAGGCGCGCGACATGATTGACCGCTACTACGAGGCATACCCGGGCGTGCGCACGTTCCTCGACAACGTGGTGGCGCGTGCCAAGCAGACGGGTTACGCCGAGACCATGTACGGCCGTCGTCGCCATATTCCCGAGCTCAAGGCCAAAAATCCGCAGCTCCGCGGTTTTGGCGAGCGCACGGCCATGAACCACCCCATGCAGGGAACCGCGGCCGACATCATCAAGATCGCAATGGCCCGCGTAAGCAGCCGCCTGGAAGAAGAGGGCTTTGCCGCTCACATGATCCTGCAAGTGCACGACGAACTGGACTTTGAGTGCCCCGTCGACGAAGTCGAGCGCCTCACCGCCATGGTCCGCGACGTCATGGAGCACGTCGTAGACCTTCGCGTACCGTTGATCGCCGAAGCCAGTACCGGCATAACCTGGGCCGACGCGAAATAGGAAAGCACTCGGTAAGGCAAGCTCGCCCAAGACGCAAGCCCCCACATACTTAAGATTTGGGACAAACACTACTGATTAATTTGTCCCACAGCAACCAAAACAGAGGGGAGCCCCTTCCAACAAGGAGCTCCCCTCTGCTCAAATCATTTCAGCTAAGTATCTAGACACTCAAGACGCCATCTTGGCGGCAGGAAAGTAAACCTAGGGCCTGGCCGGGCGGCACGGGTTAACTTTTCGTAGATTCCGCACGCAAAGAAAGCCACTTAATGTGGCTTTCGTCTTGCGCAGGACCTGACCGAGCGAAAAGATATCCCGTGCCGCCCGGCCAGGCCCGATGGGACGGCTACCGAGCCGCCAGGATGGCGTCGATGAGCGTCAGTACGCCCCCGTCGTTGTTGCTCGGAATGCGCCACTCAGCATGCGCGTTCATATGCTCCTCGGCATTGTCCACGATAAAGCTGTGACCGACGCGCTCAAGCATGGGGATGTCGTTGTAGGTATCGCCCACGGCGGCGGCATCGGCGATATCGATGCCGAGCTGCTCGCACAGGTGCGCGACGCCCGAACCCTTGTCGACGCCCAGGTTCATAAAGTCGATCCACTCGCGGCCGGCATTGGTGACATAGAGCTGATCCGAGAACGCGGGGTTATAGGTCTCGCGGAACGCGGGCTCGGCGTCGTAGCCGGGGAAAAAGATCGAGATCTTATTGGACTCGATATCAAGGCCCTCAAAGGTGTCGACGTAGTTGATCGTGTTGTAGTAGACGCTGATCTCGTCGTGGTACTGATGGTCGCGGGCGAGCACATAGAACTCGTCGTAGCAGCACAGGACGGGAACGGCGCGCGGGTCCTCCGAGGCACGAGCGAGCACCTGCTGATACAGCGCCACATCGATGTTGCTCTTATAGATATAGTTGCCGCGGTAGATAACGCAGGCTCCATTGTCGGGGCAAAAAGCAAGGCGGTTCTTAATGCTCTCGAACATTTCTTCGAGTTTTGGGGCGGGGCGTCCGCTGGCGGGGCAGAACACGATGCCAGCCTCGGCGAGCTTGTCTAGGCGCTCATCAAGACCCTGCGGCAACACGCGCTCGTCGGTGAGAAGCGTCTTGTCCATATCAACGGCGAGAATCTTAATGCTTCCAATATTGGTGTCCGATTCGTAAGTTTGCATAAAAGCGCGCCTTTCGTTTCGAAATTGTTTCAGACGTTATAATCATCAACCAGTAACCGAGCGTATTGTCGCAGGAACGGGGCGTATTTGCACCACGCTTCACAAAGTAATGAAAAAAAATTTCAGAAATTTGAATTTGTCGCTTGCGCTGTAGGCACTTTAGCGTAATATAGCGACCATCGAAAACGGAGACGGAAAAACAACCGCTTACCGAGGAAAAGGTACCGTTTACGATATTAGAATTGCGCCCGGCGGTAGGTGAAAGGAGAGGCAGATGCAGTTCGTAAAGATCATCACCACTGCAGACAATGCCATCCGACGCCAGCGCGCAATTTCCCGACGACGATAACAATCGTCTCTGTCCGCATGGGGCGAATTGCCTCAACAGAGTCATTTTGAGGTCGTTGGGTTTTAGCACGACATTGCTGCATGTTTCTAGGGCATGTATGTGCTGATTTTTGCTATTTAACCTGATATTGCACGGTTTTTGACCTCAAAGTGACTTGCAACTGACCGATGTTCTAATTAGCTACCAAGGGCGAAAGGAAACAGCCATGAGCAAGGAAAAAGTCGTTCTCGCATATTCCGGTGGTCTTGATACATCCGTATGTGTCAAGTGGCTCCAGGACGAGAAGAATCTCGATGTCGTTTGCGTCTGCGGCAACGTGGGCCAGGAGGAGACCGGCCTGGATGCCAAGAAGCAGAAGGCGCTCGACCTGGGCGTTCTCGATTGCCAGGTGCTCGACCTGCGCGACGAGTTCTCCGATGAGTTCCTGACTAAGGCCATCGCCGCAAACTCCATGTACGAGAACAAGTACCCGCTGCTCTCCGCCCTGTCTCGCCCGCTGCTCGCCAAGAAGCTCGTCGAGGTCGCTCACGAGTTTGGCGCGACCTACGTCGCCCACGGCTGCACCGGCAAGGGTAACGACCAGGTTCGTTTTGAGGCTGCCGTCAAGGCCCTCGACCCCGAGCTTAAGGTTATCGCCCCGGTTCGCGAGTGGGATCTGAAGTGCCGTCCCGATGAGGTTGCCTATGCTCACGCCCACAACGTGCCGGTTCCCGAGGGCGCCAACGACAACCCCTATTCCATCGACGACAACCTGTGGGGTCGCGCCATCGAGTGCGGTCACCTGGAGGATCCCTGGAACGAGCCGCTCGACGACGCCTGGGTTATGACCAAGAACCCCGAGGACACGCCGGACACCCCGACCTACACCGAGATTGAGTTTGAGGCGGGCAAGCCCGTCGCCGTCGATGGCAAGAAGATGAAACTCTCCGAGATCGTCATCGCCCTCAACAAGATTTCAGGTGACAACGGCTTTGGCCGTCTCGACCTGGTCGAGGATCGTCTGGTGGGCCTCAAGAGTCGCGAGTGCTACGAGGTTCCCGGAGCCCTGACGCTCATCACCGCCCACAAGGCACTCGAGGACATTTGCGTCGAGGGCGACCTGCTCAAGACCAAGATTAAGCTCGAGCAGGATTGGGCCACCGCCGTGTACAACGGCCAGTGGTACAGCCCGCTCAAGAACGCGCTCGACGCCTTTATGGCCGATACCCAGAAGTTCGTGACCGGCACCGTCCGTCTGAAGTTCTTTAAGGGCAATTGCCATGTCGTCGGCCGCAAGAGCCCCTTCAGCCTCTACGACTACGGCCTGGCCACCTATGACCGCGACACCACGTTTGACGAGAAGGCCAGCGCCGGTTTTATCGAGATCGATACGCTGTCGCTCAAGACGTGGGCTAAGGTCCAGGGTCCCAGCTCTGCTGCCGCCCAGGCTTAAGTCTTCCTTTCCTTGGTATCCGCGCGGCCCATCCGCGTGATACATAACGGGCGCATGGGGTCCCTACCTTTCGTTATGCTTGCTGACACTTCTTAACATCGGTGGCCCCTACGTTCCGCCCGCATATATGATGCCGCGTCTGCGGCTGAGTCCGAGCCCCGCCGGGGTTGTCTGGCGGGGCTCCTTCTATCAATTTGGCAGCTCTGCGCCTATATATATGAGGAGTATCCATTATGTTCAATGCTTTCGCGCATGCTTTACTTGCCCTCGCGCCCGAGTTCGATGCCGCAAAGGTCGAGGACGTTCCTATGAGCCTGAAGGCCTGGATCGATGGTTCGCAGGGCAACATTCGGAGGGAGACGTTGGGCGCCAAGTGCATGGCGCGTCACTTCTTTGCAAATTAGCTACATGGTCCCGCGCACGGCGGGGAATGTGTAAAACTAGCGGTTGAAAAATCGCTTTAGCGATATGGCGCATTGCTTTGGGCGCTTGTTTTGGTATTTGGAGAAAGGGGACGGTTCCATGGCTCTTTGGGGCGGTCGTTTTGAGGCGGGCGTGGCCGAGGTCACGCAGGAGTTTGGCGCGTCGCTACCGGTCGACAAACATCTCTATAAGCAGGATATCGCCGGTTCTAAGGCGCATGCCAAGATGCTGGCGGCCCAGGGCATCATCAGTGCCGAGGATGAGCAGGCGATTGCCGAGGGCCTGACCGGAATCGAACAGGATATCGATGCCGGCAACTTCACCTTCGATATCAACGACGAGGACATCCATATGTCCATCGAGAGCGAGCTGACGCGTCGCATCGGCGAGGCCGGCAAGCGCTTGCATACCGGACGTTCGCGCAACGACCAGGTGGCGACCGATTCGCGCCTGGGCGTCAAGGCGTTGGCCAAGGAGCTCATGGAGGCCAACCTGCAGTTGCGCCACGTGCTGGTGGATGCGGCCAAGAAGTACGACAAGGTGATTCTGCCGGGTTACACGCACATGCAGCATGCTCAGCCCGTGCTGCTGTCACATCATCTGCTGGCGTATTCCTGGATGTTCGCGCGCGACTTTACACGTCTGAAGGCCGCCTTTGATGCCGCCGACAACTGCCCGCTGGGTGCTGCCGCGCTTGCCGGTACGAGCTATCCGCTCGATCGCCAGATGACGGCTGCCGAACTTGGCTTTGCGGGCGTGATTCCCAACTCGCTCGATGCGGTTTCCGACCGTGATTTCCTGCTCGATCTGCATTACGCCGGATCCGTCATGGCGATGCACCTGTCGCGTCTTTCCGAGGAGATCGTGCTGTGGTCGAGCTCCGAATTTGGCTTTATCACGCTTTCAGACTCCTACTCCACCGGCTCGTCTATCATGCCGCAGAAGAAGAATCCCGACTTTGCCGAGCTTATCCGCGGTAAGAGCGGTCGCGTGTACGGCAACCTGGTGCAGCTGCTCGTGACCATGAAGGGCCTGCCGCTTGCTTATAACAAGGACTTGCAGGAGGACAAGGGGGGCGCGCTCGACACTGCCCATACGCTCATGCAGTGCCTGTCCGTTATGGCCGGTATGATTTCGACTTGGACCGTCAACGAGGATGCCATGGCGCGCGAGTGCGGCGTGGGGCACCTTGCCGCCACCGATGTTGCCGATTACCTGGCCAAGCGCGGTCTGCCGTTCCGCGAGGCACATGCCGTGGTGGGCCATCTGGTCCTGATGTGCGAGAAGCGCGGCTGCAATCTTGAGGACCTGCCGTTTGAGGTGTTCCAGGAGGCAAGCCCGCTCTTTGAGCACGATATTACCGAGGCGCTCGATATTCCGTCGATTGTCGCCGCGCGTACGACCGAGGGCGGTACCGCCCCTGCCGCCGTTGCCGTACAGCTGGATCGTGCCGAGGCACAGCTCGTGGCTGACGAAGGCGTGTTTGGATCGCTGACCAAGGTCTTCGAGATGGGCCACGGGGCAAAGTAAGAGTCTGGCTAAAGCTGCTTGGCCATTTATTGATAAATAGTTTTTGCTTTTACGGGCGTCTGCTGATGCGGGCGTCCGTATTTTGTTGCTATGGGGGAGGGGCTTGTCGAGAACTTCTGTAGGACCTTTGGGCAGGTTGTGAAGGGGGTACGTTCACGGGCGGCAACCGACCGTCCGCTCGGTTCGATGCGGTTGCTGAGTGGTCGGATGGTACTCTAGTCGGGCTTCGAAACAGAAGTGACACATATGGAACGCTTCAACAAATTGTAGCGCTTCACTAGGCAGCTTTTTATTTATCTGCAGCTAAAACTCTGTTACGATGCAGTCCAGGCGAGTGCCGGAATGGGACTTGGGCACGCGCGAACCTACTTGAAAGGCTACCTTATGGCTATCGAGAAGACCTTCATCATGATTAAGCCCGACGCCGTGCGCGATCGCAAGATCGGCGAGATCGTTGCTCGCATTGAGCGCAGCGGCCTTGTCATCGAGCGCATGGAGATGACCACGCTCGAGCGCGCTACCGTCGAGGAGCACTACGCTCATCTGGCCGACAAGCCTTTCTTTGGCGATCTCTGCGACTTTATGACGAGCGGTCCGGTCGTCAAGATGGTCGTTTCCGGTCTTTCCGCTGTCTCCAAGATGCGCACCCTTATGGGCGCTACCAACCCGCTTGATGCTGCCCCCGGCACCATCCGCGGCGACTTCGCTGTCGATGTCAACGCCAACGTGATTCACGGCTCCGACTGCCTGGAGAACGCCGAGATCGAGATCAAGCGCTTCTTTGGCTAAACCAGCTTTGACTCCTTAAAGCTGTTAGCGTGTGGCTTGGGCGCCGCGGAACTCCATCCGCGGCGCCCTATTTATCCCAGTAGACTTTTGGGACATGCCTAATAATCTACTAAAAAGCCCCCGTCCGGATGCGTTTTCCGGGCGGGGGCTTGCGTTAGCGTATGGCGTTGTGGGTCTTTAGGCCTCGTCGACGACCTTGAGGCCGCGGGTCTGGTCGATCTCGTTGAGGAGATTGACGCGACGCTCGTGACGGCCACCCTCGAACTCGGCATCGAGCCACTCGTCAACGATCATCTTGGCGAGCTCGGAGCCAACGACGCGGGCGCCAAAGGCGAGCACGTTGGTGTTGTTGTGCATGCGGGAGAGCTTGGCGCTGAAGGGCTCGGAGCACACGACGGCGCGTACGCCCTCGACCTTGTTGGCAGCCAGGCTGATCCCGACGCCGGTACCGCAGATCAGGATGCCCAGGTCGACGTCGCCGTTGGCAACGGCCTTACCCACCTTGTAGCCGGCGATGGGGTAGTCAAAGCTCTCGGAGGTGTCGGTGCCAAAGTTCACGACCTCGCAGCCGCGCTCCTTCAGGTGCTCGGAAATGATGTTCTTGAGCTCGACGGCGGCGTGGTCGTTACCGATACCGATCTTCATGGATGGTTCCTCTCTGGTCTGTGCGGCGCAAATGCTAAAGGTGTTTACCGCGTTCGACTGCATGATAGCGCGACTTTTGTGTAAACGCTCGGGCGTTTTTTGATCAAACGCTTTAGCAGGCAACAAGACCCGCTTTTCATGAATGAATGCCGCCAGTTTGTGCTTGAGCGCCGTCCGCCGGAACCATGGTTGCGGTTTTTGATGCATTGTTATCAAATAAAGGAGCCAACTTTTTTGAGAGTCCAGCCCGTTATGCAAGCAGGAGATACCTATGCCTACCGATTCCATCCGTGATGCCGCGTTTTGCGATGTTTTGAACCGCGAGCTTGTCTGTGCGCTCGGCTGCACCGAGCCTATTGCCGTTGCCTATGCAGCGGCGTTGGCGAGCCAGACGCTCGGTTGCGAACCCGATCATATGGACGTTGCCTGCTCGGGCAACATCATTAAGAACGTTAAGAGCGTGACCGTGCCCAACTCGGGCGGTATGCACGGTATCGAGGCTGCGGCCGTGCTGGGCGCCGTGGGCGGTGACGCCAAGAGCGCGCTCGAGGTGCTCGAGAGTGTTGACGATGCAGACCGCGCTCGCGTGACCGAGCTGCTCGCCGACGCTGACTACTGCGACGTGTCGCTTGTCGAGGGTGTGCCTAACCTCTATATCAAGGTAACTGCCACTGCCGGGGGCCATACCGCGGTCGTCGAGATCACCGACCACCACACCAATGTTACGTGCCATACGCTCGACGGTATTCCGGTGTGTGGCAAGTCGGCGGGGGAGTGTGCCGCCTGCGCCGAGCGCGTCGTGGCCGAGCGTGCCGCCGATAAGGCCGACACGCCCATGTCGATCGAATCCATCATCGACTTTATCGAGGACGGCGACATCGAGGGTGCTCGCGCCGCCGTTGAACGTCAGATTGAGCTGAACGGCGCAATAAGCGCCGAGGGCCTGGCGCACGCTTGGGGCGCCGAGGTAGGCCGTACGCTGCTGGGCGCTCGTGCCGACGACGTCGCCTGCCGTGCCCGTGCCCGTGCGGCCGCCGGGTCCGATGCCCGCATGAACGGCTGTGCGCTGCCGGTCGCCATTGTGTGCGGCTCGGGCAACCAGGGCATCACCTGTGCGCTGCCCGTTATGGAGTATGCCGACTACCTGCGTTGCGACAACGAGCGCCTGGTGCGCGCCGTGATGCTGTCCGACCTTATCGCCGTGCATATCAAGAGCTATATTGGTGCGCTCTCGGCGTTTTGCGGCGCTATTTGCGCCGCGTGCGGTGCCGGTGCCGCGATTACCTGGCTGTGTGGCGGCACGCGCGAACAGATTGGTGCGACGGTCTCGAACACGCTCGGCAACGTGGGCGGTATCGTGTGCGACGGCGCCAAGGCGAGCTGTGCCGCCAAGATTTCCGCTGCCGTCGATGCGGCGATTCTGGGCCACGATATGGCCATGCAGGGCCGCGGCTTCCGCGCCGGCGAGGGTCTGATCCAGGATACCGTCGAGGAGACGATCGCGAGCATGGGCTATGTGGGCCGTGTGGGCATGAAGGACACCGACGTCGAGATCCTCAACATCATGATCGGCAAGACCCAGGTTTGCTAGTTACGCGGTTTTACCAAACCGCGTAACAGCTCGACGCTGCAAACCCGCCAGAGCGGCAATCTGCCTTTCAACTTCGGCGGCATGACCAGAAGGTCAATGCCGCCTCGT
>UQHT01000035.1 GCA_900540875.1 uncultured Collinsella sp.
CAATGGTATACGGGTGCATCATCGACGTCTTCAATACAGAAGATATCAGTGCGGAGTGTCCGCGAAGGTCAGCCCTCAGATCCTGCTACGACTACGTCCTCGGATTGTGGGGCTGGATGAAGGACGTGGCTGATGGGGTGCCTTGTCCCGGTCGCTGTTTCGCGGCTTTGCCGCGAAACCACGCGCTGCTTTGGGTATAGAGGGGGACCTGGTCGCGGACCCAGATGGCCTAGAGGGATATGGGTGCAAACGAGAAATCGTTGTTGGGGTCGTCCTTTTCCATAAACTCATCGAGACAGAATGTCATATAGATTGGAACGTACAGGACCTTGCCCTCTTTGCTGAGGTTCTCGTGGCTTAGCACAACGGCCTCGGGGATTTTGTACTCGCTCACGCTCATCAGACGGTCGAGGGCCGCATGGGCTCGAACCTTCTTGCCCGATTTGACCTCGATTGGGACAACGTGCCCGCGGGTGCCTTCGATCACAAAGTCAACTTCGCCGACCTCGCGTGTCTGGTAGTACCATGCATCAGTTCCAAGGGCGACAAGCTCCTGCGCGACCACGTTCTCATAGAGACCGCCGAGGTTGGGGGTTTTCATATCAAGGTAGACAGCGCGTGCCGTGCTGCCGGGATACCGTGATGCGAGCATGCCTGTATCAGACTCGTATAGTTTAAAGGCGGTCGCCTTCTCTGTCCCCTTAAGAGGACTCCGGGCCTCCGTCACCTGGGCGACCATCAAACCGACGCCCGCGTTCACCAGCCATAGGAAATCCTGCTCGTATTTTTGAAGGCGAGCCCCCTCGCCCAGGGATGAAACAACAAAGCGATGGGACTCCGCCTCAAGCTGAACGGGAATTTGCTCGAAAATGGAGCGAACGTTAAACGCTCGAGTCGATGCATATTTAGAGATATCGCTTTTGTACTGATCGACTAGCTGAATTTGAAGCTCACGCGTTCTCACGAGCGAATAGCCCGAATCGATATAGTTCTGAACGACCTCTGGCATGCCGCCGCAAACGATATAGGCTCTAAAGTTTTTGAGCATCGCCTCATGAATATAGTTTTCGACGGGACGTCTCTCGACAAGGCAGCTGCGAATGTCTGCAAGCACATTCTCGCTGATGCTGTTTGCCCAACAGAACTCTTCAAAATCCATCGGTCGCATAACAATGTGCTCGACATACCCCACCGGAAAAGAAGAGATCCCCTTAAACTCAGTCCCAAGCATAGACCCCGAGAAGACATAGCTAAAGCGTCCGTCCTCGACCAGCGCCTTCATAAGTGTAACGATCTGCGGATACTCCTGAATCTCATCGACGAAGATAAGCGTGTCTCCTTCAACAAGCGGTGCATCCGCAAGAAGGGCCACACGGTTGATGAAGTCAATGGAGTTCTTAGCGCCAACAAGTACGTCTCTTGCCTCGGCATCAAGTAGCAGATTGACCTCATAATACGAAGCGTAGTTGCTCTTTCCAAACGCGCGAATCGCATAGCTCTTGCCAATCTGACGCGCACCGGTAACAAGCAACGCTTTATCGGAGTCGTTCTTCCAGCTCAAAAGCCTATCAGTGACCTTGCGGCGTAGCATTAAAACACCTCATTGACAAAAATTGGCAAATAGATTTGCCCCTAATCATACAAAAATTGACAAATAGATTTGACCCAAATCATACAAAAATTGGCAAATAGCAAAGCTCACTTAGGCCTCAAAGCCAGCGAGCCAGCACGGTACTTTGCGAAAAGGCTGGCGGCGCCGTTGTTGAGGGTGGCCAGGTTGGCAGTGGCGCCGTTAGCGTTCTCGGCTGCTTGGGCGCGCAGGAGCGAAAGGGCGTCGGCAGCGTTCATGCAGAAGCCGACGGTAAAGTTCCATACTGCGAACTCACAGCCGCTTGCCGCGGGGTGAAGCGCGATTGGCTATCCCTTTTGTTGGATGAAAAGCCCCGTGTTTTTGCAGGGGTGCATACTCGTCTAATAAATGTATAGAATCTCGTATAGTGCGAGTAAGATATTGCGCTGTCCGTTATGTGTTTAGCAAAGATATAGTTTGCATAATCCAGCCTAATCTCTGCTCTAATTAAATAAAGTCGCACGTAGATGACGTAAACATGTGTGAGCTGGGCTTCTTTACGCTGAGCGGGTAAAAACGACCGTTCACCGTTAAACTATTTTCAAAATGAATAAAATGAGCGATAAAGAGAATATAAACCTTAATAAACTCGCGTATTGCACGGACGCGGGTTATTAATGGGTTGTAGGCCTTTTACAGAAAGGATTCCAGCAATGTCTAAGCCTCTTGGCAAGCCCGATCGTATTGTCGTCGCCCTCGGCGGCAACGCCCTCGGCAACAACCCCGTCGAGCAGATCCAGGCCGTGAGCAACACCGCCCACGCTCTCCTTGGTCTTATCGAGCAGGGTAACGAGATCATCATCACCCACGGCAACGGCCCGCAGGTCGGCATGATCCAGAACGCCTTCGCCGCTGCCCACGACGCCATCGGCACCCCCGAGATGCCGCTGCCCGAGTGCGGCGCCATGTCCCAGGGCTACATTGGCTATCACCTGCAGCAGGGCATCGGCCGCGAGATGCACAAGCGCTACAAGCGTTGGCACGCCGCCACCGTCGTCACCCAGATTGAGTGCGACCCGGATGATCCCGCGTTCAAGAACCCGACCAAGCCGATCGGCCCCTTCTACACCGAGGAGCAGGCCAAGGAGTTCATGGCCGAGGATCCCTCCAAGGTCTTCGTCGAGGATTCCGGCCGCGGCTGGCGTCGCGTCGTCGCCTCCCCCGATCCCAAGAAAATCGTCGAGGCCGACTCCATCCTCAACCTGCTCGACAACGAGTTCATCGTCATCGCCTGCGGTGGCGGCGGCATCCCCGTCGTCCGCGACTACGAGAACAAGGGCTGCTACAAGGGCGTTCCCGCCGTCATCGACAAGGACCTGGGCGGCGAGCTGCTGGCCGAGGACTGCGACGCCGACGTCCTGTTCCTGCTGACCGCCGTCGAGCACGTCGCCATCAACTTCGGCAAGCCCAACCAGGAGGAGCTCGAGGACATCACCGCCGACGAGGCCGAGCGTCTGGCCGACGAGGGCCAGTTCGGCAAGGGTTCCATGGAGCCCAAGGTCCGCGCCGCCATCAAGTTCGCCCGCTCCCGCAAGGGCCGCACCTGCATCATCGGCGCCCTGGACAAGGCCGCCGAGACCATGGCCGGCCTCTCCGGTACCCGCATCCACGAGTAGCCTCTACTCTGTTGCCTCTCCCGTGGGCGCCAGGCAAAGCGCCCACAAACTAGCCTCTCTTCATGAGCCCCGCAGTCCGCTCCGACTGCGGGGCTTTTGCTGTTGAGGTGGCTGTTCATGGGTGGTCATTGGGGACAGACTTAAATGAGTGGTTGCCCAATGACCACTCATTTAAGGCTGTCCCCAATGACAAGATCCGATCCAATTAGATGCTCAGGTCATGGGATGCCTGAAACCAGACGATGACTCCGAGAATCCTGATTCGGCGTTTGTCCAGCACAATATCCGGTTCCGATGTGCGATATGAGTAGGATGACAGCATCACGGTGTTCGTGCCGGTGCTATACCGCCGTATGACCACTCTGGAATTATCGGACAAGGCGAGGACGGAGCATCCGTTCCAGGGCTTCAGGTTGGGGTCCACTAGGAGAAAGGATCCCATCGGATAGCATTTGGACATGGCAGATGTGTCCATTTGAACAAAGAAACACCCGCGATGTTTTTTGAATACGGATGAGGGGAGCGCCGTTGTTCCGGTCTGCTTAAGTCCTGTTCTGCCTCCATTCATCTGGATTTTAAATACATCGCAAAGGGAGTCAGTAGCAGTTTCCTTGGAATTCGGCTTCCGTCCTCCGTGGTCGAGCTTTGCGGCAAGCCCTGCGGTTTCTGATGCGAGGTCGTCAAGCTGCAGATTGAATTTCGAAACGATCTTGAGCAGTGTCGACCGGCGGATGGCATAGCGGTCCTTTTCCCAACGGCATACCGTTTCTTTGGAGACGCCGACAAGTGCCGCGAACTCCTCCTGCGTGAGCTGGTCGCGCTTGCGAAGCGCCTTTATGTTTTGACCCGTTCCCATGTTATGAAGCGCGGACGAGGGGAAGGCAGAGGCAGTTGGGGCCGCCAAAGCCGTTTGTCAGCTCGAAGATGGAGATGGGAACAAGTTCAATACCGGCCTGCTCCAGTGCCTTGTTCGTCTCGGTGTTCTCTTCGTATACGCAGACCTTGCCGGGCTCCAGGCAAAGCGTGCTTATAGCATTGTTGGTTCTTTCGACCTCTGCCGCTCCGGGATTTGAGCCGCCGCAAAGGATAAATTGCAACGAACTTGAACCCAGGGCTAATCCCAGCGCTTCTTTTAGTCCGCCTTCGACATGACGCGCCCGGGTTGTCCTTTCCGATCTGCCTCGTGTAATGCAGTAGACCCGCGCTTGGTCCAGGAGCTCCCGGTCAATGAGGAATGTCTCATAGTTAACACGCGCAAAGTATGTGTCGAGATGAATGCAGAGATCATCGTAGGGAACCTCAATGGCCCATACGGACTCAATAGTCGAGTTCTCGTCCCAGAGCAAGTTATTCGCTAGGGTGTCTATAGCTGCTGGCTCGGTTCGTTGAGAGATGCCAACGGCTACATTTTCGCTGTTGAGGTTGTGAAGGTCGCCGCCTTCAATGTGGTAAGTCGATTCATGCTTGAAGAACTGAGGAGTCTCGCGGAAATCCGGATGATAGTTAAAAATCGTTTTATAGGCGATAACCTCACGGTTGCGCTCTGGCCAGTACATATGGTTGAGCGTGACACCTTCGCCGATGACGCTTGCTGGATCGCGCGTAAACCACATGGTGTTAAGGGGGGCTATGAGAAGGTCGTCGGGTGAGTATGCGTCTCCCGTCAGCTTTGAGAGGCTGAACACCTCCTTGTTCGTGTCGAAGACCTGGGAGTAGCGAACGCCGTTGACGGCTGCCTGGACCAGGTCGCGGGAACCTTCGATATGCTCAAGATACTCGCGAATGGCGGACTCGAGCTCCATGCCCCTCGCGCCGCATTCTGAAATGTAGCTATCGATAAAAGAGCGACGCGCTTGCTCTGTCGCATCAAGGGCTTCGGTAAGAAGGTTTTCAAGATAGAGAATCTCTACTCCTTCGTGCTCGAGCATTGCCGAGTAAGCATGATGCTCCCCAAGAGCCTTTTCAAGATCAAATGAATTGCTAGAAGGGCGTAGCGTAAAGACTTGATTGAACTGGCCGTCGGGGTAGTTGCGCGTTTCGGGGCCGGGGCAGTGCAGCAGGACCCTTTTTAGCTTTCCTATTTCGTTTTGAACATGCAATGCGGACATGTGACCTCGCTTTGGCGATGAGTATTGATCGCTTCCATAGTGTCACATTAGAAGCTTGTTTCAATTTACATCATGTTTGCCACAGGAGAATGGCACGACCCAAGTAAATAAGTGACGTTAAACATCTATCAAAAGTGATAATTGATGAATTACGTCAATCTAAAGTCCGTTTACGGGTCGATGCGCTTCGCTGGCGGGCGAAGAGACGGAAGGGTGTTTTGCGCGATGACACAATGGCTTTGCCGGCAACGAAAAACCCCTGAATTAAGGAGGAGAGATGGCAGAGACAGAAAAGAAGCGCACTCTTCGAGTCCCGCACGTGTACACCATCATTCTCGTCTTGATGGCCGTATTTGCCGTTCTGACCTGGGTCGTGCCTTCGGGTTCGTTTGAGCGCCAGGAGGTTAACGGTCGCGAGGTAACGGTCTCGGGCACCTATGAGCCTGTCGATAAGGTCTATACGGACGAGGACGGCAACGAGGTCGATCTTCGCCAAGGCATCTTCGAAGTACTTGAGGCCCCTGCGATCGGCATCCAGCAAGCGGTCGAGGTCGTTGCATTCATTATGATCGTGGGAGGTTCCTTCCAGGTCATCACGGCGACCGGAGCCATCACGAGCGGCGTCGCCCGAGTGGTGAAGAAGTTCAAGAGCAAGGACGTCCTCATCATTCCGATCCTAATGGTGCTTTTTGCCTTGGGCGGCAGCACCTTTGGTATGGCAGAGGAGACGCTTCCGTTCTTTGCGATTCTTATGCCGATCATGATGGCCATGGGCTTCGACTCAATTACAGCGTTCATGACGGTGTTTGTGGGTGCCCGTATCGGATACATCGCATCTACCGTAAACCCGTTCAACGTCCTGATTTCCCAGGGCATCCTCGGTATCCAGGGCAACCCCCAGCTTTGGTTGCGTACTATCGCCCTTGTCGTGCTCACTGCAGTTGCCATCGCATGGGTTGTGATGTATGCCCTCAAGGTTAAGAAGAATCCCGAGGCATCCCCAGCTTTCCACGATGATATCGAGAAGCGCAAAGAGTTTGGCGCGGACGAGAATCTCCTCGATAGCGAGTTCACCGCTAGGCAAAAAGCCGTCATGGTTATTTTCGTGCTTGGACTTGGCGCTATCATTTGGGGTCTGGTAACCCAGGGCTGGTACATGAACGAGATCTCTGCGATTTTCTTGGCCATGGCTCTTCTTTCGGGTGTTGTTTCCGGGATGAATGAGAAGGAGATCGCTGGCGAGTTCGTTAAGGGAATTGCAGACTTCGCGTTCTCTGCCATCGTTGTTGGCCTCGCCCGCGGAATCCTCGTAATCGCCAATGACGGCCTCATCATCGATACGATTCTCAACACGCTCGCCACGGCTCTCTCTGGAGTTCCGGCAGTTATCTTTACGAGCATTCTCTACGTCGTGGATAACCTTCTGTCGATCCTCGTTCCGAGCTCCTCGGGCATCGCTGCTCTTACGATTCCCATTTTCGGTCCGCTTGTTGAGCTGATGGGCTTAAACCCCGAGGCTGCAGTTACCGGCCTTTCCATGGGCAGTGCTGCCATGTCTCTCATTTCGCCGACAAGCGCGATGCTCGTTGCCGGTCTTGGCGTCTGTAAGATTCCGCTTGGCCAGTGGTGGAAGGTCGCTTGGAAATTCTTCCTGGTCGTAAGCGTTATCTGCATGGCATTCACTGCGGTTTCGGGTCTTATCCCCCTGCCGTAAATGCAAAACCCCACATACAAGTTGTGAGAAAGAAGGATAGAGATGAACAAAGGACTGAACGTTCATAGCGAGATTGGCGCCCTCAAGAAGGTGTGCGTCCATCGCCCCGGTATGGATCTTGTAAACATGAAGGCGGAGGATTTCGACCGCGTTTGGATTCACGACGCGTTCTATCTGGACTATGCCCAGAAAGAGCACGATCAGTTTACCGACCTTCTTCGCGGCGCTGGCGCCGAGGTCGTCTATATGGAAGAGCTGCTCGCTGAGACGTTTGACAAAGTCGAGGGCACTCGCGCAGAGTTCATGACGAAGTTCATGGGTGAGTCCGGCATCTCCAACGCGGCCCTTCGCCAGGCCGTTGTCGAGAAGCTTGATTCGATTAAGGACAACAAGGAGTTTGTCCTTGCTGCCATGGGCGGCCTCTACGTTCGCGACCTCGAGATCCCCAAGGTTGGCGGTTCTCTTGCCAGTATGGACGGCGAGGAGTTGAAGGCTGACGATATGGTGCTGTTCCCCATGCCGGCCTCGTATTTCTCCCGTGACCCTCTGGCTGTCGTGGGCAAGGGCGCTACCATGAACCGCATGTACTGGAATCAGCGCAATCGCGAGGTAATCTTCTACGAAACGGTGCTCCGCAACCATCCCGATTACGCCGGTAGCCCCATTTGGTATGACCACAACAGCGAGTGGCATATCGAGGGCGGCGATATCCTCAACATCAACGCCAAGACGCTCGCCATCGGTATTTCCGAGCGCACCCAGACTGCGGCCATCGATGAGCTCGCCAAGAATATGTTCTGGGGTTCCGATGAGGCCGAGATCGAGAACATCTATGCCATCAAGATCCCGCACGGCTACGCCTACATGCACCTCGACACCGTCTGCACGCAGGTCGATCGCGATAAGTTCACGGTCTATCCTGGCATCTACCAGACGCTTCGTGCCTACCGCCTGACCAAGGGCGATTCGGAGGGGGAGGTGCATATCGAGGAGCTCGAGGGCACCCTGCAGCATATTCTCGAGCTTGCGACGGGTATGGACCACATCACCATGATTGAGTGCGGTGGTGGCGATCCGATCGAGGCTTCCCGTGAGCAGTGGAACGATGGTTCCAACACTCTTGCGGTCGCACCGGGCAAGGTCTGCGTGTATGAGCGCAACGTTGTCACCAACGATGCTCTTTACAAGGCCGGCGTCGAGCTGCTCGTCGCCCCCTCCGAGGAGCTTTCTCGCGGTCGCGGCGGCCCGCGCTGCATGACCATGCCGTTCTGGCGTGAGGAAATCTAGTCAGCGTTAGCGTATCTGGGCGGCGCGTGTGCGTCTGCGCCGCCCATCCCTCCTTGTGTGTTCCAACAATCGAAAGGACTCAAATCATGGCTCTTAATCTTTCTGGTCGAAGCGTTCTTACCCTGCTTGACTTTACGTCCGAGGAAATCGAGTACATGCTCGACCTCTCAAAGAACTTCAAGGATATGAAGCGCGCCGGTTATCCGCACCGCTTTCTCGAGGGCAAGAACATTGTCCTGCTGTTTGAGAAGACCTCAACGCGCACGCGCTGTGCCTTCGAGGTCGGCGGTATGGACCTGGGTATGGGTGTGACCTACCTCGACCCCGGCTCGTCGCAGATGGGCAAGAAAGAGTCCATCGAGGATACCGCCCGCGTGCTCGGTCGCATGTATGACGGTATTGAGTATCGCGGCTCCGACCAGTCGATCGTCGAGGAGCTTGCCGCCAAGGCTGGCGTTCCCGTCTGGAACGGTCTGACCAACGAGTACCATCCCACCCAGGCCCTTGCCGACATTCTTACCATGCGTGAGGAGTTTGGCGACACGCGCGGCATGAAGCTCACCTATATGGGCAAGGAGCAGGGCAACGTCAGCGACTCCCTGATGGTTATCTGCGCCAAGCTCGGCATTAACTTCTGCTCCTGCGGACCCAAGGGCGATGTCGAGGGCGCCACGCACTTCGATCCCGAGCTTCTTGAGCGCTGCCAGGAGATCGCCGCTCAGAATGGCTGCACGATCCAGCTCACTGAGGATATCGACGAGGGCGTCAAGGATGCAGACGTGATCTATACGGACGTTTGGGTCGGTATGGGCCAGGCTGAGGAGCTGTGGAAGAGCCGAATCGATCTTCTCTCTCCCTATCGAGTAACGCCCGAGGTCATGGCCAAGGCAAACCCCGGCGCCATCTTTATGCACTGCCTGCCGAGCTTCCACGATACGCAGACCACCATCGGCGCCGAGATTGCCGAGAAGTTCGGCGTGACCGAGATGGAGGTTTCCGACGAGGTCTTTGAGAGCGCGCAGTCTCGCGTGTTCCAGGAGGCCGAGAACCGCATGCATACCATTAAGGCCATGATGTACGCGACGCTTCGCTAGTAGCTGGGAAGTGAACGAACACTATGAGTAAACCGTACGGAAAGCCCGATCGTATTGTCGTCGCCCTCGGCGGCAACGCCCTCGGCAACAACCCCG
>UQHT01000036.1 GCA_900540875.1 uncultured Collinsella sp.
GCGCAACGCGTTGCGCTGAGTCCTGAGCCTGTTGCAATGAAGATGAGAATCAAGGAATGATTGCGAAGACAAGCATATTTCGCAGGTACTTCTTTAAGTCATGAGTATGCAAAAATCCCTCAACCATCAAAAAGCAAAATAAGGGAAATGCAATTCTGCCAAGAACATGAAGCACATCCGAAGCCTCGCTTAGAATCGCCCACTGTTCGTCTGATATCTGACTGTACGATGCGGTAGTGTCGAGAAAGTTGGTGTAGCGTCCGATCCGAAGCGAGTCGGCCCGGCGTCCAAGAACCTGGAATACGGTTGATATCCTATGCCGCCTCGATCCTGTCCGCAAGCTCGAGGCCGGATTCGATCATCTTCCTGGCCTCAGCCTCCAGCCGCGACCAGTCGACCGTCCCGTCGAGCCCGCGCGTGCGGCCCTCGTCGTAGAGCTCCCTCATCTTCGCCTCCGAGAAGTACCTGGATTCCTGCCATGCCTCGTCCTGCTCGCACATGACCGCGCCTGCCAGCCGCACCAGCGACGCCGTCGAGGGGAACGCCTGCACCACCCTCGACCTGCGCTTTATCTCGCGGTTCGTCCGCTCCTGGACGTTGTTGGTGCGCAGGCGCTTCCAGTGCGACGGCGGGAAGTCGAGGTATGCCAGGGCGTCCGGCTCGGCCTCCTCGAGGATCGCCGCCGCCCTCGGGCAGCACCCCTCCAGCATGTCGCACGCCACGTGGTACATGGCGGTCACGGTGGCGGCGTCGCGCCCGCGGAACACCTGCGAGACGATCCTGCCCACGCGGCGCCTGAGCTGCCAGGAGCCCGCCTCGCGCATGCAGTCGCGCATGAGGTGGACGGCGCAGCGCTGCCATGCCGCCCCCTGGAAGACCTCCGCCGCGGCCGCGACGAGGCCCGCGTGCGCGTCGGAGACGACGAGCTCCACGCCGGAGACGCCGCGGTCGCGGATTTTCCTGAGGAATGCCAGCCACGAGTCGTACGACTCCGTGTCCACCACGCCGACGCCCAGCACGCGCCTCCAGCCGCCCGCGTCGCAGCCGATGGCCGTGACGACGGCCGTGGAGGCCACGCGGCCCCCGCGGCGGCACTTGACGTAGGTGGCGTCGAGCCAGACGTAGGGCACCGGCGAGCCGTCGAGGGGCCTCGCGCAGAGCTCCTCGATGTCGGCGTCAAGGTTCGACGCGATGGCGCTCACCTGGTCCTTGGAGAGCCTGGACACGCCCATCTTCTCCGCGACGCGCCGCACCTTGCGGGTGCTCGTGCCGGTGGCGTACATCTCGGCGACGGCGGCCACGAGGGCGCGGTCCGCGCGCTGGTAGCGCTCGATCACGTCGTCCGGGAAGAAGCTGCCGGTGCGGAGCTTCGGGATGCGCAGCGTCAGCGTGCCGACGCAGGTGGCGAGGCCGCGCTCCCGGTAGCCGTTGCGGCTGTTCGCCCCGCCGCCGCACAGCTGGTCGGCCTCGGCGTCCATCACGGCGTTTACGACCTGCTCGGCGAGGCGCCTGAGCAGCTCCTGCATGTCGATGGCACCGTCGTCGAACCGCGGCATGGCGAGCATGTCCGGCTTCGGGTCTGATAAGATTTCCATAGCGGTCTTCGTCCTTTCCTAGAACCTGTTGTTGTGGTGATTTCAGATTCTAGGACGAAGGCCGCTCTTCGTTAAACGGACGCTAGGGAGCCACCCTTACACCAACATTTTCGACGCGATCTACGATGCGTGAGTCATGATTCCATTGGTCAGGACGATCCTGCTTACATGATCGAGAACCATCGAAATGGCTGCTATTATCTTTAATGTGCTGCCGCTAATTCCGTATCTATTTGTTTTCATTTCGTATTCCTTACTTTGGGTGGGCCGTCAGGGGTTCAGCCTGCTCCGCAGGCGGCCGCTGCGGCGCTTCGCGCCTTGCGCGCCGCGCTGGCAAACGCTCACGCGTTTACTCAGCTCCGCGCCCTTTCGGGTTCGAACCCGCGTCGCGGCAACAAAAAAGCGGCCGGCATCCGCCAGTCGCTTTTCCATTCTTTGGGTGGGCCGTCAGGGGTTCGAACCCTGGACCTTGGGATTAAAAGCGGAATATCGTTTGATTTTAGAATTGAGCAGTGCTACCTTACACCCACTCTGACCTGCGGTTTCATTAGACTGAAGGGACTGCAAGGACAGGGCTATTCCAATCACAATCGGTACACCCCGCGGTACACGCGGGGGTACATCCGCAATCGTGGAGGCCCCGTGAAACCCAAGCGCTACTACACCTCGTCCTGTCTCATCCCGTACCGCTGCGGCGGATGGCGCGGACGTCTGAAATTCAAGAAACAAGACGGAACATATGGGCAGGTCAGCAAGGTCATAGCCGCCAAATCGAAACGTGCAGCTCAGGCCGAGTTGAAGGAATGGCGCGAAGAGATGGAAGATCTTGCACAGAAGAAACTTAAACTTGGCAGCATGGCCCATAAGACAGTGAAAGACCTGCTAGACGGCTATATCGACATGCTCAGTGCATCCGGCTCAATTGAGTCCTCAACCGTCTACGACTACCGCGGTGCCGCGCGACTCGTTGAGCGCAGAATCGGCGGTATTGAGTTCGATTCGCTGGATGTAACAGCAGCTCAAAACTGGATTAACTGGGCCGTTGAGGAGGGCTACAAGCCATCCACCATCCGCAAGAGCGTGACATTGCTCAAGGCCGCCTACCGCGACGCCGTCGGCAGGCTCCGCGTGATCGACTACTCCCCCGTTGACTGCGTTCGCGTGCCCAAGGCCCGTCACCGTGAGCCCAATGCGCTGGACGAGCGCGAGCGCGGACGGCTGCTCACATTCCTCTCCATTGCTCGCGACTGCCCCGAAAACGTGGGGATCTACCTCGCACTTCTCACAGGCATGAGGCGCGGAGAACTACTCGCTCTGAGATGGCGAAACGTTGACTTCGAGCAGAGGATACTCCACGTCAAAGCATCTATCGGCTTCGGCGAAAACGGCCATTACGAGAAAGAGCCAAAAAACGGCGGGAGCCGGAGGAGCATTCCCATGCCGGATGAAGTCGTGGGGATCCTTACACGCCGCTTAACTTCAGCACGCGCCGAGTGCTTTAAGGCAGGCGTGCCATTCGAGCAATCGATGTTCGTGTTGGGCGGCCCTGACGGCGAGTTCATGGCCCCCGAGCGCCTGTCGCGTCACTGGGCCGTCACGGTTCGACAGTTAGGGCTGGTGGGCTCGGAGGGCGAGCCGCCCAAGTTCCACGACCTGCGTCACACGTTCGCCACCGCAGCGATCCTCGCGGGGACGGACATCAAGTCCGTGTCCTCGCTCCTGGGCCACGCCAACGCTGCCATGACGCTCAACATCTACACGGGCGTCAACCCTCAAGCAAAGCGAACGGCAATGGATGCTGTGGCGGCAACGATGACGGCGGCACCGCCTGCGACTGAAATCTTGGAACTACGAGCGGTCGGAAAATAGGGCTATGCGGCGTCCAGATACTGTTTTTTTGGCCCGTAAAAACATGAGCCGTCCTTCGGTGCCGACCCTTCTTTTTCAAGGCCGAAAATCGGCTCTGATTTGAGCAAAAGACCAGCTAGACAGCTGTTTCTTATAGAGACTATTCAGACTATTCAGACAATGAAACGGAGGTGAACCATGCTCGAATTCAGGATAAGCGGCGAAACTGCCGAGGTCGGTTGCCTGGCAGACCAGCTGGAGAGGGCGGGCTATGTCGTCAGGCGCTCGAAGCCCTATCGCAACAGGGACGAGGAAGGTTGTCGGATCTATCTCGAACTGGATGAGGACAAGGTCATGGGCTGGATGCTTGCCAACCTTGAAAAGCATCCCTAGACGACCCCACACAATGCCCGCCTTTCGGCTAAGGCGAAAGGCGGGCCCGAGTACGGAAACCCACCGTTTAGAGCGGGACAGACTTAATCGGGCGAAATGACCGTAAGGGTAGGTTTTTGAAATACGCAAGAGTCGTACGCTGCCGTACAAAACTGCGTTTTGCCCGTCCGCGTACGCGCCGAAACCTACGGTTCGGCGCTTGTTAGGGCTCTGCCCTAAAACCCGGCGCCCTGCAGGGCGAAACCCTCGTTCTCATAACCACAGATTTAAGAAAGCAATATGCCCCATGCTCGGGCTTGTCACCATTTGGCACCGCGTGGCACCAAATGGGTCCGCACTGGGGTTACAAGCGACTTAGTCTTTTATTAACGGCAAAAGCCGTCCAGTCTTGTGAACCCAGAACGGGCCAGAAAGGAGCGCGACTATGCGCAAATCAGAGCAGGCCATCGTTGAGCGGTTCCGCGCGGGGGACTACACCTCGCTACCGCTACTTATCACACCGAGCACTGCTGAAGCCGCCGTTGGGATCAGCGCCAAACATCTAATCCGCATGGTCGAGCGCAGCGACATTCGCGGAGTGCAAATCGGCCGTTGCTGGAAGATCAATCGCGATGACCTGCTGAGCGTCTGCGGCCTGCGCGACAGTAATAAAGGCGCAGCATAATGACTCGTTCGATAAGTGATGACGAAGCAATCGAAGCGGCATGGGATGCGCAGCTGCCCTCGCTGCGAATTGAGCTGCCGATAACAAACACCCTCGAACTCAAACAACTGTATGCAGCTCGCGGTGACAGAACATACGCAGATATAGGCGTATGGCTCGCAATGTGCTCGCTCGCATCATCGACTTCAGGTCACTCATTGCCAGCAGACAACGAGCTGCTCGCATTGCAGCTTTATGGATCGCGCGGCAAATCGACCATCGCGGCCGAACATGTAAATGCGCTGGCCGCAGCAGGGCTCGTTTTTGTGGGCACTGACGGATTACTGTATTTACCAGCAATCGAGTCTGAATTTGTTAGGCACGGAAAAATGATCGTCGGCGGCACCCGTGGCGGGCGTCCTAAAAAGAAACGGAGGCGATAATCATGGATGAAGATCCGCCTAAAAAAGCAGCGCCGCCGGAAGTAGTAGCTCCGGCGGCGCCAAGCACCACGAAGAGTGCGATTAGCATTAAAAATACTATATCACGTGAACGGTTTACACAGCTCAGCGGCTCTGAACCACCACAAATCTGCGCCGCTGCAAGTGAAGCCGAATTATCGGCAAGAGCACGGCTCCGCGCCGACAAAAGCAATCGTTGGCTGTACCTCGTTGCACGGGGGAAACTCGAGTTAGAGCTCATGCTCGAGATACTGCGTTACGAGCGCATCGGTACCCGCAAGGGATACCCCATTTGTGGGCTCAAAAAGTCCAATCAGGACTTGGCCGCGTTCTTTGCCGTTGGAAACGACAGCATGTCCCGAACGAAGAACGCACTATTACGGCGCGGTCTAATCGACGCAGTCGATGGAGTCCTGCAACTGCGGTACGCTGCTGTCCTCAAAGCCGCCAAGGCTAAAGGTTGGAATCAATAAAGGACTCGGTAAAACAGAGGCTCCCGCCCATTCCGAGCGGGAGCCTCTTCCCGAAGTGCTCCGGTCGTATTATCAAGAGCAGGGCGAAGCCGAATCGACCGAAGAGCGAAATGGCGCGGAGCAAATTCACACCTGGTTCCATGAAGCCAGTCCATCTATCCGCTTCGGGCCTATTTCGTGGCGCCGCAGCCAGAGCAGCGGTAGCCGGTGAGGACCTGCTTGGTCCCGGTCTGTACCTGATATGTCTCCTGATGCGTCACTGCTTCATGGTGAACGGTTGTGTAATCATCCACGGTGTAGTACGAAACGGGCGTTCCAGCCATTGCCATTTTCTTGCAGTAAGCAGCAAGAGCGGCATTGTCGTAGAAAACCGTACCATCTGAACAGACAGCATGCGAGCCACTTAGAACCTGCTCGTCCCATGCGTCCTGGTCTACAACAGTTCGAGTGCGGGTCTCGTATACGGGGTCGTTGCGGTACTGCGCCTGCCACGTATGCTCATGGGACGGCTTGCCGGAGGAGCCGGAAGAGGGCTTGGAGTCGGATTTTGACGGCGCGGAGTCGGATTTTATTATGTAATGGCTTAGTGTTATTGAAGACTTACTTACTCACTGTAATCATGTTAGCACACCGACCAAGGGTTTCTATGAGTCCTTATTTGTTCCACCCTTTGGCAATAGTCGCTGTCGTCACGAGCAAGCCGCTTGCGACTACCCACGCGGAGTTAAACAATAATTGCAAACTGAAGCTGCAAATCCACCCGACAAGGCTCTTTTATAAAACCCATTGTTTAGACGACCAGCAATCTCATCAGGCTCTCACCTTGAATAGTTTCCCAGCCAATCTGCGTGACTGCCTCCGACAGCTGTCTATCATGCGTAACCAACAGTAACGCGCCAGAGAAACCGCTCAGCATCTCCTGCAGCGCCTCAATAGAACCCACATCAAGATGATTCGTCGGCTCGTCGAGTACGAGGAGGTTGGGATTCGTAACAAGCTGTTCAGCAAGCATGAGTTTGCGGAGTTCGCCAGGACTCAAATCGTCGCCATCGAGCAGTTTGTCAGGGTCGGAGTTCAACCGCGCCACGATGGAGAGGATGCGACCTTTCGTCTCCTGGTCCTGGTCTCGGAGATGCCTCAGTGCTCGCTCGCGTTCCTCTGGCCCGACGTCCTGGGGAACGTACGCAACTTTGACATTGTCGGGGACAGATTCGATGACGCTTCGTACCACCAGGCTCTTTCCCGTTCCGTTCGCACCGGTCAACACCACGTGATCCGTTGGCGAGATCCAGAGCTCCGGCACATCTATCGAGAACTCGCCAGCAGACAGTCGCGATGCCTCCAAGTGCGCCACGCAACTTGAGCGCGCAGCGACGCCGAACTCGCCGATACGATGGTCGTATCTTTTCGAGACGGTTTTCTCAGAAAGCTCTGCCTCGGCCTTTGCGAGCCGCCCGCTCATTTTGGACGAGAGCTTCCCTGCAACGCCGTCCTTTCCAGAGACTATGGCGCGTCCGATCTTCTCCCGAGCGTCGCTGTCTTTTTTGCTCAAGCCGCGCTTGCTTCGCTTGCCCTTCTGACGTGCCGCCTCTTCGCTCCTGCGCTGGGCTTCTGCCTTCAGGCGCTTAGCTTCACGAGAGGCTTGCTCGCGATCCCTCATCGCAGAGGCGCGTTCGCTCGCCGCCTGGTCGCTTGCCTTCGAGTACCCGCCGGGGCGCATGGTCCAACGCGTGCCCTCGCACATGAGGCTCTGGCCCACAAGGCCATCGAGCAGATCCCTATCGTGCGAGATGAGGATGCCGATGCCGCTGAAGGAGGCCAGCGCCTCCTTCACGATGTCGCGCGTGGCGGCATCGAGGTCGTTGGTCGGCTCATCCATGATGAGGACATCTGGCTGTGCATAGAGGGCGCACGCGATCTGGAACCGCTTCTGCTGACCGCCCGAGAGCGTGTCGTAGCGCCAGAACCAGTCGTCTTCGATGCGGAGCAGCGCCCTTGCCCGTTGCGCCTCCTTGCCCCAATCCGATGCGAGATCGAAGAGCTTGTCTGGCTCTTGGGTCGAGTCTTGCTCGCAATACGACGCGAACAGATTCGGGCTCACCGTCCCGGAATCGGGTGTAATAACGCGGGCGGCGATACGGGCGAGCGTGCTCTTCCCGCATCCGTTGTCGCCGATGATGCCCGTCCATCCCGATGGGAACGTGGCGCTGACGTCTTCGATGGCTGGCGATGCCGTACCGGGGTAGGTATAGCTGATGTGAGTGAGATTCAGTTGCATGGCGAGCTCCTTTGAGAGGAGGTCGCGCAGGGGTCAGGCACGCGATGTATGGATTTGGAACGAGAAGGCACTGAAGCGATGCGGCACCCTGAAGCGCGACCGGATGTACAGAATGGTCGTATGGGGTACCCGAAACGGGCATCGCTAGTTCTTCATCTAACCTGACCTAACTCGAAGCGGCGCTTGCCAAAGGCCCCGCTGGATGATTGATATCTAGGATTATAGCATGGTAATTGATAATGTCAATATAGTTTGTGCCACATTCACCAACATATCGCGCCGGCCCTTGATTCTCATCTTCATTGCAACAGGCTCAGGACTCAGCGCAACGCGTTGCGC
>UQHT01000037.1 GCA_900540875.1 uncultured Collinsella sp.
GCCAGCCCGTGGGAGGCCAGGGCGCCGCTGACCGGTGGACGGCACCGAGCCGTCGGATGACTTGAAGAAGGGGGAGGCCTCGCGGCCTCCCCTTTTTTGTATCTCGGGCAATTTGTCTCACATAGTAGCTGTGTTTTATAACCCTCGTTTGTCGCATCTTCTGTGAACGGGCTACAATAATTTAGTCTGTGCGATATGGAGGTGAACATGGCTGAAGCTGGTATCGGCGTTGATATCGTCGAGATTTCCCGCATGAAATCAATTCTTGAAAAGACGCCGTCGTTTGCTCGGCGTGTGTTTACCGAAGAAGAGCGTGCGTATTGCGATGCATCATCGCGTCCCGCTGCTCACTATGCGAGCCGCTTTGCTTCGCGCGAGGCGGTGCTTAAAGCTCTCGGCACGGGTTTTAGTCAAGGCGTGGGTCGCAAGGATGTTTCGGTAACGCGTGATAAACTCGGCAAACCGAAGGCGCTGCTTTCGGGCCGTGCTCTCGAGATCGCTCAAGAACTGGGTGTTGTTGAGGTCGCTCTTTCCATTACGCTTACGGGAGACTTGGCCGTTGCGAATGCCATCGCGATTACCGAAGATGCTCGGCCTAAGCCAAAAGATGAAAAGGTGAGCACCAAGAAACGCGTTGCGCAGATATTTAAAGAGGCTCGCTCTGTATTAGATGAGCTCGAGCAGCTGCAGAATTCAGCATTGACGGAGCACCTGGGCGATGCTTCGCAAGATACGCTAGGAGCATAGATGAAACCGGTTTTGAGTACCGAAGAAGTCGTTCGTCTCGAGGATATCATCGAACGCGAAGGGACTTCGAAGGCCGAGCTTATGGAGCTAGCGGGTGAGTTTGCCGCTAACGAGGTCTTGAAGCTCAATCCCGATCGGGTTCTCGTTTTGGTCGGTTTTGGTAATAATGGTGGCGACGGTTGGGTTGCCGCCGATATCCTGAGCCATAAGGGTGTGGACGTGGATATCGTTTCTCCGGTTGAACCGGATGAGATTCCTGCTGCTCTGGCACGTCATGTTGCTCGTCGTACTGCCGGCCGCGATGTGCACGTTTGCGTCGGCCCCTCGCGTGATGAACTCGAGGTTTTGATCGATAAGGCCGATGTTGTTGTCGATGCCATTTTTGGTACCGGTTTCCACGGGAATCTGCGTGCGCCGTTCTCCATTTGGATTCCTACGGTCAATGAATGCGCCGATTGTGTCGTATCCATTGATGTCCCCTCGGGCCTGAATGCAGAGACGGGCGTTGTTGATGACGACTGCATTCGTGCCGAGCGCACGGTGACGATGATTGCGCCCAAGATTGGTCTGTATAGCGCTGATGGTCCTGAGTATGCTGGCGATTTGATCTGCGGCAATCTTTACGACCGTCTTGACGAGGTCATCGATGATGTCGACCACGCCGCCGAGATTGTCGAGCCCGGTGACTTAGTTGATTACTTTGCTCCGCTACCATCGAATATCGATAAGTATTCCCGTGGCTCCGTGCTTATTGTCGCCGGATCTGCGCAATATCCTGGTGCTGCCATTATGGCGGCCAAGTCTGCAGCTCGCGCGGGTGCTGGTTACGTGGCAGTCGCGGCTCCTGACGCCTGTGCCAATCTCATTCGCATGGCACTTCCTTCGATTCCCGTCTTTGCTATTCCGTCTGATTCCCGCGGCTCCTTTGGCGCCGCTGCGCGCATGACGGTGTGCGAGATCGCAAAGAAGTACAGCTGCGTGCTGTGCGGTCCCGGTATGACGACGTCTGCCGGCGCTATGCAGGTGGTTTCGGGCTTGCTCGAGCTTGATGTACCGCTAATTTTGGACGCCGATGCACTCAATTGCCTTGCTAAGATTGCCATTGACGGTATTGATAGTAACCCCGAGATGTATCGCCGCGAGCAGCCGTTGGTTATGACGCCGCACTATCGTGAGCTTTCGCGTCTGGTTGCCGGTGACGAGGTGAACGACCTTGGTACCGCGATTGCGGCCGCGCAGAAGGTTGTTTGGGCTGCAGGCTCCGACAATCTGGTGGTCATTGCCAAGGGGCCGACGACGGCTATCTGTGGTGTTGAGCGCGTGCTGCTGCCACTCTCGGGTCCGGCTTCTCTGGCAACTGCCGGTTCGGGTGATGTTCTGGCGGGTATTTTGGCCGGCACGCTTGCCACCATGCGCGACGAGATGGATCGTTGGGAGTTGCTGTATTCGTACGCCGTCGCACTTCACAGCTACGCCGGTTTTGCCGCGGCGACGGAGTATGGTGAGAAGAGCGTTATCGCAACCGATCTTATCGACTTGATCGGTCCTGCCATGGAGCTGGCGGCAAAGGATGCGCTCGAAGATCTGGGAATCATGGACGAAGGGTCGGATGACTAATCATGAATAAAGCCGATTTGACGCGCTGGTCCTGGGTCGAGATCGACCGCGGGGCGCTCCGTCGCAACACGAGGGCCTATAAGAACTTGTTGAATCCGCGTCAGCGCCTGTGCTGCGTGGTCAAGGCCGATGCTTATGGTCATGGAGCTGTTGAGTGCGCCAAGATCATGTATTCGGCCGGTGCCGACATGTTTGCCGTGGCGACGGTTAACGAGGGCGTTGAGCTCCGACAGGGCGGGATTACTAAGCCCGTCCTGATTCTAAGTGAGCCGCCTATCGAGGCTATTCCTGCATTGCTCGAATTCGATATCATGCCCTCGGTCTATACGTCCGATTTTGCTCTTGCGTATGGCGAATGCGCCGTCGCGGCGGGCAAGGTGGGCAAGTACCATCTTGCCATCGAGACGGGCATGAACCGCATTGGCGTACATTACACGCAGGTGCTCGACTTTGTCCGCGGTATTAATTTCCATCGCGGTATTCAGTGCGACGGCGTATTTACTCACTTCGCCACGGCCGATGAACCTTCGGGCTGGGACTACAAACTGCAGTGTCAGCGCTTTACCGAGGCCGTTCAGGCCATTAAGGATGCGGGCTTTGAGTGCGGTATCGTGCACTGCGCCAACACGCCGTCCTCGATGCTCGACCCCTCGATGCATTTTGATATGATTCGCGCCGGCGTCGGCTTGTATGGCATGCAGCCGTGCGAGCTGAGTGGCCGCGTGATGCAGCTTGATCCCGTTATGAGCGTCCATGCGCGCGTGACGCGCGTGGCACACCCTGCGATGGGCGAGGGCGTGGGCTACGGTTTTTCCTACCGCGTACCGCGTACGCGCGTTCAGATCTGCACGCTGCCGATCGGTTATGCCGATGGCCTATCGCGTACGCTTTCCAATCGTATGGATGTGCTGTATCGCGGCGAGCGCGTGCATCAGGTTGGCAATATCTGCATGGACCAGTTTATGGTCGCCATTCAGTCCAACCCGGCACACGAGATTCCCGAGGCCGAGTATGGTGACGAGATGATCATTGTCGGCCGCGATGGCGACGCCGAGATCACTATGGACGAGATGGCCCGACTGCGCGGAACGATTAACTACGAGGTCGCCTGCGGCTTTGGCATGCGTCTCGACAAGGTCTACGTGTAGGAGCCGCTATGGGCGTCATGCACATCCCCGGCCATAGCCATCAGGCGCCGCGTGAGGTCGCACTCGAGGAGATCGAGGCCGTTCTGGGCGATTGTCACCTCTGCCAGCTCTACCAGTCGCGTCACAATATCGTGTTTGGCGTGGGAAACCCCCGCGCTCGCGTGATGTTTATTGGCGAGGCGCCGGGCCGCAATGAGGATTTGCAGGGCGAGCCCTTTGTGGGGGCGGCAGGCGAGGACCTCAACGGCATTTTGTCGCTGGCGGGGCTCAAACGCGAAGACGTCTACATTGCCAACGTGCTTAAGTGCCGCCCGCCGGGAAACCGCAATCCGCGTCCCGAGGAAGTGCTGGCTTGTTCGCCGTTTTTGCGTGAGCAGATTCGAAGCATCTGGCCCGATATTATCGTGACACTCGGCAACCCCGCGACGCACTTTGTGCTTAAGACCGAGATTGGCATTACTAAGCTGCGCGGCAGGTTCCACCAGATGGGGCATTTTGTAGTAATGCCCACTTTCCATCCGGCAGCAGCGCTGCGCAATCCGGCATGGCAGGAGCTGCTGGAGGAAGACTTTAAGATGCTGGGCGACTATCTGGAGCGACATCCCGCGCCAGAGGACGCCTCGGAATAATAAGGAGCGTATATGTCCCTGGAGCGCCTGGGGGTAGGCACTTACAAAACGGCTAGTGCTGCCGATACGGAGTACTTTGGCGAGCTAATTGCACCGTGCCTTGAGGACGGCGATGTGCTCATCCTGACCGGTGGCCTGGGAGTGGGCAAAACTCACTTTACCAAGGGCGTCTCGCGCGGGCTGGGCGATGGGCATATGGTTACGAGCCCTACGTTTGCGCTCATGGCCGTTCACGATCAAGGTCGTATTCCGCTGTTTCACTTTGATCTATACCGCCTGGAGCATGCCTACGAGCTCGAGGATACGGGCATTTTTGATGTGCTGGGCTATGAGGGTGCTTGCCTGCTGGAATGGGGCGAACAATTCCAGGACGAGCTGACGGATGAGTATCTTTCGGTGACGCTCAAGCGTGATGAGGGCGACAGCGATGTGCGAACGATAACGCTCGAGGCGCACGGTGACCGCGCAATGGAGCTTTCCCATTTGATTGATAAGGCTGTACAAGATGAGCTTGCATAACGACAACGCGCTGGTGGTGGCGCTCGATACCTCGACCGACATGCTTGCCTGCGCGGCAAGCTGGATTGATGGGCAGACGGGCGAGACGAAGCTCGCGAGTGGCGACCACATGTGTCGCCGTCACGCCAACGTTGAGCTCGTGAATACCGTTGATGGCGTGCTGGCTCAAGCCGGTCTGAATCGCAGCGATGTTGGTTGCTACGTGGTCGGCCGCGGCCCGGGGTCGTTTACGGGCGTGCGCATCGGCATCTCCACTGCCAAGGGCCTCGCATGTGGTGCCAATGTTCCGCTGCTGGGCGTGTCGACGCTTGACGCTTGCGCTTGGACGGCGTGGAAGGCTGGCGTGCGTGGCAAGCTTGGTATCTTGGCCGATGCTATGCGCGGTGAGGTATATCCGGCGCTGTATATGCTGGTCGATGAGGGTCCCGAGCGTCAATTTGAGCGCGAACACGTGGTCAAGGCCGCCGTGGCGCTCGATGAGTGGCGCCAAGCAGCGGACTGGGACCAGGTTCAGCTGACCGGTGACGGTCTTGTGCGCTATGGCAAGCTGCTGGGTGAGGACGAGACCGCCCGCTGCGTGGAGCGCGACCTGTGGTGGCCTTCGGGCGAGGGCTTGCTGCTCGCGCACGCTGCGGGCGACGGCGATCCGGCCCGCGTCCTGCCGATTTACACGCGCCTTTCGGATGCCGAGGAAAACGAGCGCAAGCGTCTTGGTCTTGCCGAGAGTGCGCACAGCGAAATTACGGGCGTTGCCGATGAGCTCGCCGGTCGTCATCTGCAGTTCCGTCCCATGGGCGCGGCGGATGCCGAGGGCGCGAGCGCGCTGGAGGCCGCCTGCTTTGAAGGTGCCGGACACGAGGCGTGGACGCCGGGCATGTTCCTGTCCGAACTGGGCGAGGACGTCGCTGCGCCGCGTAGTTGGTGGGTGGCACACGACGACGGCAAGCTGCTGGGCCTTGCCGGCGGTATGGTCGTGGACGGTGATGTGCAGATTCTGGATGTCGCCGTCGACCCGGCACATCGCCGTGAGGGCATTGCCCGCAAGCTGCTGTCGCACGTGAGCTATGATGCCCAGATGCTCGGCTGCACTACGGCTTCGCTCGAGGTCGAGGACGGTAACGAGGGAGCGATCGCGCTTTATAACGCTCTGGGCTTTACCGAGGCTGGCCGTCGTCGTGGCTATTACGGTGCCGGCAAGGACGCCATCGTCATGACGGCCCCACTTCCCCTCGTGCTTCCGGTCGATAACGCCTCGCCCGAGCCGACGGCAGCCGAGCAACGCGCATGGCCCCTGTCTGCGCCCAAGCGCTCTGCCGAGGAACGTGTCGAGATTGAGCATCGCCGCCTAGTGCTCGCTATCGAGAGCTCCTGCGACGAGACGGCGGTGGCGATTATCGATGCAGATGGCAATATGCTGGCCAACCAGGTGTCGACACAGATTGATTTTCACGCCCGCTTTGGCGGCGTGGTGCCCGAGATCGCCTCGCGCAAACACGTTGAGGTGATTGTGAGCGTCGTGGATGCGGCGCTCGAGGATGCCGCAGCATCGCTGGGCCTTACGGGCGGAGCCATTGCGCCAAGTGAGCTTGCCGCTGTGGGCGTGACGCAAGGTCCTGGCCTGGTGGGTGCCCTGGTGGTGGGTGTCGCCTTTGCCAAGGGCTTTGCGTATGCTGCCGGCAAACCGCTGGTGTGCGTCAATCATCTGGAGGGCCACCTGTTTGCCAACCTGTTGGCGCAGCCCGACCTCAAGCCCCCGTTTATCTTTACGCTCGTTTCGGGCGGGCACACCATGCTCGTGCACGTAAAGGCATGGGGCGACTATGAAGTGCTTGGCGAGACGCTCGACGACGCCGTGGGCGAAGCCTTCGACAAGGTGGCAAAGGCGCTGGGCCTGGGCTATCCCGGTGGCCCCATCATCTCCAAGCTGGCCGAGACGGGTAATCCCCGCGCGATCGATTTCCCCCGTGCGCTTAACAGCAGGGGGGACTATCGCTTCTCGCTTTCGGGCCTCAAGACGGCGGTGACGCTCTACATCGAGCAGGAGACCAAGGCCGGGCGCACGATTCACCTGCCCGACCTAGCGGCCTCGTTTGAGGCGGCGGTCTTTGACGTGCAGTACAAGAAGGCCAAAAACGCCCTGCACGCCACCGGGTGCAAGGAGTATTGCATCGGCGGTGGTGTCTCGGCCAATCCGCATCTGCGCGAGATGATGATCAAGAAGCTCGGGCGTCAGGGGATCCGCGTGACGGTGCCGCCCTTGTCTGCCTGCACCGATAACGCTGCCATGATCGCAGAGGTTGCCCGCCGTAAATTCGACCGAGGAGAAATCTCGCCGTTCGACGTCGACGCCGATCCAAACATGACGCTGTAGCTGGTACGGCGCGGTCCCCGGACGGAGGGGCCGGATATAAGGTTTCCTGCTCTACAGTCCTGCGCAAGACGAAGGCCACATTAAGTGGCCTTCTTTGCGTGCGGAACT
>UQHT01000038.1 GCA_900540875.1 uncultured Collinsella sp.
CAATGGTATACGGGTGCATCATCGACGTCTTCAATACAGAAGATATCAGTGCGGAATGTTCTGAAAAGCAATACCAGGGCGGGCCCTACGGTAACTCGGCAGGGGGGAGTGCGATTCCTGATCGCTTACTTAATCTAATAGGAAAGTTAGGGAGGCCGGAGCTTTAGCTCCGGCCTCCCTATATAAGGGCTCGGCAAAGCCGAGCCACTAAATTTGCATCAGCCGCCAGAACATGTTTGAGAACTGTGCCTGAAGTACGTATTTGCAGGCCCCGAACCGGCGTTGCCTCCCGGCGCATTCCGCAGGGGGAGCGATATTATGCAGCACGAAGTGCGTAGCAAAATATCGCTCATGCCCGAGGACGCGCCGGGAGGCAACGCCGGTTCGGGGCCGGACATATAGATCTACCTGCGCATTTACAAATTCGTAAACTTTTTTGAAAAAAGTGCTTGCACAGTTCTCGAATCATAGGTTATTATCTTCCTCGTTGAACGCGCGGGTTCAACAGAACGAACCGCGATCAACAACATAGCATGTCGGAGTGGCGGAATTGGCAGACGCGCTAGCTTGAGGTGCTAGTGACCGCTTTTTGGTCATGCGGGTTCAAGTCCCGCCTCCGACACCATCGCATTTGAGAAGCCTCTTTGGAGGCTTTTTTGTTACCGATAGACGGTGAGGTTCACGATGGAAACGCTTGAGCGCAACGAGTGGGCAGACGTTGCCCAATTGGTCGAGATTACGAGCGATGCTGTCATTGTCTGTGAGCTTGACGGAACCATTTTGCATGTTAATAATCGTTTGCTCGACTTGATGTGCGAGGAGCGTTCCGATGTGATCAACGGAGATGTTAAAGACCTCCTGTACTCGTCGGCATTTGAACGCGCGACAGAGCATCGTCTTCCTTTTGAGACCAATGGAACAAAGAGCGAGTTGATGCTCAAGCTGAGTGACGGCTCATTTATCCCCGTCCTGGTGTGTGCCGGCTCGGTTACACCGTCTCGCATCTTTGGCCGCCGTGCACCGCGTGTTCTGGTGGCGCTCCATAGCATCGAAGAGCAGTATTCGCACGACCGCCAGCTCAAGCGTGCACTTTCGGAACTTAGAGTGGCGAATAAGCGCCTCTCGGGCACGCTCTCGGTCATTATGAGCACGGTGGGCTCCGATGAGCTGCCCAGTTTGCTAGATACCGTTTTGAACCAGCTCGTAGGAACCCTCGATGCCTCGGGCGCTGCCATTTATTTTTCTGAGAGCGGCGGTTTTAAGCTTCGCGGTGTTTCCAAGGAGCTGCATGACAGCTACCTGCCCGAGTTTTTGCCGTATGGCGCTGGCATTCCGACGTATGTTCTTCGCGAGTCGCGTGCCTGTCGCCTGTCGATTCAACAGGACCTCGAGGGCGATAGGGCCGCCTCCGGTATGTTCATGGACCTGGACAATCGTTCTAAGCACCTGTTGCGCGTGCAGGATATGCCTCCGTACCGCAGCGAGATCTGTCTTCCCGTTTTTTACGGTACGCAGATCCTTGGCGTGCTGGAAGTTGGTTGGAAACGCCCCCAGGCACCGCTCGCCTATGACGTTAATGTACTCGAGGTCATTTGCGATTACCTGTCTATCCAGCTGGTCGGCATGGCATCGAGCCTGCGCTCTCGTCGCACGGCCGAGCTTGGCCGCTCGCTCAATGTCTTGCGTGATGAGTTGTTTACCTTTCTAGACGATCCCGCCGCGGCTACCCAGGCGGTATCGTCCGAGATCTGCAATATGCTCAACTGCCATTTTTGTCCTGTTGAGTATGACGCCAGTCTGGATTCCTACGTCATAGATTTTGAAGGCGGCAGTCGCGTTGCTTTGCCGGACGATCCCGAGATGCTTTTCTTTTCCACGATGGCGCCAGCGGCACGTCTGGGGGCTGGTCCTGATGGCTTTGAGGCATCTGTTTTGGGCGGCACGAGTGCCGAGGACCTTAAACACGTCCGTATAACGCGCGTTGACGAATCGATGCCTATGGGAGGCTGGCTTAGGGCGCATGGCCTGCCTTGTCAAGGTCTCTACGTCGACACCGGCATCGAGGCGGGGCGCCCGCGCTCTGAGGGTGATGGCAAGCACAGTAACGACGCGATTGTTCCTGTTTCCGTTGCGAAGAGCCCGACGACGCGCGCGCTGCTGCTTCGTGATGGTAGCCAAGAGCCGATTGATGACCTTGAATACGACTACTTGGTGCACTTGGCGCATGACTTTGAACTGATCTACGAAGGCGAATCTCAAAAGCGCGAGGAGCGCCATATCGCTCAGACCCTCCAGATCGGCATGAGAAATTCCCTGGGGGATGTTCCGGGTATCGCAACCGATTCGGTGTACCTGTCGGCCACGAACTCGGCGTTGGTCGGCGGCGATTTCTATACGCTCATCCGTCTTCCCGACGACTGCGCCGTCATGATTCTGGGTGATGTGTCTGGCAAAGGCATTGAGGCCGCATCGATGTCCGCGCTCGTCAAGACGGCCCTGACGGCCTATGCCTGGGAGGGCGCTGGACCGACCCGCATGGCACGCTCCCTTAACAGCATGCTCATGGGCTTCTCGAGGGTCGAGACGTTTGTGACGGCGTTTATCGCCAAGATCGATCTTAAAGCGGGCCGCGCTACCTATTGCTCTGCGGGACATCCTCCCACTATGGTCATTAGGCCGTCGTCGACGCCGCTTGGTGGCGGCGAGACCTGCGGGGGAGAAGTGGAGCTCCTTGGGTGCCAATCGGGCGTGATCGGTGCCTTTGAGAGCATGGTGTACGAGACAGGCGTGTTTGCGTTCGCCCCCGGCGACATGCTCTTCATGTATACGGATGGAACGATTGAGGCCCGCGACCGCACCGGAGCGTTCTTTGGCGAGCAGCGCTTGCGCGATCTTCTGCTTTCTGTTTCGGGGGAGGGCGTGTCGGGCATTTGCGGCAAGGTCTTGGGCGAGCTTGACCGATTTACCGAATCGGCGCTGGACGATGACATCGCGCTGGTTTCCCTTGAGTTTTTACGAGGTCGAATGTAGGCCGCGGCGTTTGATGGGCAATATCTGCGCAGCTGCAGATACGTATGCATCGAGCGAACGCTTTTGGGGAACCATGGTCGTATGAATGAGTGGAATGACATAGCTGTTTTGACGCCACCGGGTGATGTCGACATCGCCTCGGTGCCCGTGCTGCGCCGGCGGTTGGATAATTTGATTGACCGGGGCGTGCGCCGCGTTGTCGTCAATTGCCAGGCTGTGGGCTTTATCGATTCGACGGGCTTGGCGTTTTTGCTTACACGTGCCAGAGAGCTCATGAGACGAGAAGGCCTGCTTTCGCTCGTCAATGCATCAGATGAAGTTGTCCGCTTTTTGAAGATCGCTCGTCTTGTCGATATCCTTCATGTCGCAGGGCCAGCACGGGAGTCTATTCCCGCCATTCCGGTGGGGGAGCTGCCTCGCTGGAGTAAGAGTGTAGAGGTCCGTCAGGGTATCGAGAATCTTCCATACTACCGACATCGCATCGCCGAACTCCTTGAATCGCTTCCGTTGCGCCGTGACGAGCGATACGATGTCGCATTGGCGTCGGGGGAGGCGCTGGGTAATGCCTATGACCATGCGGGCGGTATCGGGTGCGTCCTGACGGTCCAGGCCTATGGCGATCGCGTTGTGGTTGAGGTGCTTGATCGAGGCGCCGGCTATTCTATCGATGAAACGAGCGAACCGGTCGCATCCGAGGAGCGCGGCCGTGGTATCAAGCTAATGCGCATGCTCGTCGATAATGTTGAGGTTGCTCGTCGTACGGACGGCGCCGGCACGCGCGTGCAGATGGTGAAGCTGTTTAGCGGAGCGCTGGAATCGTGTGCCTAGCCAATCGCTTTAGCGCGTTTAGCTACTAAGAACATGCGGCAGATAACTTTTTTGAAAAAAGTACTTGCGTCTTTTGGACAACTCGCGTAAATTAATAACCCGCAAGCGGACATGGCTCAGTTGGTAGAGCACAACCTTGCCAAGGTTGGGGTCGCGGGTT
>UQHT01000039.1 GCA_900540875.1 uncultured Collinsella sp.
CCGCGTCGAGGGCGCAGACGGTGGTCGACCTCAGGTGGACGTCCATCCCGAACGCGGTAGAATACTTTGGCATGGGAGCCTCCCAACCTCGTTGCGGCGCGGCTGCGCCTATGGCACTTCAGCATCATTGTCGCAGCCCCGACCCGCGGTCACGAGCGGGGGCTCCTGTCTTTTCAGTGCCCTCGGATTGGGTCATAGTGTCTGTCGGTACCAAGGCATCGGCGTTGCCTTGATCCAAACCTACCAAAAGGGGACAGGTTTATTTGGTCGGTTTTATCTGGACAAACGTGGTCGTCTATCGCAATATGGTCGTTGGGGACGTTCTTGTTTGACTAGTCGTTTAAGAACGTCCCCAACGACTACATAGCATGAGAGTGGATAATCTCCCGGTTTGAGCCTGCATTCGAGCTCAAAGTGGGAGATTATCCACTCTCATTTGTTGCGTGTCCGAAAATCCACGCTCGTTTCTACTCTGCCTACATTTGGAGGAAGAGCTCGTGGAGGCGGGTGTCTTCGTCGAGTTCGGGGTGGAAGGTTACGCCGAGCTGGTTGCCCTGGCGGGCGGCGACGATGCGGCCATCGACCTCTGCCAAGGCCTTGGCGTCGCCGTGGACCTCGACGATGCGGGGCGCGCGGATAAATGTCAGCGGCACTTCACCGTCGATGCCGTCTACCTGTCCCTTGGTGCGAAAACTGCCGAGCTGTCTGCCATAGGCATTGCGCTCAACGAGCACATCCATGGTTGCCAAACGCGGCGTGCCCTTATCGTCATGAGCGGCAAGGTCGTGAGCCAGCAGAATCAGGCCGGCGCAGGTGCCCAGGACGGGCATGCCTTCAGCGATACGGGTACGAAGCTCCTCGAGCATGCCCAACTCATCAAGCAGTTTCCCTTGAACGGTAGACTCGCCGCCGGGAAGTACCAGACGGTCAAAGTTCTGCTTCAAATCAGCCGCCTGCCTCAGCTCAATACAGCGTGCGCCCAGCTCAGATAGCCTTGCCTCATGCTCGGCAAAAGCGCCTTGGACCGCCAGCACGGCAACCGTTTGGTGTGCATAATCGCTCATGTGCGATCCTTTCTGCTGGACTAGCGCCCGCGCTCCTCCATGATGATCTCGATTTCGTCGGCGTTGATGCCCACCATGGCCTCGCCCAGGTCCTCCGAAAGCTCGGCGATGAGCTTGGCGTCGGTGAAGTTTGCCACGGCCTTGACGATGGCGGCGGCGCGCTTGGCGGGGTCGCCGCTCTTAAAGATGCCCGAGCCAACAAAGACGCCCTCGGCGCCCAGCTGCATCATCAGCGCGGCGTCGGCGGGGGTCGCGACTCCGCCGGCCGCAAAGTTTACGACGGGGAGCTTGCCCGTGGCATGGACCTCGCGCACCAGCTCGACCGGAACCTGCAGCTGCTTGGCTGCCTCAAAGAGCTCGTCGTCGCGCAGGGCAACAACGTCGCGGATCTGCTTTTGGATCTTGCGCATGTGACGCACGGCCTGAACGACGTCGCCCGTGCCCGGCTCGCCCTTGGTACGAATCATCGTGGCGCCCTCAGCAACACGGCGCAACGCCTCGCCCAGATCGCGGGCGCCGCAGACAAACGGCACGTCAAACTGGGTCTTGTCGATGTGATAGACATCATCGGCGGGGGAGAGGACCTCGGATTCGTCGATGTAGTCGATTTCGATGGCCTGCAGGATCTGCGCCTCGACAATGTGGCCGATGCGGCACTTGGCCATAACGGGGATGGAGACGGCCTCTTGGATGCCCTTGATCATCTTGGGGTCGCTCATGCGCGAGACGCCGCCTGCGGCGCGGATGTCGGCCGGGATGCGCTCGAGCGCCATGACGGCGCAGGCGCCCGCCTCCTCGGCGATGCGTGCTTGCTCGGGCGTGGTGACGTCCATGATGACGCCGCCCTTGAGCATCTGCGCGAGCTCGCGATTGAGTTTGACGCGATCGGCCTTGCTGGTCTGTTCTGCCATGGTTGCTCCCTTGGTTCGCATGTACATTGCTTGACGGAACATCCTATCGGGGGGCTGGGTATGGCGAAATACTCAGTTTTCGAGATAATAACAAGGTCAGACTAATGCCAGATTGAATGTTTCGATAAGGTCAGGTGATAGACCCATGCTTGACTACAATTTGGAAAATCGCGGCGAAGCATCGCTTTATGAGTATGTTTACCAGCAAATTCGAGATGATATCGTAGCTGGACGTATTGCGGCGGGGGAGCATCTTCCGTCTAAGCGTGCCTTTGCCAGTCATCTGGGAATCAGTGTCATTACCATCGAGAATGCATATAGCCAGTTGCTTGCCGAGGGTTATATTTGCTCAAAGCCGCGGCGTGGTTACTACGCGTGCGAGCTTCCCGATGCACCGGTTTTGTCTTTGGCCGCGGGGGATATCGACCGAGATGCTGTCTCTGTTGGCCCCAGCGCGCATGATTCCGACGGACAGACCGAGCAGTTCGAGGCTCTTTCTCCTTCCGCTTTGGAGGCGGCGCGGCTTTGGCAAAGCGCGCTACGGGCGACACTGACGTCCGAAGACGAACGTGAAATCTTTTCGCCCGCGCCGGCGCAGGGCACCGTTCGGCTACGACGCGCAATTGCTCACCATCTGCGCGGGACAAGGGGTATGAATGTCGACCCCAACAACATCGTTATCGGTGCGGGCGCCCAGTTGCTCGATACCATGTTGGTTCAGCTGCTTGGCGCGGACAAGGTGTATGCCGTTGAGGATCCGGGGTATTTGCGTTTGACGCGCATCTATCAGGCCATGGGTTGCGAAGTGCGGCATATCCCGTTGGACGGTGAGGGCGTGGACTTGAGCGCTCTGCAGAAAACCGGGGCGGATGTCCTTCACCTGATGCCGTCCCATCAGTATCCGACCGGCCTTGTGACGAGCATTGCGCGTCGCTATGCCCTGCTGGGCTGGGCCGCCGAGCAGCCGGACCGGTATCTCATCGAAGATGACTTTGATTGCGAGTTTCGCCTTGCCGGTAAGCCGATTCCCGCGCTCGCGTCGATTGATGCCGCCCAATCGGTCATCTACACCAACACGTTTTCGA
>UQHT01000040.1 GCA_900540875.1 uncultured Collinsella sp.
CGCAACGCGTTGCGCTGAGTCCTGAGCCTGTTGCAATGAAGATGAGAATCAAGGACCGCTGAATATAGACGTTCACCGTTCTTTGGTCGGTTCTCTGTTCTCAATGGACTAATATTTGCTTTAGCGCACTGCTGCGCTTGTCCTGTTTTTACACGGGTCGTTTTATTGATTGTGACGGAAGGACTCACATGGCAGATGTTCATGAGCTGCTTGATACTTGGATTGCCAATGTCAAGGACGAGGAGCTCCTCGCTGAGCTCAACACGATGAAGGAGCAGGGTGATGAGGACGCCATCACTGACGCTTTCTTCCAGGATCTCGCCTTCGGTACCGCCGGTCTTCGCGGCACTATCGGTGCGGGCACTAACCGTATGAATATCTATACGGTCGGTCGTGCGACCCAGGGATTCGCTGACTATCTCAATGCGACCTTTGAGCATCCGACGGTTGCCATCGCTCGCGATAGCCGCAATAAAGGTGAGCTGTTCGTTAAGACGACGGCTGCCATTCTTGCAGCAAACGGCGTGACTGCCCTCGTTTATCCCAAGATTTCTCCTGTGCCGACGCTCTCCTGGGCCGTCCGTGATCTTAAGTGCTCCGGTGGCATTTGCATGACCGCTAGTCATAACCCGGCACCGTATAACGGCTATAAGGCCTATGGCCCCGACGGCTGCCAGATCACCAGCGAGGCCGCCGATGCAATTTCTAAGGCTATCGCCGAGACCGATACGTTCACCGGTGTGAAGTCCATGGACTTCGATGAGGCTCTTGAGCAGGGCCTGGTCAAATGGATCGATGACTCGTGCCTCGAGCGTTATTACGACGCCGTTCTCGCTCGCGGCGTTACGAATCTTTCTGCCGAGGAAATTGCCGGCGCGCCGCTCAAGCTTGTCTATACGCCGCTGAATGGTACCGGCCTCATTCCCGTTACCACGGTGCTCGAGCGCGCTGGCATCACCGATGTCACGGTTGTTCCCGAGCAGAAGGAGCCTAACGGCGATTTCCCGACCTGCCCGTATCCTAACCCCGAGATCCGTCAGGCCATGCAGAAGGGCATCGATCTCTGCGAGCAGGTTCACCCCGATCTGCTGCTTGCAACCGATCCCGACGCCGACCGTGTTGGCGTTGCCGTTAAGAATGGCGATGACTATCTGCTGCTGACCGGCAATGAGATGGGCGTTCTGCTGCTCGACTATATCTGCAAGACCCGTGCTGCCCGCGGTGAGGACCTCACTAAGAAGGTTGCCGTTACTACTATCGTTTCTTCCGCCATGGTTGACGCTCTGGCCGACGAGTACGGTTTTGAGCTCCGCCGCTGCCTGACGGGCTTCAAGTACATCGGCGACATCATTACCTCGCTTTCCGATGCTGGCGAGGTCGATCGCTTTATCTTTGGTTTCGAGGAGAGCTACGGCTATCTGGCTGGCGACCACGTGCGCGACAAGGACGCCGTGAGCACTTCGCTGCTGATTTGCCAGATGGCGCAGTATTACAAGCTCCAGGGTAAGAACCTCGCCGACGCGATGCACGAGCTGTACGAGAAGTATGGCTACTACCACAACAAGACGATTTCGCTGAGCTATCCCGGTGCTGAGGGTGCGGCAAAGATGGCCGGCATCATGGCCGGTCTGCGCGAGAACCCGCCTGCGGAGCTTGCTGGGTCCAAGATTGAGGCCGTCGTGGACTACAACACCTGCGTGAACGGCCTGCCGAAGGCTAACGTCATTGAGTTCGATCTTGAGGGCGGCAACAAGGGTATTGTTCGTCCTTCCGGCACCGAGCCCAAGATTAAGCTGTACATCTTCGCTAAGGGCGCGGATGCCGCCGAGGCTGATGCAGCACTTGACGCGATCGAGGAATCCGGTCGCAAGCTGTTGGCCTAAGGCTTTGAAAGCCTATTTCTATAGATAGACGGAGGAGGGGATCTCGGAAACGAGATCCCCTCTTTATTCAAGACTTTAGTCTGCTGGCCGCGCAGCGGCCAGCTTTAAACCACCCGCTACGCGGGTGGAGACAAACGGCTTTACAAAGCCGCCCCTCCGACCGATATTGACGATTGTTCAGGCCGTCAAGAATTCGAGTCGAAGGGGTGGTCGCCATGGCCCAGAAGGCCTACAGCCTTTCCCACACGAAGTGGATGTGCAAGTACCACATCGTGTTCACGCCGAAGTATAGGCGCAAAGTGATCTACAACCAAATCAGGAGCGACATAGGGGAGATCCTCAGGAAGCTGTGCGAGTACAAGGGGATCGAGATAATCGAGGGGCACCTGATGCCCGACCACGTGCACGTGCTGCTGGCGATCCCGCCGAAGTACAGCGTCGCGAGCGTCATGGGCTACCTGAAGGGGAAGAGCTCGCTGATGATATTCGACAGGCACGCCAGCCTCAAGTACAAGTTCGGCAACAGGAGGTTCTGGGCGGAGGGCTACTACGTGTCCACCGTCGGCCTGAACGAGGCGACGATCGCCAAGTACATCAGGGAGCAGGAGTCCCACGACATCGCGCTGGACAAGCTGAGCGTGAAGGAGTACGAGGACCCCTTCAAGAGGAGGTGATCCTGCCGGTTCGACCGGCGCGCCACGGGTCAAGATGCACTAGGCCTGGACGAAGTCCGGGCCCGCGCCTTTAGACGCGAGCCCGGGGCCCGTGGGTTATACCCTAAGAGCAAACCACCCTTTTTATGGGTGGTTCTGATTACTGGTAAATTCAGCTGAGAATTCCAAACTGTGTAGGAAATGTGTACGCCCAGATTCCCGCCCCCGGCGCCCCTCCGGTCTGGC